>NZ_JALQDQ010000009.1:0-152993 GCF_023631105.1 Caballeronia sp. AZ10_KS36 | reverse complement strand
CCACACTCACAAAAAAAAAACCGTCACCCCCCTGACGTATTTTTTTTTTTAAATGTTCTATGAACGGCGAATGGGTTTGAAGTTAAGCCGCCGGGGCGCCGCGCGAAAACCGACGCGCGGCGCTTCGTCATGAGCTCACGAAGGCGAAACGAACTTGAAATCGACCGGCGAGCCGATCGACAACTGTTTGGGATCGGACGCGAGTTCGCCCGTCGCCGGATCGCGGCGGAAGAAATACGCGCTGTCGCTCTCCTGATTGCCGACGACGAGCCAGCGTCCGGTCGGGTCGATGGCGAATTCGCGCGGCGTCTTGCCGAGCGTCGGATAACGTTTGAGCAGCTTCAGATGCCCGTTGGCCGGATCGACGGCGAATGCCACGAGTTGGTTCGCGTCGCCGCGATTCGTCGCGTAGAGAAAGCGCCCGTCCTGCGACAGATGCAGCGCGCCCCCGCCGATCTTGCCTTTGAAGCCGGGCGCGGTCATCGGCACGGACTGCGTTTCGGTGAGCTTGCCGCCGGCGTAGTCGAAGACGACGACCGATGCGTTCAGCTCGGTCGTCAGATAGGCGTGCTTGCCGCTTGCGTCGAAGATCAGATGGCGCGGACCGGAGCCCGGCTTGATCGGCGTGTAGCGCGACTCGGTCGGGCCGAACAGACCGCGGCTGCCATCCGGCGTGTAGCGATAGCCGTAGACCTTGTCGACACCCAGGTCCTGCGCGAAGAGATACTTGCCGTCGGGCGAGAAGACAGTCGAATGCACGTGCGAGTTGTCCTGCCGTCCTTTGACCGGGCCGCTGCCCTCGTGATGCACGGTCAAGACCGACGTGCCGACGTGTCCATCGGCGGAAAGCGGAAACACGGCGAAGCTGCCTCCCGGATTCGCCGCGACCGAATAGTTGGCCGTGAGCAAGTACTTACCGTCGGGCGAGATGGCGAGATAGCACGGATCGTTGCCGTCCGCCGACACGCGGTTCAGAAAGCTCAACTGCCCGCTCGCGCGATCGAAGCGAAATGCGCTCACGCCGCCGCGCTGCGACGCCGGGCCATTGTCGCCCGGCAATTCGTTCACCGCGTAGACATAGTTGCGATCGCGGCTGACGACGAGATACGACGGATTCACCGTCTGCGCCGATGCAATGCGCGTGAGTTCGCCGTTGCCCGCATCGAAACGATAGACGTAGATGCCTTCGCTCTTCCCGCTGCCCGTGTATGTGCCGATGAGCAGGTCGAAGACCTCGCCCGTGTTTCCGGTCGTCGCGCTGGTGGCGCTGCCGCTCGCTGCGCTCGCCGCTGGCGTCGCGTTGCCGGCCGTCTGCGCGAAGGACTGCGCGGCGGCAAGCGAGAGCATCAGCGCCACGCCTTTGGCCCAGCGCGCTGGCTTGGCGCGCGCAAGCAACGCGTGCAAGAGCGGGCGCGGCGCTTGCAACGGCGCACGCATCGCGGCGCAGGAACGGCTCGGTTGCATGAGACCTCCTCATCGACTGTTTGCTGCGTGTTATGGATGTCACGCGCCCAGGCGCCGCGTGACCGGCGTGCGTGGGCAGCAAATTGCGGACCGCTCGCGCGAAGCCTGAGTCGGTGCGTCGCGCGTTCCGTCCAGCCACAGCACTCTAACCAAGAAAAGGAGCTGATGCGATGAACATCCACATAAGCCTCGGGCCGCTCGTCTCGCTGATCGCGGGCATCCTTATTCTCGTGATGCCGCGCCTGCTCAACTTCATCGTGGCGATCTATCTGATCGTCATCGGGCTGATCGGACTGTTCGGCATGGGCGCGACTCACTTGTGACGGCGATGCGCGCTCGCGGTTCCGTGCGCCGGGCACCGAGCGCAAAAAGGCGCACGCGCTGATGGAGCCGCGAACGTGCGCAGTATGTGACGGATGACGGAAGACGCCGCGTTTCGGAGGCGCGGCTGGCAACGGCGTTCAGCCGTTTGCCAGCTGATCCAGACGCAGACGCCCTTGCAGCGACAACGCGCCGACTGACAGGCCGCTCATATCGAAGCTGTACCGGCTAAAGCAACCGCGTTCTGTGAGAAAGGCCGCAGCCGTGTCCATGGCATTGCGGGAGAGGCCGAGGCGCTTGTGATCGAGAGGAAGCAGGTTGTCGCTGTCGCGCATGCGGCTCGCAGCGGAAAGAATGGCGATGCAGTCTGCTTTCGACGGATTGAGCATAGTGATGGTTTCCTCGAAACGCAAAGCAACGAATGGCGCCGGCCGCCCCGCAAGCCGACAGGGGAAAACGCAGCCGCGAGCGCGGTGACGCGCAGCACGGTTACGTTTAGCTTCCATTCTAAACATCAGCCGAAACGCGTGACAACGGTTCGATCGGCGCTTCGATAGTGCTTTTCCGCCAACGGGCGCGGCCTGCAGTCGCAGGACGGTTCTCGCGCCACCGCACGCGCCCGGTTTTCTGCTTGCGCGAAGCGAATGCGGCAGAATGCGACGACATGAACGGCCCGTCGCTCCGGCTTGCCGCACGAGCGTGGCCACCCGTCGACCGCGGCCCGTCGCCGCCAGCACAACCACGCTCACTATGCCCGCTCTGATTGAAGACTACGCCATGATCGGCGATGGCCATACCGCCGCCCTGGTCTCACGCGACGGCTCCGTCGACTGGCTCTGCTGGCCGCGCTTCGATTCGGGCGCGTGCTTCGCCGCGCTGCTCGGCACGCCCGAGCATGGCCGATGGCTGCTCGCGCCGTCGATGCCGGACGGCGAAGCGCCGGTCGTGCGCCGCCGGTATCGCGGCGACACGCTCATTCTGGAGACGGACTTCGAAACGCCGCAGGGCGCCGTGACCGTGGTCGATTTCATGCCGTCGCGCAACGGTCATTCGGAACTGGTGCGCATCGTGATCGGACGGCGCGGCGTCGTGCGCATGAAGATGGAACTCGTCCTGCGCTTCGATTACGGGTCGGTGGTGCCGTGGGTCAGCCGCCTGCAGAACGACAGCGGCATCCGTGCCATCGCCGGTCCGGACCTCGCGGTGCTGCGCACGCCGGTGGACCTCGTCGGCGAAAACATGCGCACGACCGCCTGCTTCGACGTCACCGAAGGCGAGCGCGTGCCCTTCTCGCTCTGCTATTCGCAGTCGCATCTGCGCTTGCCGCCCGCGCACGATCCGCACACGCAACTCGCGCGCACCGAGAATCACTGGCGCGAGTGGTCCGGCAAGAGCCAGCTCGCGGGCCGCTGGGCCGGCGCCATTCGCCGTTCGCTCATCACGCTGAAGGCGCTGGCCTACGAGCCGACAGGCGGCATCGTGGCCGCGCCGACCACATCCCTGCCCGAACAGCTCGGCGGCGCGCGCAACTGGGACTACCGCTACTGCTGGCTGCGCGACGCCACCATCACGCTGCTGGCGCTAATGCGCGGCGGCTACTACGACGAAGCCCGTGCATGGCGCGCGTGGCTCGGCCGCGCAATGGCCGGCGCGCCGTCGCAGGTGCAGATCATGTACGGCATCGCGGGCGAGCGTCGGCTCGCCGAATGGGAGATTCCGTGGCTGCCGGGCTATGAAGGATCGCAGCCGGTGCGGGTGGGCAACGGCGCGGTCCAGCAGTTGCAGCTGGACGTGTACGGCGAAGTGATGAACGCGCTGCATCTCGCGCGCGTCGGCGGCCTGCAAAGCGACGAAACCGCGTGGTCCATCCAGTGCACGATGCTCCAGCATCTGGATACGGTGTGGGATCAGCCCGACGAAGGCATCTGGGAAGTGCGCGGCGGCCGTCAGCACTTCACCTTTTCGAAGGTCATGGCGTGGGTCGCGTATGACAGGGCCATCCGTTCGGCGGAACAGTTTGCGCTGGCGGGACCGATCGACCATTGGCGCGAAATGCGCGCGCGCATCCAAGCGGACGTCTGCGACAAAGGCTGGAATCCGACGGTGAACGCCTTCACGCAGGTGTACCACGGCGATGCACTCGACGCGAGCCTGCTTCTCATACCGCTGCTCGGCTTTTTGCCCCCGGCCGATCCGCGTGTGACCGCCACCGTACATGCGATCGAGACCAATCTGACGCACGATGGTCTCGTCAAGCGCTATCACACGACCGAAACGGCGGACGGGCTGCCGCCAGGAGAAGGCACGTTTCTGGCTTGTAGCTTCTGGCTGGTCGACAACCTGGCGTTGCAGGGCCGGATCGACGAAGCGCACGCAATGTTCGAGCGTCTTGTCGGTCTTGCGAACGATGTCGGGCTGCTCGCCGAGGAATACGACACGACGGCGAAACGCATGGTCGGCAATTTTCCGCAGGCGTTCACGCACGTGGCGTTGGTGCATACGGGGATGAACCTGATGAAGCACGAGCAGGCGATGGCGCATGTCACCGGCCAGCCGTCCGCTGCGGACCGGAGCGCCGCAGGCAAAGAGGCTCCGGTTGGTATCAGCGAGGAAGGCTGAGGAAAGACGGAGCGCGTTTTCGTTTGGCGGCATCGCTGCGCGACGCTAGAATGGTGCAATGCACAACGATGAAGCTGTTGCAGGAAAGCTCGCAAGTTTGACCGGTCTATTGTGCTATCCAGGCGTCGAGCGGAAACTGTTGCTGCTTAGTATCAAACTTTTGCATCGCTGGTCGTTAATGTAGGGAATCACAGACATACCCAGCGACGGAGCACGAAAACGCGCCGCTAGAGCAAAAAACAGCAGGCCCGCGGTGCGGTCGAGCCGCACGGCGGGGATTTTTTGATTGCCGTTGGGTCAGGTTGCCGGCCGAATCGCCGGGACCAACGGGCATTACCGGTTCGTACCGAAGTCATTGGGGCCACCATGCTCTATCAAATACACGAATTCCAGCGGGCCATGTTGTCTCCTCTCACGGCATGGGCCCAGGCCGCCTCGAAGTCGTTCGTGAATCCGGCCAGCCCGCTCGCCTACGTTCCCGGTTCCACGCGTCTCGCCGCCGGCTACGAACTGCTCTACCGGCTCGGGAAGGACTACGAGAAGCCCGAGTTCAACATCCATCAGATCGTCAAGGACGGCCACAACATTCCGATCGTCGAACAAACGGTGGTCGAGAAGCCGTTCTGCCGGCTCTTGCGCTTCAAACGGTTCGCCGATGACAGCGCGACCGTGACGAAGCTCAAGGACGAGCCGATCGTGCTGGTGTGCGCGCCGCTATCCGGCCATCACTCGACGCTTTTGCGCGACACCGTCCGCACGCTGTTGCAGGACCACAAGGTCTACATCACCGACTGGCTCGACGCGCGCATGGTGCCGGTGGAAAACGGCGCGTTCCATCTGGACGATTACGTCGAATATATTCAGGAGTTCATCCGTCACATCGGCGCGAAGGATCTTCACGTGATCTCGGTGTGTCAGCCGACGGTGCCCGTGCTCGCCGCCATTTCGCTGATGGCGAGCCGCGGCGAAGACACGCCGCGCACCATGACCATGATGGGCGGCCCGATCGACGCGCGACGCAGCCCGACGTCGGTGAACTCGCTCGCGAGCGAGCACTCGTACGAATGGTTCGAGAACAACGTCATCTACACGGTGCCGGCGAATTATCCGGGCGTGGGCCGCAAGGTGTATCCGGGCTTCCTGCAGCATGCGGGCTTCGTCGCGATGAATCCCGAGCGGCATCTCACGGCCCATTGGGACTTCTATCAAAACCTGCTGCGCGGCGACGACGACGATGCCGAACAGCATCGCCGCTTCTATGACGAGTACAACGCCGTGCTCGACATGGCCGCCGAGTATTACCTCGAAACCATCCGCATCGTGTTCCAGGAGTTCCGTCTGGCCGAGGGCACGTGGGATGTGAACGGCGAACGCGTGCGCCCGCAGGACATCACGCAGACGGCGCTCTTCACCATCGAAGGAGAACTCGACGATATCTCCGGCGACGGCCAGACGCGCGCCGCGCATGACCTGTGCACGGGCCTTTCGCAGAAGGACAAGCGTCACTTCACCGCGGAAAAGGCCGGCCACTACGGCATATTCTCGGGCCGGCGCTGGCGCACGATGGTGTATCCGCAACTGCGCGAGTTCATTCTCGAACACGACAAGTCGCCGAAGAAAGAAGCGGTCCCGGCGTAAGTCCATTCATCGCGGCGCAGTGCTTCAACCTGCGCTTCGGTACCGATTCCATTCGCAAAAGAAAAACGTCGCGCCCTTTGCAAGGCGCGACGTTTTTTTCTTCAGACGGCGCTCTTTTCGAGCGGCGTCAGCGACGGGTCAAGTAGGCAAGCAGCAATTCCGTGTTCATCTTCACCATTTGTTCGCGCTGCGTAGGTTCGCTGAAGTCGAGGCCGAAGCTCACCTGAAGCGTAAAACGGTTCGATACGATGTAATAACCGAGGCCCGACAGCGTGATATAGAACTTCAGCGGATCGACGTCGGTGCGAAACAGTCCGGCCTTCTGTCCGCGCTCGAGAATGGTCGCGAGCGTCTCGACCACCGGCGAGATGACCTCGCGCATGCGATTGGATCCCTTGATATATCTCGCCTCGTGCAGGTTCTCGTTGTTGATCAAACGCAGCAATTCGGGGTGGTCACGATAGTAATCCCAAACGAAATGCGCAAGCCGCGTCATGGCTTCGATGGGGGCGAGGCCCTCGAGATCGAGCGAGCGCTCGGCCTCGACGAGTGCGGACAGTGCATGTTCGAGCACGGCTGTGAACAACTGCTCCTTGCTGCCGAAGTAGTAGTACAGCATGCGCTCATTGGTCTCTGCCCGCCGGGCGATTTGATCCACACGTGCGCCAAACAGGCCGCCGGCTGCGAACTCTTCCGCGGCGGCAAGCAGGATACGGCGGCGTGTCCCTTCGGGATCTCTTTTGATTTTCGGCTGATTCATGATGGCATGAGTCGGGAGCCGCGTTGTCCGGATATGCGTCACGCGGCCCGCAGGGGGTACATGACGTGAACGGGCGCTGCCCATGGTTATGGGGGAACACCGTCCTGCGGTCAAACGATAAAGCGCTTCGATTATGCGCACATCAGCGGAGCATTGGCAATTAGGATAAGGATCACCTGCGGCGGGCGTCACGCACTTGCGCGATAATCACGTCTGCCGCAATGAATCGCGGCGCTGAAGCCGCGTCTTCTCGCGTCTCTTTTTTTGCCGCTGTTTTTGCCGCTGATCGTTGCTGTCGTTTCTACTGCTTTTTGCCCGCCTTATTTGCCACCGCGCAATCTCACGTGACCGCAACTGTTTCAAAGACGCTCGCCGAGCGCATCGAAGACCTGCTGCCGCAGACGCAATGCACCAAGTGCGGCTATCCGGCCTGCCGCCCTTATGCCGACGCCATCGCGACAGGCGAGGCGAGCTACAACCAGTGCCCGCCGGGCGGACAGGAAGGCGTCGCGCGTCTCGCGGCGTTGCTCGGCAAGCCGGAGATCGCGCTCGATACCACGCATGGCGTCGAGCGTGCGCGACCGCTGGCGGTCATCGACGAGAACCTGTGCATCGGCTGCACGCTGTGCATGCAGGCATGCCCCGTCGATGCGATTGCGGGCGCGGCCAAGCAGATGCATACCGTCATCGACGCGCTGTGCACCGGCTGCGACCTGTGCGTGCCGCCCTGCCCGGTCGATTGCATCACGATGATTCCCGTCACGGGCGACGCCACCGGCTGGGACGCATGGAGCCAGGAACAAGCGGATGCGGCGCGCACGCGGCACGACCGGCGCCTCGCGCGGCTCGAACGCGAGCGCACGCAGGCCGAAGCGAAAGCGTCCGCGCGGCAGGCGTCGCGCGCAGCGCAGACAGCGGCCGCTGCGGCATCGGCTATGCCGTCCGCATCGACGGAAGACGCTGAGGCGAAGAAACGCGCCATCATTCAGGCCGCGCTCGAACGCGCGCGCAAGAAGAAAGAAGAAATGGCCAAACTGGGCGCAGGTCCGAAGAATACGGAGCATGTCAGCGCCGCAGTGCAGGCCCAGATCGACGCCGCCGAAGCTCGCCGCAGACGCATCGGCCTCGCGGAACACGCGAGCCGCGCGAGCGATGCGGGCGGCGATCCAAACGAGACCGATTCAGACACGACGCAATGAACGCGAAGAAGCGCCGCGCCATCTTCGAGACGCTGCAGAGCATCGATCCGCATCCGAAGACCGAGCTCGAATACACGACACCGTTCGAACTGCTGATTGCCGTGATGCTGTCGGCACAGGCCACGGATGTCTCCGTCAACAAGGCCATGCGCAAAATGTTTCCGGTGGCGAATACGCCGGAGAAAGTGCTCGCGCTCGGCGAAGAAGGCGTGACGGAATACATCCGCACGATCGGGCTTTATCGAACGAAAGCGAAGAACGTGATCGCGACGTGCCGCATGCTCGTCGAACAATACGGCGGACAAGTGCCGGACAATCGCGAAGCGCTCGAAGGGCTGCCGGGCGTCGGCCGCAAGACAGCGAACGTCGTGCTGAACATTGCGTTCGGGCAACCAACGATCGCGGTGGATACGCATATCTTTCGCGTCGCGAATCGCACGGGCATCGCGCCCGGCAAGGACGTGCGCGCGGTGGAAGCGGCGCTCGAAAAGCACGTGCCCAAGGAGTTCATCCAGGACGCGCATCACTGGCTCATCCTGCACGGCCGATACGTCTGCAAGGCGCGCGTGCCGGAATGCTGGCATTGCGCGATCGAGCCGCTCTGCGAATATCGGCCGAAGACGCCGCCGCCTGCCGAGTGAGGCGTCGCCTGCGGGCCGAGCAGCGACATGCCGCCGCGATCTACAATGACGAATTCCCGAGCCGAACCTCACTCTCATGTTCAACCCTAGCCGCGACGAAGTCCGCCAGTTCTTCACCGAGACGTGGCGTAAGGAGCGCGCGGGCGAAATCCTGACGCCGCTCGAAAGCATGGCCGCCGACTGGATCCGCGAGCATCCCGAGTATCAGGCCGAACTCGCGGACCCCGACGCGCGGCAGGCGGACTATTCGCCCGACGCGGGCCGCACCAATCCGTTCCTGCACCTGTCGATGCATCTCGCCATCAGCGAGCAGTTGTCGATCGACCAGCCGCCGGGCATTCGCCGCGCGCACGACAAGCTCGTCGCGCGGCTCGGCTCGCCGCACGACGCGCAGCACGCGATCATGGAATGCCTCGGTCAGGTCATCTGGGAAGCACAGCGCAGCAACACGCCGCCCGATACGGACGCGTATCTCGCGCTCATCGAGCGGCGGGCTTCGCGCGACTGACGCGCGACTGACGATCGAAACACCACGCGCCCAAACGAAAACACCCCGCGAAAGCGGGGTGTTTCGTTTCCTGCGATGCGGGAACGGCGACGCGCCTACTTCTTCAGCACAAGACTGCCATCGAGCGATTCGATGTAAGCGGCGATGTCCTTCAGATCGCTTTGCGACAGGTTCTGCACCTGCGCGGCCATGATCGCGTTGTTGCGACCGAAGTTCGGGTTGCCGTTGCCCATCTGATACTGGCGCAGCGCCCAGTAAATGTAGGTCGCATGCTGGCCGGCCAGCTTCGGATATTCGCCGCTCACCGGCTTGTTGAGGCCGGGGCCGTGGCAGGCCGCGCAGTTGTGGCTTTCGGAAAGCACCTTGCCGTTGCCCGCATCCGCTGCGTGCGCCGTGCCGAACGCCGCCGAACCGATGATCGCGGCGGCGGCGCATGCTGCCTTGAAGCTGAACCGAAGTGCCTGCGACTGTGCCTGGGGCTGTGCCTGGGGCTGTGCCTGCGACTGTGCCTGATAGGGCTTCATGAATTCTCCTGTCGACCGGTTTTCGAGGCGCGGTGCCTGAACCCGGTCCCATGCAAGATGATGACTGCCTGCGTTGTCGGATTGCCGTGCATCGGATGGTCCTGTCACGGCGGCGGGCGCTTCGACCCGCTCGATCGCGGCAACGGGGATTACTTGTCGGGGTTGTTCTTCGACTGCGGCGTCTGCGCGGCGTAGTACGCGGCGATATCCGCGATATCCTGATCCGAGAGCGTCACCGCAATGGCGCGCATGGTGTCGAAGTGGCGGTCGCCCTTCTTGTAGGCGTGCAGCGCGTTGGCAATGTACTGCGCGTTCTGGCCACCCAGCATCGGCACCTCGTAGACCTCGGGGTAAGCCGTGCGATAGCCGGGAATGCCGTGGCAGCCGATGCACATCGCGACCTTGCCCTCTGCGGCCTTTGCATTGCCCACGACGTCGGCGGACGCCTGGGTCGCGAAGCCGGCAAGACCGGACAGCACTGCAATCACGGCAAGTTTGCCGACGAAATAGTTCATAGCTTGTAACCTAGCATGAGGGGAAAACCGGCGCTCGAAAGCCGCGGCCCGCGCCGAGCGCATCACAACCTTCTCGGGACTGTTTGCTGCCTTTCACTGCTTCGCAAGCGGCGCATGCGCACCTAAATGCGGCCGCCCGGCCGCGCAGGCCAAAAAAATCGGGCTAATTGTACCGCGCGACCACCCTAGCGTCCATTCTCCGAGATAGCGCAGAGCCGCCTCTGGCAATGGGAACCGGCTGAAAGACGCCTTCTCGGCCTGCGACAATTCGCCTCTGTACGCCGGGCTCGTCTCGCTTCACAGCGTGTTCTCAGCAAGCGGCATGCAGCACTGCCGGGGCGCCTTTGCAGCCCTGTCGTAGGCGGCTGCAACGATACCGGCGAGGCGTCCATCGCAACAGGGCTTCTGACTTATACTGGGATTTTTTTCCTCACCGGAATCTTCGTCATGCGCTTCGAAGGCTCATCGCAATACGTCGCAACGGACGACCTCAAGCTCGCGGTGAACGCCGCGATGACGCTAGAGCGCCCCTTGCTCATCAAGGGCGAACCCGGCACCGGCAAGACCATGCTCGCCGAGGAAGTCGCGGGCGCGCTCGGCATGCCGCTTTTGCAATGGCACATCAAGTCCACGACGAAGGCGCAGCAAGGTCTCTACGAATACGACGCCGTCTCGCGCCTGCGCGATTCGCAGCTGGGCGACGAGCGCGTGAAGGACATTCGCAATTACATCGTGAAGGGCGTGCTGTGGCAGGCGTTCGAGTCGGACCGGCAATCGGTGCTCCTGATCGACGAGATCGACAAGGCCGATATCGAGTTTCCGAACGACCTGCTGCGCGAACTCGACCGCATGGAGTTCTACGTCTACGAGACGCGCGAGCTCGTGAAGGCGAAGCATCGGCCGCTCGTCATCATCACGTCGAACAACGAGAAGGAACTGCCGGACGCGTTCCTGCGCCGCTGCTTCTTCCACTACATCAAGTTCCCCGATGCCTCGACGATGAAGGAAATCGTCGAAGTGCATTTCCCCGGCATCAAGCAGGACCTGCTCGCTGCCGCGATGCAGAGCTTCTTCGAATTGCGCAACGTGTCGGGGCTCAAGAAGAAGCCATCGACATCCGAACTGCTCGACTGGCTGAAGCTCCTGCTCGCCGAGGACATTCCGCCCGAGGCGTTGCAGTCGTCGGATCAGAAGCAGATCGTGCCGCCGCTGCACGGCGCGCTGCTCAAGAACGAACAGGACGTCGCGCTCTTCGAGCGGCTCTTGTACATGAACCGCCACAACCGCTGATCAGCACGCCAAGAAAAGGAAACCGCGCATGAGCCGCTGGATCGAACCCGTCACGCTCGAAGGCGAGCACGTGAAACTGGTGCCGCTGACCGTCGAGCACGAACAGGGGCTCGCGGCCGCCGCCGCCGACGGCGAGCTCTGGAAGCTCTGGTACACGAGCGTGCCTTCGCCCGATACGGCGCGCGCCTATATCGACGCGGCCCTCGACATGCGCGACCGGCTCGGCGCGCATCCGTTCGCGGTCATCGATGCGAAGACGGGCGATGTGGTCGGCTCCACGCGCTACTTCAACGTCGAAGCGGCGCACCGGCGGCTCGAAATCGGTCATACGTGGTACGCCAGGCGCGTGCAGCGCACCGCGCTCAATACCGAAGCGAAGCGCCTGCTGCTCGGCCATGCGTTCGAACAACTGAAGGCCATTGCGGTGGAGTTCCGGACGCATTTCATGAACCACCAGTCGCGCGCGGCCATCGCGCGCCTCGGCGCCAAGCAGGACGGCATTCTGCGCAATCACCAGATCGGCCGGGACGGCGCGTATCGCGATACCGTCGTGTTCTCGATCATCGAATCGGAATGGCCGGCCGTGCGCGCGCATCTCACGCACCGGCTCGACCGCTGATTCACGTCACGAAGGAAAGCGCGCCATGCTGATCGACTTCTTCTACTCGCTGCGCGACGCAAAGCTACCCGTGTCGGTGAAGGAATACCTGACGCTGCTCGAAGCGCTGAAGGCGCAGGTCATCTCGCCGTCGCTCGACGAGTTCTACTTCCTCGCGCGCATGACGCTCGTGAAGGACGAAAAGTACTTCGATAAGTTCGACCGCGCGTTCGGCGCGTACTTCCATGGAGTCACGCAGTTGCCCGACGAAGCGTTCGACATTCCGCTCGACTGGCTCAAGAAGCGGCTCGACCGCGAGTTCACGCCCGAGGAGAAAAAGCGCATCGAGGCGTTGGGCGGGCTCGACAAGCTCACGGAGCGCCTCAAAGAGCTGATGGACGAGCAGAAGGAACGGCACGAAGGCGGCAACAAGTGGATCGGCACCGGCGGCACGTCGCCGTTCGGGCATGGCGGCTACAACCCGGAGGGCGTCCGCATCGGCGGGGAATCGGCGGGCAATCGCACGGCGGTCAAGGTGTGGGACGAACGCGCGTTTCGCGATTACGACGATCAGGTGGAAATCGGCACGCGCAACATCAAGGTCGCGTTGCGGCGCTTGCGGCGTTTCGCGCGCGAAGGCGCGGCGGAAGAGCTGGATCTGCCCAATACCATCCGCAGCACAGCGGCGAACGCGGGCTGGCTCGACATCAAGATGGTGCCCGAGCGTCACAACAACGTGAAAGTGCTGATGCTGCTCGATGTCGGCGGCTCGATGGACGACCACATCAAGCGCGTGGAAGAACTGTTCTCCGCCGCGAAGGCCGAGTTCAAGCATCTGGAGTTCTACTACTTCCACAACTGCGTCTACGATTATTTGTGGAAGAACAATCGCCGCCGCCACACCGAGCGCACGCCCACCTTCGACGTGCTTCACAAGTTCACGCCGGACTACAAGCTGATCTTCGTCGGCGATGCGACGATGAGTCCGTACGAAGTGCTTCAGCCGGGCGGCTCCGTCGAATACAACAACGCCGAAGCCGGCGCCGTGTGGCTGCGGCGGCTCGCGGATCAGTTTCCGCATCACGCGTGGCTCAATCCCGAGCCCGAGCGGCTATGGGAATACCGCCAGTCCATTTCCGCGATCCGCCATGTGCTCGGCAACCGCATGTACGCGCTGACCCTGTCCGGACTCGAAAGCGCCATGCGCGCGCTGTCCAAATAACACGCAAGAAAGAAGCAGAACCCGCATGAAAGCCACGCCGTCTGTCGCGCACGCCCCGCTGCGCCCTTTTTCCGATACATCGGTGTCCGCGGTCGTCGCCGGTTTCGTCGCGATGATGACCGGCTACACGAGCTCGCTCGTGCTGATGTTTCAGGCGGGACAGGCCGCGCATCTGTCGGACGCGCAGATTTCGTCGTGGATCTGGGCGCTTTCCATCGGCATGGCGCTGTGCACGATCGGGCTCTCGCTGCGTTTTCGCGCGCCGATCGTCGTCGCGTGGTCGACGCCCGGCGCGGCGCTGCTGGTCACGTCGCTGCCGAACGTGCCTTACGCCGAGGCCATCGGCGCGTTCGTCGTCTGCGCGGCATTGCTGACGGCGGTCGGCGTCACCGGCTGGTTCGACGCGCTGATGAAACGCATTCCGTCGGGCATCGCGGCGGCGCTGCTGGCGGGCATCCTGTTCGAGATCGGCATCGAAATTTTCCGCGCGGCCGAGCATCAGACGGCGCTCGTGCTCGCGATGTTCTTCACGTACCTCGTCGTCAAGCGCGCGACGCCGCGCTACGCCATTCCGGCGACGCTGGCAGCAGGCGTGGCCGTCGCGGGCGCGCTCGGCCTGCTCGATTTCACGCGCTTTCACGTCGCGCTCGCGCATCCCGTGTTCACGATGCCCGCGTTCTCGCTCTCCGCCATCGTGAGCATCGGCGTGCCGCTTTTCATCGTCGCGATGGCCTCGCAAAACGTGCCGGGCATCGCCGTGCTGCGCGCGGATCGCTACACGACGCCCTCCGCGCCGCTCATCGCGACGACGGGCATCGCGTCGCTCGTGCTCGCGCCGTTCGGCTCGCACGGCGTGAACCTCGCGGCGATCACAGCCGCCATCTGCACCGGCCCCGAAGCGCACGAGCGCCACGACCGGCGCTATACGGCGGCGGTGTGGTGCGGCGTTTTCTATCTGATCGCGGGCATTTTCGGCGCGACCATCGCCGCGCTTTTCGCGGCGTTTCCGAAGGCGCTCGTCGTATCGGTCGCGGCGCTCGCGCTCTTCGGCTCGATCATGAGCGGCCTCGCCAACGCGATGCACGACGCCCGCCAGCGCGAACCCGCGCTCGTCACGTTCATGGTGACCGCCTCCGGCCTCACGCTGCTGTCCATCGGGCCGGCGTTCTGGGGCTTGATCGCGGGCGTCGTGACGCACGTCATTCTGAACGCCCGGCGCGGCTGACGCGGCCTACAATGCGGAAATCGGCCGGACGTCCTCCGCGCCGATGCACCACGACCGCATTTCCGAATCACGAAGATGGCTTTGCTCGACAAACTGCTGGCGCGCACCGCGCCGCCCGGCCCCGCGAAACGCAAGACGATCGTCCGCGTGCTGCTCGACGACGCCGGCCACGTTCAGGACGTCGTCCTGAAACTGAGCTGCGGCGATCCCGCAAAAGACGCGCACGCGCTCGAAGAAGTGCGCAAGATGCGCTTCGCCCGCGGGCAACTGGGCTCCGGCACCGTGCGGCGCTGGCACGAGCTCGCCTACGCCGTCGACTGATCGATGCGACGCGGCGGGCTAAGGAACGCCCCGGCGCGCGCCCGGTCGAACCAGCGACGCACACGCCCCGAGCGCGAACAGCACGCGCGGGTCTAGAATGAGACATTGGCAGTAGGGGCGAGCCCGGCGCTTCAGAGGCGCATTTCGGCATCGCGATCATGGACACCCCGCGGGTTACCGCAATTTGACAAGGCGCTTCGCGCCGACGACTCGACATGACATCCGCTCTCGACCAGCTCAAGCAATACACCACCGTCGTCGCCGATACCGGCGACTTCCAGCAATTCGTTCAGTTCAAGCCGCAGGACGCGACCACGAATCCGTCGCTGATCCTGAAGGCCGTCCAGAAGGACGACTACAAGCCGCTGCTCGAGAAGACCGTCAAGGAGCACGCCGGCAAGCCGATGGGCCAGATCATCGACCATCTGCTGATCGCGTTCGGGACCGAAATCCTGAAGATCGTGCCGGGCCGCGTATCCACCGAAGTCGACGCGCGCCTTTCGTTCGACACGAAGGGGTCCATCGACAAGGGCCTCGAAATCATCAAGCTGTACGAAGCCGCGGGCATCAACCGGGAGCGCGTGCTGATCAAGCTCGCGTCGACGTGGGAAGGCATCCGCGCAGCCGAAGTGCTCCAGAAGGAAGGCATCCGCTGCAACATGACGCTGCTCTTCTCGCTCGCGCAGGCCGCGGCGTGCGCCGAAGCGGGCGCGCAGCTCATTTCGCCGTTCGTCGGCCGCATTTACGACTGGTACAAGAAGTCGGCCGGCGCGGAATGGGACGAAGTCAAAAACGGCGGCGCGAACGATCCCGGCGTGCAGTCGGTGCGCCGCATCTACTCGTACTACAAGAAGTTCGGCTACAAGACCGAAGTCATGGGCGCGAGCTTCCGCACCGTGAGCCAGATCACCGAACTGGCCGGCTGCGATCTGCTCACCATCAGCCCGGACCTGCTGAAGAAGCTGGCCGACAGCGACGAGAAGGTCGAGCGCAAGCTGTCGCCGGACGCGGCGGACAACACGGATCTGGAGAAGATCAGCGTCGACGAGCCGTCGTTCCGCTTCGCCGTGAACGAAGACGCCATGGCGACCGAAAAGCTGGCCGAAGGCATCCGCGCGTTCGCGGCTGATGCCATCAAGCTGGAAAAGCTGATCACGGCGCTGCAATAAGCAACAAACAATAGGCATAAGGCAACAAGCGATGCACGAGGCGCGCTGCGCGCGCCTCGCCTGCCGCAAGACATTCAGAAAAATACGGTTTCCAGGCGTCTTATGACGTAAATTGACCTTCTCCGAGTCGGCGCGGCTTCCGGTTGCAATAGACTTTCGTGCTTTGGCGGGAGCGCCGCCCAAGCTCGGAGAAGCTATCAATGCAACTGGATACGTATCTTTTCTTCCACGGAGATTGCGCGGACGCCCTCGCGCTGTATCAATCCGCGTTTGGCGCGGAAATTCAGACGCTCATTCGCTTCCGCGACACGCCCGACGCGGCGAACGTGCCGGCGGAGTGGCACGACAAGGTCATGCACGCACTCTTTAGCGTCGGCGGCACGGCGATCATGGTGTCGGACGGCCAGTTCGCCCAGCCGCACTGCGAATACCAGGGCTTCACGCTGTCGATCGGCGCCGACAGCCCCGAAGCGGGCGAGCGCGCGTTCAACGCATTGAGCGAAGGCGGCACGGTGCTGACGCCGTGGCAGTCCACGTTCTTCACGGCGGGCTTCGGCATGCTGAAAGACCGCTTCGGCGTACCGTGGCTCATCAACGTCGTCAACGCCGTCGAGATGGCCGACGCGCCGCAGCCGCCTCAAGACGCGGCAGCCCAGTCCTAAAGCGCACGGCGCGTCAGCCGGGAAGCGGCCGCGCGCCTTCGATATTCCACTCCCGCTCTATTTCACTCAGACGCAGCCGCAAGCGATCCACCTGCTCCGCGAAACGCATCGCGAGCCAGTGCATGCCCTGCGTCGATCCATCGCCCGCCTCCGCTTCGACGCTCGCATCCGGGTTCGCGTCGGCCCGCATGTACAGCAAACCGACGCGGCCGAAACGCAGCGCGCGCGCCATCTTCAGCAGCTTCTGCCGCACCTGCTGCTCGTGCGGCGAGCAGTCGAGTGCGATATTGCACGTCGCGCGCGGCGCGTAGGGCATCGACGTCACGAGCATTTCCAGCGCGGCGAGAATCGAGCGATGCAGCCGCTGGATCTCTTCGAGCCGCGCGACCGGCACGCGCGTTTCCTTGGCGACGGACTCCATCAGCGCGCGGGACTGCACGAGACGCTGACTCATCGCGAAGAAGCGGCGCGCGGTTTCTTCCGCCAGCAACGGCGTGCCGTCGAGCAACGCGCCGTAAAGACGCGCACATTCGCGCAGATTGTCGGCAAGGCGATAACGCCACGAGTACGTCGCGTACTGCGGCAGCACGAACGAGAACGCCAGCGCAATGGCAATGCCGATCAGCACGTTCGCGGTTCGCCACAAGCCCACATCGAACGGCGAATCGCCGTGGCCCGCGACAATGACCATGGTGATCGCCGTCAGCAGCGCGACATAGCCCGCCTTGCCGATGGCGTAATACGCGCACGCCCCGGTGATGGCGGACATCAAAATGAAGAAGAGCGTGAGCGAGCCGAAGACCGTCTGCACGAGAATCAGCGCGAGTCCGATAGCCGCGCCGAGCGCCGTGCCGAGCGCCCGTTCCGCTGCCTTCTTGCGGATATTGCCGTAGTGCTGCAGCCCGCCGACCACGACGAGCAGTGAGACCGAGGCCCAACTGCCGTGCGGGATATTGATGCCCGTGGTGACGAGAAACGACGTCGCCATCCCGAGCGCGACGCGCACCGCGTGGATCATCTTCGCGTGGCGATAGCGGAAGAATGGCGACGCCAGGCCGTGCATGAGCCGCATCGCGCGGCTTCTGCGCGCTGACGCCGATGTCGATGAAAACATGAGTCGCTCGCGTCGGTATACGGGTTTGTCGATCGACGGGCGCGAAGCAAAACGCCCGCAACGGCCGAAGGCCATTACGGGCGTTAGCGTATCAGAGCCGCCACCGCGTCACGACACGCGGCGCCGGCTTCAGCTTTCCACGACGTCCAGATAGTCCTCGGGGCGCGTGCGGTCATCCGAGCGCTTCAGGCCGATGGCGCGCACCAGCACACTCACGCCCACCGACACGATTAGATTGACGATCAGCGCCCACACGGCCGCATAGCCCGGCACCGCGTAACCGAACATGTGCACCGTGAAGATCGAGCCCTTCAACTGGAGCGACACGGCCATCCACGTGCCGACGGCAATGCCCACCGCCCAGCCGATCAACAGACCGCGATGATCGAGCACGCGCGTATAGAGACCGAGCACGAGCGCGGGCAGCGTCTGAATGATCCAGATGCCGCCGAGCAACTGAAGCTGAATCGCGTAGGTGAGCGGCAGCGCCAGAATGAACACGACCGCGCCGACCTTCACGATCAGCGACACCAGCTTGGCGACGTTGGTTTCCTGCTCCGGCGTCATCGAACGATTGAGGAACTCGCGATGCACGTTGCGCGTGTACAGATTCGCCGCTGCGATCGACATGATCGCGGCCGGCACAAGCGCGCCGATGCCGATGGCCGCGAACGCCACGCCCACGAACCATGACGGGAAGTAGTGCAGGAAGAGCGCCGGCACCGCGAAGTTCGCGCCGTAAGCCTTGAAGTACGACGCGTACTCGGGCATGTCCTTCACGCCCGAGGCGAGCGCCATGTAGCCGAGCAGCGCCAGCAGCCCGAGCACCAGTGAATACGCAGGCAAGAGCGCCATGTTGCGGCGGATGGTGTTGCCCGAGTTCGACGAGAGAATCGCCGTCACCGAATGCGGATACAGGAAGAGCGCGAGCGCCGAGCCGACCGCGAGCGTCGCGTAGGCGCTGTAGCCGTTCAGGCTCGCGGCGTCGGGCGCCTTCAGCAGCAGCTTCGCAGGCGGCACGGCGCCGAAGATATGGCCGAAGCCGCCGAGTTGCGCCGGAATCACGATCATCGCGGCGATGATGGTGATGTAGATCAGCACGTCCTTGACGACCGCGATCATCGCGGGCGCGCGCAGGCCCGACGTGTACGTGTAGGCCGCGAGAATGGCGAACGCGATGATGAGCGGCAGATCGCCGACGAAACCTTGCGTGCTGAAGCCGAGCGCGCCGATCACGACTTCGATGCCGACGAGTTGCAGCGCGATATACGGCATGGTCGCGACGATGCCCGTCACCGCGATGGCGAGCGCGAGCATGCGGCTGTTGTAGCGCGCGTGCACGAAGTCGGCGGCGGTCACATAGCCGTGACGCTTCGCGATGCTCCAGAGCTTCGGGAACACGACGAACGCGAACGGATAGATCAGGATGGTGTACGGCAGCGCGAAGAAGCCCGTCGCGCCCGCGCCGAACACGAGCGCCGGCACCGCGACGAAGGTGTATGCAGTATAGAGATCGCCGCCGAGCAGGAACCAAGTCACGATGGTGCCGAAGCGCCGGCCGCCGAGACCCCATTCGTCGAGCTGGCCGAGATCCGCCTTGCGCCAGTGCGCCGCGATGAACCCGAGAATCGTCACCCCGACGAAGAACAGAACGAATACGAAAGTTGCGGTGACGTTCATCATCGCGCGCCTCCTTGGCCTTGCCCCGCGCGGCCGGACGACAGCGCCTTGGTTTTCTTGTAGACGACGGCTGTGATGACCGCGCTCAGCAGCACCCAGAGAAGCTGATACCAGTAGAAGAACGGGAAGCCCCACAGCACGGGCTCGATCTTGTTGTAAAACGGCACCCACACCACGCCGATCCACGGAAGGATCAGAAGCCAGAGCCAATGCTTGTTGCGCGGTTGTCCAGTGCGGCCCGGATCTTGAGCCATGATGGTCTCCAGTTTGTTTTTGAGCATTTGCGTCGAGCCGTGGCCCGCGGAGCCGTCCGGTGCGGCCCTCGCGCAGGCGACACGCCGCAGAAAGCGCCCCGAAATAACAGGAGGAGTATAGGGACCGCCAAAACACGGTCAAGCAGGGAGAATCCCGAGCATTCCCCAGATGTGAAAGGCGCCGAGGTGGGTCAGCGCCCTGCGTGATTCGCTTCGAACTAGATGGAGAACGAGCCGTTCAACGGCAGGCCCGCGCTTTCGGCCAGCCCCTTCACCCACTTGCGCGCGGGCAAGCCGAGTTGCGCTTCGATCAACTTCGCGCGTTCGCCGAGCGCGGCGAACGGCACGTCGAGCGCAGGACCGGCGAACGCAATCGCCACCCGGTTGCCGTCGTGCACTTCGGGCAGCGCGATCACGCGATGATCGAATGCTTCGTTCAGATGGCGCATGTTGCGCACGAAGCTCGGATGATCGCCGAAGAGATTGATCGTCACGACGCCCGCTTGCGGCGCGAGACACGCGCGGCACGCCCGATAGAACGACACGCTGTCGAGCACGGGACCGCGCGCGGTGGCATCGTAGATGTCGATCTGCAACGCGCCGATGGTGCCGTGATTCGCGCGGTCGTTGACGAACTCCCATGCGTCGCGTTCGGTCACGGTGAGGCGCGCGTCGTCGTAGGGCAGCTCGAACATCGCGCGCGCGGCGATCACGACCGCCGGATTCAGCTCGACCGCTTCGACCTTCGCGCGCTTCAGATACCGATAGCAAAACTTCGTGAGCGCCGCCGCGCCGAGCCCCAGTTGTACGATGCGCTCGGGCGTCTCGATGAACAGCAGCCACGCCATCATCTGCTGCGCGTATTCGAGTTCGATGTGGTCGGGCTTTCGGAGGCGCATCGCGCCTTGCACCCATTCGGTGCCGAAATGCAGATAGCGCACGCCGCCCTCTTCGGAGAACGTCACGGGCGCGAAACGCGGCTTACGCGGCGCGTCGATGCGCGGCGCGTTGGCGAGATCGTCTTCGTCGTGTCGATGCTTGCTGTCTTTCTTGCGGCTGAACGCACGCGCTTCGGCCGATGCGCGCTTGATGAGAGTCGTCATTGTGTGCTGAGAAGGTCGCGCCAGATGCGCAATTTTTGATCGAACGAGAGGATAGCATTGGCGGGACTGGACGACGGCAGCACGAGCGTGGCGTAGCCCGCCGCAGCGATCACAGGCGCGAACTTGCCCGATGTCTTGCCGTTGAAGCACACCTTGCGCAGCGTCGGAAAGCGCTCGCGGAACACGGCGAAATCGTTCGGCGATGCATGGCGGATCGCGCTGTCGAGACTGCCTTCGCGCTCGCACGCGGCGAGCACGTCCCACAAGCCGATGCCGTGCTTCATCACGCGCGCGAGCCGTTCTTCGTAAGCGAGTTCGTGCAACGGTTCGCCGATGACCGCGCCGACCAGCCGCCAGAACTGGTTGCGCGGATGCGCGTAGTACTGCGTCGCCGCGAGCGACGCGACGCCCGGAAAGCTGCCGAGAATGAGCGTATGGGTATGCGCGTCGCCGACCGGCGCGAAGCCCGCGAGTTTCATCGCGCTTCGCCGTGCGCGACGCGCTTCGCATGCGAGCTCAAATGCTCGTAGGCGCGCGCATGATCCCGATGGACAACATGCGGCGCATGACGCGATGCAAGCGCGCGCCAGAGCGCATCGAGAAAGCATTCGGTGACCATCAGCGCCGCGCCGTGGCGCAGGAACACCGACCGCCTCGCGACGAGCGCGTGACTCGCCTGCGCGTGCTCCGCCGCTAGCCGATACAGCGGATGCCGCGCGGACAGCACGCGGCTTGCGAGCATCGAACGTGACACGCTGCTGTCGCTATAAAGAAGCTCGGCAAGCGGCCGCGTGCGCAGGCGGCGCATGGACTGCCACACGCCCGTGCTGTGCGACAGCGCGACGATGCTGTGCGCCGCGACGAACGGCACGCCATCCACCTTCAGCACGACTTCGCGCGTCCAGACCGGCGTGCGCGGCGTCGCGCCGAGCGCGCGCCATTCGTCGCGCCATGGACTATCGACGGCTTCGCGCGTGACGTCGACCGTCACCGCGCCGAGCGTGCGCAGATGGGCGGTCAACGAGCCGCCGCGCGTGAGCCAGTCTTTCTGATCGTCAGTGCAAACGGGATGCGGCGCGATGCGCCAGTGCGCATCGACGGGATCGTTCGGAATCGGCATGGCGGCCATTATAGAACCGGCCTCGGGTTCGGATGAATCGTATGGCGCGCGTGCCGCGGGCGGGCAAGACTATCGAATCCGCGCGCTGCCGAACGCCGGAATCTGTAAAACCTTGAGGACATCAAAATGACTAAGAATACGAAGCAAACCTCGCCGAACGTCGCGCACCTCGCCGCCGATACGCTGCACGATCCGAAGGCATCCGCAATCGCGAAGAAGCTGGCCGGATCGGCGCTCGCGCAATCGCACTCTTCCAAGCAGACGAGCGCCGAAATGGAGCACAAAGCCAGCGAAGTGCTGCACAGCGAAAAGTATTCGCACGAGACGAAGACGCTCGCCGCATCCGTGCTCGCGCAATCGACGAAAGACCGCAAGCGCAAATAAAAAACGCGCTGCCGGCTCACCCGGCAGCGCGTTCTTTCATGCGCGTCTCAATACGGCTTAATGCGCGAGCAACAACGCGTTCGTCCGCTTCACGAAGCTCGCCGGATCTTCCAGCGTGCCGCCTTCGGCCAGAAGCGCCTGATCGAAGAGCAGATGGCACCAGTCCGCGAAATTCGCGTTCTCGGCGTTCAGCGCCTTCACGAGCGGATGGTCCGGATTCACTTCGAGAATCGGCTCCGCTTGCGGCGCCTTCTGTCCCGCCGCCTTCAGCATGCGCTGGAGATAGCCGCTCATGTCGCCTTCGTCCGCGACGAGGCAGCTCGGCGAATCAGTCAGGCGGAACGTGAGACGCACGTCCTTCGCCTTGCCTTGAAGCGCCTCTTTCATCTTCTCGACGAGCGGCTTCATTTCCTCGCCGACCTTTTCCTGCTGCTGCTTTTCTTCGTCGTTGAGCGCGCCGAGATCGAGGTCGCCGCGCGCCACGCTTGCCAGCGGCTTGCCGTCGAATTCGTTCAGGAACGACAGCATCCATTCATCGACGCGATCCGTCAGCAGCAACACTTCGACGCCCTTCTTGCGGAACACTTCGAGATGCGGGCTGTTCTTCGCGGCCTGCCAGTTGTCGGCGGTCACGTAGTAGATCTTCGTCTGCTCGGGCTTCATGCGCGCGACGTAATCGGCGAGCGACACGTTCTGCACGTCGCTGTCGTTATGCGTCGATGCAAAGCGCACGAGCTTCGCGATGCGCTCGCGATTGCTGAAGTCCTCGCCGATGCCTTCCTTCAGCACCTGGCCGAACTCGCGCCAGAACGTCGCGTACTTTTCCTTGTCGGCGTCTTCGGTCGCTTCGGCCGAGGACGTCGCCAGTTCTTCGAGCATCGACAGCACGCGCTTGGTCACGCCTTCGCGGATCGCCTTCACGTCGCGGCTTTCCTGCAGGATTTCGCGCGACACGTTGAGCGGCAGATCCGCCGAATCGACCACGCCCTTCACGAAGCGCAGATACGCGGGCAGCAGTTGCTCGGCGTCGTCCATGATGAACACGCGCTTCACGTAGAGCTTCAGGCCGCCGCGATGCTCGCGGTTCCACAGATCGAACGGCGCGTGCTTCGGCACGTACAGCAGTTGCGTGTATTCGCTCCGGCCTTCCACGCGGTTGTGCGTCCACGCGAGCGGATCGTCGTGGTCGTGCGAAATGTGCTGATAGAACTGCTTGTACTGCTCGTCGGTGATCTCGCTCTTCGGGCGCGTCCAGAGCGCGCTCGCCTGATTGACGGTCTCGTCCTCGTCCTTCACGACCATCTCGCTCTTCTCGGCGTCCCATTCTTCCTTCTTCATCAGAATGGGCAGCGCGACGTGATCCGAGTATTTCTGGATGATCGACTTCAGCCGATGCGACGACAGCAGATCGTCCTCGTCGGCACGCAAATGCAGCGTGATGGTGGTGCCGCGCTGCGCGCGCTCGATGTCCTCGACTTCGAAATCGCCCTCGCCCGCGCTCGTCCAGCGCACGCCTTGGCTCGCCGGCAGGCCGGCGCGGCGCGTTTCCACCGTGATCTTGTCCGCGACGATGAAGCCCGAATAGAAGCCCACGCCGAACTGGCCGATGAGCGCGGCGTCCTTCTGCTGGTCGCCTGAGAGCTTCGAGAAGAATTCCTTGGTGCCGGAACGCGCGATGGTGCCCAGATGCGAAATGGCTTCGTCGCGGCTCATGCCGATGCCGTTGTCGTCGATGGTGACGGTGCGCGCGGCTTTATCGAACGAAATGCGGATGCGCAGGTCGGGATCGTTCTCGTACAGCGCGCTGTTTTCGATGGCTTCAAAGCGCAGCTTGTCCGCCGCGTCCGATGCGTTCGAGATCAGCTCGCGCAGGAAAATTTCCTTGTTGCTGTACAGCGAATGGATCATCAGGTGCAGAAGCTGCTTCACTTCCGCCTGAAAGCTCATGGTTTCTTGCGCCATGGTCGGGTCCTCTGGTTGATGTCGTCAGATGCTGTCGTGCCGCCGGGCAATGCGGCCGGCTTTCGGCGCGCCGCCCGGCGAATTCGTCCGATATGAGGGCGGCCTGCGCCATTTCAAGAGCGTTGAGCGACGCGTTCGATAAGATGCGCCTGCGCCACTTTCCACCTCGCCGAACGACATGCTCAAGCCCGCCCGCCGCTCCCGCCCGCTCACGCCCGGCGAGATCGCGTTGGCGCGTCTCGTCTTTCGCGATGCGATCGACTATTCGACGGTCCGCGTGCATGCGCGGGCGTATCTGCCCTTCGGCTTGCAGCCGCCGCATACCGCAATGGCCCCGAACGGCAGCCTCTATTTCCCGCGTGCGTGCCATCGCGACGACTTCTCGGCGTGCGGCATCGGCGATCAGATGTGGTTCATCCACGAGATGACGCACGTCTGGCAGTTCCAGCTCGGCTATTGGGTGCGCCTGCGCGGCGCGATTCGCATCGGGCTCGGCTACGGGTATGCGCTCGGAGCGGAGAAGCGCCTGTCCGACTACAACATGGAAGCGCAAGGCAATCTGCTCGCGGACTACTTCGCGCTGAAGTTCTGCGACGCGCCCGGCGCGCTCTACGAACACCGTTACCGGCACGCGCCCGATGCCCTCGCGCGTTACGAAACGGTGCTCGCGGATTTTATCGACGCGCCGTTTTCACGACGCCATTTGCCGGGCGGCCGCGCCCGCTAGATTCCGCGCCGCGCGACCTTCTCCAGATGGCCCGCGATCAGCGCGGGCAGCGCCGGATCGCCGCAATTGGCGACGTTGAAGCGCATCCATGTGGTCGGCGACTGCTGCGGCGAAAAGAGGCTGCCGGGCGTCATCAGAAAGCCGGCTTCGTGACCCGCCGCCGCGAGACCGTCGGAATCGACGCCCGCGTCCGCCCACAGAAACATGCCGGCCTCGGGCGTCGTGAAGAGCCGCAGGCCGGTGCTTTCGAGCATGCGCGCGGTTTTGTCGCGCACGGTATCGAGCCGCGTGCGCAGCCGCTCGACGTGGCGCCGGTAGTGGCCCTCGGTCAGAATCTTGTAGACGACGCGTTCGTTCAGCTCCGGACTCGTCATGCCGACGAGCATCTTTTGATCGGCGAGCGCGTTGGCCACGTCCACCGACGCCGCCACGTAGCCCACGCGCAGATTCGCGGCGAGCGTCTTCGAGAAGCTGCCGAGAAAGATCACGCGCTTCAGTTGATCGAGCGAAGCGAGGCGCGTGGCGGCGAAGCCCGTCGGGCAAAGGTCGCCGTAGACATCGTCCTCGACGACGATGAAGTCGTACTCCTGCGCGAGCTGAAGAATGCTAAACGCCTGCGCGGCCGTCAGCGACGTGCCGGTCGGATTGTGCAGCACCGAGTTCACGATGAGCATCTTCGGCCGCCACGTCGCGACGAGCGTCTCCAGCGCGTTCAGATCAGGACCCTCGGGCGTGTACGGCATGCCGACGAGCCGCGCGCCCTGCGACGCGAAGCGGCCGAACATCTGGAACCACGCGGGATCGCCGACGATCACCGCATCGCCCGGCTTCACGTAGATGCGCGCGATCAGGTCGATGGCCTGCGTGATGCCCGATGTCAGCACGATCTGCTGCTCGGATGCGCCGATCTCCAGTTCCGCGAGGCGCGTCTGCAACTGTTGGCGCAGCGGCAGAAAGCCTTGCGGCGTGCCGAGGCCGAGCATTTGCGCGCCGGCGAGACGGCTCATGGAGCGCAGCGCGTTGGTGATGAGTTCGCCGTCGAGCCAGCGCGAAGGCAGATAGCCCAGGCCCGGCCCCTTCTCGGGACTTGCCGTGTGCAGCATGTTGCGCAAGAGCCAGACGACGTCGATGGTGCTCTGCACCGGCTCGCGTTGCGACACGGCAAGCGCGCCCGGCGCAGACGGCGTGACGCGATCGCGCACGTAGAAGCCCGAGCCGCGCCGCGAATCGAGATAGCCGTGCGCGACGAGCCGCTCGTACGCTTCGACGACGGTGAAACGCGACACGCCCTTGTCGATCGCGAGCTTGCGGATGGACGGCATGCGCATGCCGGGCCGGAACACGCGCTCGTCGATGCGGCGTCGGCCCCACTGCACGAGCTGGTCGACGAGCGTGAGCTGCTCTGCGTCGTGCGGCGCGGGAATCTGGTCGAGCGGAACGGACATGCGGACCTCGGCGGACAAATCAGTGAAAACTGTACCGAATGGGATCAGGCCGATTGTACCGTTACTGTTCTGGTAATTGCCGCTACATTTTCCTTTCCGGCGACCGGTACGGACGCCCGGCGGGCCAGAATCAGCGGTTATGCTATCGGCCCCCGATTACCGCCTCACGCCAAGCCATGACCTCTCATCCGCTGAAACTCGACCACCTCGTGATCGCCGCGCGTACGCTCGAAGAAGGCGCGCGGTTCGTCGCCGCGAAGTTCGGCGTGGAGACGGCGCCGGGCGGCGCGCACGCGCAGATGCGCACGCACAACCGGCTGCTGAATCTGTGGGGCGGCGCGTATCTCGAAGTGATCGCCGTCGATCCGGCCGCGCCGCCGCGCGAGGCGCCGCGCGCACGCCTTTTCGCGCTCGACGACCCCGCCATGCAGGCGCGCGTGGCCGACGGTCCGCAACTCGTGCACTGGGTCGCGCGCGTCGAGCGTCCGAAGTCGCTCACGCGCTGGCGCGAGCAGTATCCGCAACGCATCGCGCCGGTCGTCGCGATGTCGCGCGGCGGCAACACGTGGGGCCTCACCGTCCCGGACGACGGCGCGTTCCCCGCGTGGCAAGGCGCCGGCGACGGCGTGCTGCCCTCGCTGATTCAGTGGGACACGCCGCGCCACCCGAGCGGCGCGCTGCCGGAGACCGGCATCCTGCTGCGCTCGCTGACGGGCTATCACCCGAACGCGGAGGCGGTCGCCGAGCAGCTTGCGTGGCTCGGCGCGGCGCATCTGATGCGCGTGGAAGCGACGGCGGGCGCGCCCGCGCTCGTCGCGGAATTCGAGTTGCCGGACGGCTCCGTCGTGACGCTCGGCGAAACCGCCGAATCGTCGGATGCGGCGCGGCGCGCGCAGGACGAAGCGCAGCAGGCGTCGAACAAACGCCGCCGCGCGAAGGCCCACAAGGCAGACGAAGACGCGCCGCAGCCCGAACTCCCGCTTTCACCCGAAACACTCGATACACCCGACTGACGCATAAGAAAGGAGACGCCCCCCGATGAGAACCCGCGAAACCGAAGGCATGCTGCTCGGCCTGATCGGCGTCGTCATCTTCAGCCTGACGCTGCCGATGACGCGCATCGTGGTGCAGGAAGTGCATCCGCTCCTCAACGGCCTCGGGCGCGCGCTCGTCGCGGCGATTCCGGCGGCGCTCCTGCTCGCGTGGCGGCGCGAGAAGCGCCCGACCTGGCCGCAGATCAAGAGCCTCGCGGTCGTATCGCTCGGCGTCATCATCGCGTTCCCGGTGTTCTCCGCCTGGGCGATGAAAACCGTGCCCGCGTCGCACGGCGCGGTGGTCAACGGCTTGCAGCCGCTGTGCGTCGCGATCTACGCGGCGTGGCTGTCGCACGAACGGCCGTCGAAGGCGTTCTGGGCAAGCGCGGTGGCCGGCAGCGCCATCGTCGTCGCGTTCGCGCTGCAGGCGGGCGGCGGCGGCTTGCAGGCGGGCGACCTGCTGATGCTCGTCGCGGTCGGCATCGGCGCGCTCGGTTATGCGGAAGGCGCGCGTCTCGCGCGTCAGATGGGCGGCTGGCAGGTCATTTGCTGGGCGCTCGTGCTGTCCGCGCCGTTCCTGCTGCTGCCGGTGGGCTGGCTCGCGTGGGCGCATCACGCCGCGCACCCGGGGCCGCTCGCGTTGCGTACGTGGCTCGCCTTCGGCTATGTCACGCTCTTTTCCCAGTTCATCGGCTTCTTCGCGTGGTACGCCGGGCTCGCGATGGGCGGCATCGCGCGCGTCGGACAGGTGCAACTGCTGCAGATCTTCTTCACGATGGCGTTCTCCGCGCTCTTCTTCGGCGAGCACGTGAGCGCATCGACGTGGCTGTATGCGGCCGCGGTGATCGTCACCGTGGTGATCGGCCGCAAGACCGCGGTGCGCGCCGCGCCGGCTGCGGTGAGCAGCGTCAGTACGAGCGCGACGGCCGTGGCCGCGCATCCCGGCCACGCAAAATAACCCACGCGGGCGATAATCGCAGTTTGCGCGTCTTCCTTGCCCACGCGAACGCAATAACCGAAACCCGAGACAACCGAGACACTTCATGAATCAAGCCGACCTCCGCGCCACGCCGTGGCAACTCTCCGAACGCGCCCGCAAGCTCACCAGTTCGGCGATTCGCGAAATTCTGAAGGTGACGGAGCGGCCCGAAGTCATTTCCTTCGCGGGCGGACTGCCCTCGCCGGCCACGTTCCCGGTCGAAGAAATGCGCGAAGGGTCGGAGCGCATCCTGCGCGATCAGCCGTCGGCGGCGTTGCAGTACAGCGCGACCGAAGGCTTCATGCCGCTGCGCGAATGGGTGGCCGCGCGCTATTCGGTGGACGGCGTGACCATCCGCCCGACGCAGGTGCTCATCACGACCGGCTCGCAGCAGGCGCTCGACCTGCTCGGCAAGGTGCTGATCGATCCGGGCAGCCGCGTGCTGGTCGAAACGCCGACGTATCTCGGCGCGCTGCAGTCGTTCTCGCTGTTCGAGCCGAACTACGTTCAGGTGCCGACCGACGAATCGGGCCTGATTCCCGAAGGTCTCGATGCCGCGCTCGTCGCGAATGCGCGTCTCTTGTACGCGCAGCCGAACTTCCAGAACCCGACCGGCCGCCGCCTGCCGCTCGCACGCCGCCGCGCGCTCGCCGCCTTCGCGCAGAACGCCGCGTTCCCCGTGATCGAAGACGATCCGTACGGCGCGCTCGACTACGCCGGCGCGCCGCTGCCGACGCTGCTCTCCATGGCGCCCGATCACATCGTGCATCTCGGCTCGTTCTCGAAGGTGCTCGCGCCGGGCCTGCGCGTGGGCTACATCATCGCGCCCGAGGAACTGCACTTCAAGCTCGTGCAGTCGAAGCAGGCCACCGACCTTCACACGCCGAGCCTCACGCAGCGCATCGTGTACGAAGTCGTCAAGGACGGCTTTCTCGATACGCACGTGCCGACCATCCGCGCGCTCTATCGCGACCAGTGCGCCGCGATGCTCGCCGCGCTGGAACGCCACATGCCGGCGGGAGTCGAATGGAACCGGCCGGAAGGCGGCATGTTCGTGTGGGTGAAACTGCCCAAGCACATCGATTCGATGAAGCTGCTGGAGCAGTCCATCGCGCAGAACGTGGCGTTTGTGCCGGGCGGTCCGTTCTTCGCGAATCAGGCCGAACACAATACGATGCGCCTCTCGTTCGTCACGGTCCCGCCCGCGACGATCGACGAAGGCGTCGCGAAGCTGGGCGCGCTGATTCGCGCGAGCATCTGACGGGATTCACGGGCGCCCAAGCGCCCTTCACTCTTGAACAGGAGCAACGATGGCATCCAACGTGTACGACAAGCTGAAGGAACTCGGCATCGACCTGCCCAGCGCGGGCGCGCCGGCCGCCGCTTACGTGATGAGCGCGCAAAGCGGCAACACCGTGTATCTGTCGGGCCATATCGCTAAGAAGGACGGCAAGCCCTACGTCGGCAAGCTCGGCGACACGCTCACGACCGAAGAAGGCAAGGCCGCCGCGCGCAATGTCGCCATCGACCTGATCGCGACGCTGCATGCACACACGGGCGATCTTTCCCGCGTGAAGCGCATCGTCAAGGTGATGAGCCTCGTGAACTCGACCTTCGATTTCACCGAGCAGCACATCGTGACGAACGGCGCGTCGGAACTCATCGCGGACGTGTTCGGCGATGCCGGCAAGCACGCGCGCTCGGCCTTCGGCGTCGCGCAGATTCCGCTCGGCGCGTGCGTCGAGATCGAGCTGATCGCCGAAGTCGGCTGATCGCGGCCGTTCTTGAGCAGTCCCGCAAACCCGGCCGCGCAAGCGCCGGGTTTTTTTATCACCCTTCCACTTTCAAACCATGTCCGCCCGCACCGTGCGCTTCAGTCAGGTCGATGTCTTCACGTCCGTCGCGTTCAAAGGCAACCCGCTCGCGGTGGTCTTCGACGCCGACGATCTTTCCACCGAGCGCATGCAGGCCATCGCGCGCTGGACCAATCTTTCGGAAACCGCGTTCCTCCTGCGGCCGACGGATCCGCGCGCCGACTATCGCGTGCGCATCTTCACGACGGCGACCGAGCTGCCGTTCGCCGGCCATCCGACGCTCGGCACCGCGCACGCGCTGCGTTCGAGCGGCTACGTGCCGAAAGAACCGGGGACGCTCGTGCAGGAATGCGGCGTCGGGCTCGTGACGCTGCGCGAGCGCGATGACGGATGCTGGGCGTTCGCCGCGCCGCCCGCGCGCATGGTCGAGCTGAATGACGCGCAGCGCGAACGACTCGCCGCCGCGCTCGCGCCCGTCGAGATCGACTTCAGCGCGCCGCCGTGCGCCGTCGACAACGGCGCGCCGTGGCTCATCGTGCGTCTGCGCGACGCTGCGCAATGCCTCGCGATGTCGCTTCGCGGCGAGGCACGGCAGGCGCTGACGGCGCTCGTCGCGGAAGCCGGCACGCACGGGCTCGTGGTCTATGGCCCGCATGAGAACGGCGTGCCGGCGACGTTCGAGTTGCGCGCGCTCTTACTCGGCGCGGAGAACGTCGAAGATCCGGTGACGGGCAGCGCCAACGCCGGGCTCGCCATGTTGCTGACGCGCCAAGGCAGGCGCCCCGGCGACGCGTATACGGTGCGCCAGGGCACGGCGCTCGATCGTGACGGCCGCGTGACCGTCATCTACGACGACCGCGCGGACGGCCCGCAGGTGTGGATCGGCGGCGACTCGGTGACGGTCATCGAAGGGACAATCCGCTTGTGAAACAATGGCCTGCGCGCGGCTAGCCGTAAACCCCGAGCGGCCATGCTTTTGCTTTCTTAATCGCTGCGGCTTCAGTACTATCTGAACATTCGGGGGCCGGAAGAAAGGCGCGGAACCCCGTCCCGCGCCGTGCGGCGTCGTGCGGCGAGGCCGCAAAGGCAAACGCAAAGGCAAACGCGACGCAGGCGCCGACGCCCGCTCCGTCGTCACGCAAACGGTTAAACGGTCGCATTCAGGCGGCCGAAGCTCGTCAAGCGGTATATTGAACGGCTTTGGCCGAACGTCTCGAGACATGCATCGCCACTTTCACCACGCGCGCTTGTTCGCAGGGCGCGCGCTTCGCGGCATGGCCGCGCCGGGCACTCCATGAAGCGCACGCGCTCCCACGCGGCGAGCGATTCGCGCGTCAACGCCCCGTCGCCGCGGCGGCGCCGCGCGCTGCTGGCGATCCCGGTGCTCGGCAGCTTGCTGCTGGTGCTGCTGTGGGCGGTGATCTTCGCGCGGCTTTCGGTGGAACGCGAAGCCACCACGCACGAATCGATGGCCTCCGCCGCGATTCTTTCTTCTGCGCTCGAACAGCACACCATCAAGGCGATTCATCAGGTCGATCAGATCACGCGCTTCGTCAAATACGAGTACGAGAAAGCGCCCGACCACTTCAACCTGATCGCGACCGTCGAAAAAGGCGTCGTGCAGAGCGACACGCTCGTGCAGGTTTCGCTGATCGACGAGGACGGCATTCTGATCGCGAATACGTCGGACCCGCATCCGAAGCCGATCGACCTGTCCGACCGCGAGCACTTCAAGGTTCACCTGCACGCGAACGACGATCTGCTCTACATCAGCCGTCCGGTGCGCGGGCGCGTCTCGAACCTGTGGACGCTGCAGATCACGCGACGCCTCAATCATCCGGACGGCTCGTTCGCGGGCGTGGTCGTCGTTTCCGAAGACCCGACCTACTTCACGAGCGACTTCTATAACGTCGCGTCGATCGGGCGCGAAGGCGTGATCGCCGTGGTGTCGGACAACGGCTCGGTGCTTGCGCGCAGCACGAGCGGCACGCTGGCGGAGAGTCCGGCTCGCGACGGGGCGTCCGCTGGCGGCGGGCGCAACGCGGGCAACGCGGGCAGTGCGTCAGGGTCCGCGCACGCCGCGTTCAGCGCGAGCGGCGTCTATCCGACTTCCGAGCACGCCTCGGGCATCTACGTCGATCCGATCGACCACGTCAAGCGCCTCGTCTCCTACCGGCATATCGACGGCTATCCGCTCGGCGTGCTCGTCGGCCTCTCGGAGCGCGAGGAGTTCGCGGACTACAACCACACGCGCAACGTCTATCTGCTGATGGCGAGCTTCATCTCTTTCGCGATGCTCGGCTTCTTCGCCGTCGCGACAGGATTGATCGGCAAGCTGCTCGGACGCGAGCGCGAGATGACGCATCTCGTCGAATACGACTTGCTCACCGGGCTGCGCAACCGTTATTCGACGCTGCGCGCGTTGCGGGCCGACGTCGCGCAGACGGACAACATCGGGCGGCTCTCGCTGCTCTTCATCGATCTCGACAACTTCAAGACGGTCAACGACACGCTCGGCCACAACGCGGGCGATATCGTGCTGCAAATGACCGCGTCGCGGCTCGCGGAAACGGTGGGCCACGGCGGGACGCTCGCGCGCATCGGCGGCGACGAGTTCGTCGTGATCGTCAAGGGCGACGACGTCGAAAAGCGCGCGGTCGGTCTCGCCAACGACATCGTGACCATGTTCGCGACGCCCTTCGACGTGAGGGGCAGCGCGTTCGTGCTGCACGCGAGCATCGGCATTGCGCTGTACTCGGTGTCGAACGAAAGCGAGATCGACCTGCTGAAGAAAGCCGACCTCGCGATGTACAGCGCGAAGGACGCGGGCAAGAACTGCTATCAGTTCTACTCGCCGCAGCTCTCGCATCGCGCGGACCATTTGATGAAGTGGGAGCAGCAGCTACGCGTGGCGCTCGCCGAGCGCCAGTTGTTCCTCGTCTATCAGCCGAAGATCGATCTGGCGCGCCGCTGCATCACGGGATTCGAGGCGCTCGTGCGCTGGAACCATCCGCAGCACGGGCTCATTCCGGCGAACGAGTTCATTCCGGTGGCGGAATCCACGGGGCTGATCGTCGCGGTCGGCGATTTCGTGATTCACACCGCCTGCGCGCAACTCGCGCAGTGGCAGCGGGCGGGCTACACGGGCCTGTCGCTCGCCGTCAACATCTCGGCGGTGCAATTCTGGCGCGGCGACTTGCTCGAAACCGTCGCCCGCGCGATCGAGGCGTCCGGCATTCCGCCGGCCAAGCTCGAACTCGAAATCACCGAGACCGTGATGGTCGAGTACCCGGAACTGGTGCAGGAGAAAATCGTTGCGCTCAAACGTCTGGGCGTGCGCATCGCGCTCGACGACTTCGGCACCGGCTATTCGTCGCTGTCGTATCTGAACCGCTTTTCGGTCGATACGCTCAAGGTGGACCGCTCGTTCATCCAGGCCATTCCCGAAGACCGCAGCGTCTGCGTGATGGTGTCCGCGATCATCAATCTGGCCCGCTCGCTCGGGCTGACCGTGGTGGTCGAAGGCACCGAGCGCGAGGAACAGATCACCTGGCTCGCGGCGCTCGGTCCGGTGGAAGCGCAAGGCTTCCTGTTCTCGCGGCCCGTTCCCGCCGACGGCGTGCAGGCGCTTCTGGACCGCTTCGGCGTATGCGGCTGGGCGCTCGCAAGCGGCGCGCTCGGGCTCGGCACGCTCGGCCAGGAGCCGTCGAACACCGCGTTGAGCGACGAGCGCGGCAGTTGATCGGTTGATCCGGTTGATGGGATCAGATGCCGCGCGACAGCACGGCGGTCCCGATCGTCACGACCCCCAACACGAGATTGACGACGACGAGCCTTCGCACGGTGCCGACCGCCCGCGCGCCATCGGGCCAGTTCTGCGCTTGCACCGCGCGGCGGATGCGCGGAAACACGGCAAAACGGATATGCCCGAAGATCAGCATCATCACGATGCCTAAGCCTGCCATCGCGTGAAGCGGCCATGCGGCGTGCGCGCCGCCGTATTGGGTAAGCAGAAAGCCGCCCGTGATCAGGATCACGAGCACCGCGCCCGCGACCCAGTTGAAGAAGCGCGCGAATACGGCTTCCCAGAGCGGCAGGCGCAGTTGCGGCGCGAGGTCGCCGAGCGCGGGCCGCAGGCAGAAGTGCGCGAAGACCATGCCGCCTATCCATACGGCCACGCCGAGCAAGTGAAGAAAGAGCGCGGCTTCGATGGCATGAGTCATGAGGTGTCGAGGGCAGAAGGTAAGTGAAGTTTGGCCGTTCGACTCAAGCGCGGCGCGTCAGTTCCGAAACGTGGGGCGCGAAGCCAAAAGAAAACGCCTCGCTGCGAGGTTCGCAGCGAGGCGCCTGTTTCCACTTGTTCGCGCTTTAGCGCAAGGTCAGCCCTCGAACACCGGCCGCATTTCGCTCACCTTCAGCGACGTATCCGGCGTGCGGCCCTTTCTCGCCCGCTTGCCGAGATGCTGTTGGAGTTGCGCGCCCGAGAGCTTCTCGTCGCGGATCTTGCCGCCGCGCCCCGCGCCGATCAGCACGACGCCACGCGCGTCGATGGCGAGCGCCTGACGCAGCGTTTCGTTGGGATCGAGCGTCATCAGCGTGACACCGCGGCCGCCGCCCGAGAGCGTCTTCATCTCGTCCATGCCGAAGACGAGCAGTCGGCCCGCATTCGACAGGCACGCGACATACAGCGCGCCCGGCAGCACCGGCATCGGCGCGAGCGGCAACGCGCCTTCGTCGATGGTCATGAACGACTTGCCCGCCTTGTTGCGGCTCACCATGTCGCCGAGCTTCGCGATAAAGCCGAAGCCGTTGCTCGACGCCAGCAACAACGGCTGCTCCGCCGACGCCGCGAAGTAATGCAGCAGATGCGTGCCCGATTCGAGTTCGATCAGCGACGTGACCGGCACGCCGTCGCCGCGACCGCCCGGCAGCGCGGCCACCGGCACGGAGTACACGCGGCCGTTGCTGCCCCACGCGATGAGCGTGTCCGGCGTGCGTGCCTGGAACACGGCGTACAGCGAATCGCCGGCCTTGAACGTGAAGCCGGCCGGATCGAGCCCGTGGCCCTTCAGCGCGCGCACCCAGCCCTTCTGCGAGACGACGACCGTCACCGGCTCATCGACGACGCGCACTTCGAACGTCGCGCGCTTTTCCTGCTGGATCAGCGTACGGCGGTCGTCGCCATACTGCTTGGCGTCCGCTTCGATTTCCTTGATGAGCAGGCGCTTCATCGCGGCGTCGCTGTTCAGCAGTTCTTCGAGCTTCTTCTTCTCGTCGCGCAAGTCGGAGAGTTCCTGCTCGATCTTGATCGCTTCGAGCCGCGCGAGTTGCCGCAAACGGATTTCGAGAATGTCCTCGGCCTGACGGTCGGAGAGGTTGAAGCGCGCGATCAGCGCCTGCTTCGGCTCCTCCGCCTCGCGGATGATGCGAATGACTTCGTCGATATTCAGGAAGACGATCATCCGCCCTTCGAGAATATGGATGCGGTCGTTCACCTTGCCCAAGCGATGCTGCGTCCGGCGCGTGACCGTGACGAACCGGAAGCCGACCCACTCGTGCAGGATTTCGACGATGCCCTTCTGCCTCGGCCGGCCATCCGCGCCGATCATCACGAGGTTGATCGCGGCGTTCGATTCGAGGCTCGTATGCGCGAGCAGCGTGTTGACGAACTCCGTCTGGTCGATGCGGCTCGACTTCGGCTCGAACACGAGGCGCACGGGCGCGTCCTTGCCGGACTCGTCGCGCACGGTGTCGAGCAGCGCCAGAAGCGTTTGCTTGGTCTGCAACTGATCCGGCGTCAGCGTCTTCTTGCCGAGCTTGATTTTCGGGTTGGTCAGCTCCTCGATTTCTTCGAGCACCTTCTGGCCCGACGTGTTCGGCGGCAGTTCGTTGATGACGAGTTGCCACTGACCGCGCGCGAGGTCTTCGATCTTCCAGCGCGCGCGCACCTTCAGACTGCCGCGCCCGGTTTCGTAGGCCGCCGAGATTTCGGCTTGCGACGAGATGATCTGCCCGCCGCCGGGGAAGTCCGGGCCGTTGAGCTTTTCCATCACGCCTGCGTGATCGAGCTTCGGATCGCGAATCATCGCGACGGCGGCTTGCGCGACTTCGCGCAGATTGTGCGACGGCACTTCCGTCGCGAGACCGACCGCGATGCCCGATGCGCCGTTGAGCAGCAGGAACGGCAGGCGCGCGGGCAAGAGCTTCGGCTCCTCGAACGAGCCGTCGTAGTTCGGCATGAAGTCGACCGTGCCGTGATCGATCTCATCGAGCAGCAGGCGCGCGATCGGCGTGAGGCGCGCTTCGGTGTAGCGCATGGCCGCGGCGCCATCGCCGTCGCGCGAGCCGAAGTTGCCCTGACCGTCGATGAGCGGATAGCGCATCGAGAAGTCCTGCGCGAGACGCACGAGCGCGTCGTACGCGGACTGATCGCCGTGCGGGTGATACTTGCCGAGCACGTCGCCCACGACGCGCGCCGACTTCACGGGCTTCGCGGTGCTCGCGAGGCCCATCTCGTTCATCGCGTAGAGAATGCGGCGCTGCACGGGCTTTTGCCCGTCCGATACGTCGGGCAGCGCGCGGCCCTTGACCACGCTCACCGCGTAGTCGAGATACGCGCGTTCGGCGTAATCGCCGAGCGTCAGGTGTTCTCCGTCGGGCGCCGCTTGCTGTTCGGCGAAAAGATCGTCAGTGATTCCCATCGAATATCCGTTATGCGTTTTCCGGAGCCGGCATCAGATGTCCGCTTCCACTTCGTTGCCCTTCTCTTCGAGCCAGCTCCGGCGCGACGCCGCTTCGCCCTTGCCCATCAGCATGGTCATGCGCGAGACGGTGAGATCGAAGCCGAGGTCGCCCAGGCGGACCGGCAAGAGACGCCGCGTGTCGGGGTTCATCGTCGTGTCCCAGAGCTGTTCGGCGCTCATTTCGCCGAGGCCCTTGAAGCGGCTGATGCTCCATTGCGTTTCGCGCACGCCGTCCTTGCGCAGCTTGTCGAGAATCGCTTCGAGCTCGCCTTCGTCGAGCGCGTACAGTTTCTGCGCGGGCTTCTTGCCGCGCGCGGGGGCATCGACGCGAAAAAGCGGCGGACGCGCGACGCACACATGACCGCGTTCGATGAGTTGCGGGAAGTGCTTGAAGAAGAGCGTGAGCAGCAGCACCTGAATGTGCGCGCCGTCCACGTCCGCGTCCGACAGAATGCAGATCTTGCCGTAGCGCAGATTAGAGAGATCGATCTGATCGTCAGGACCGTGCGGATCGACGCCGATGGCCACCGCGATGTCATGCACTTCGTTGTTGGCGAAGAGCCGGTCGCGTTCGGTTTCCCACGTGTTAAGCACCTTGCCGCGCAACGGCAGAATGGCCTGAAACTCCTTGTCGCGGCCCATTTTCGCCGAGCCGCCCGCCGAATCGCCCTCGACGAGGAAAAGCTCGTTGCGCGTGATATCGGTCGATTCGCAGTCCGTGAGCTTGCCCGGCAGCACGGCCACGCCCGAGCTCTTGCGCTTCTCGACCTTCTGACCGGCGCGCGTGCGCGCCTGCGCCTGGCGAATGACGAGTTCGGCGAGCTTCTTGCCGTATTCGACATGCTGATTGAGCCACAACTCCAGCGCCGGCCGCGAGAACGACGACACGAGCTTCACGGCATCGCGGCTATTGAGGCGCTCCTTGATTTGCCCCTGGAATTGCGGGTCGAGCACCTTCGCCGACAGCACGAACGAGACGCGCGCGAACACGTCTTCGGCGAGCAGCTTTACGCCCTTCGGCTGAAGGTTGTGGATCTCGACGAAGTTCTTGACCGCCTGAAAGAGCCCGTCGCGCAAGCCGGATTCGTGCGTGCCGCCCGCGGGCGTCGGAATCAGGTTCACGTACGATTCGCGCAAGAGCGGCCCTTCCTCGCTCCACGCGACCACCCACGACGCGCCCTCGCCTTCCGCGAAAGTCTCTTCGGTCGTGCGCGAGTTGTCCGCGTAACGCTCGCCTTCGAACAGCGGAATCAGCAGTTCGCTGCCGCCCATGCCTTCGAGCAGATAGCCGCGCAGACCGTCTTCGTACTTCCACGTCTGACGTTCGCCGGTCTTCTCGATGACGAGCACCACCTCGACGCCCGGCAGCAGCACGGCCTTCGAGCGCAACAGGCGCTGCAACTCGCCGAGCGGGAGATTGGGCGAATCGAAATACTTCGCGTTCGGCCAGGCGCGCACGCGCGTGCCGCTCTTCTTCTCGCCGCGCTCTGGCGAGCGCGTCGTGAGCGGCTCGATGACGTCGCCATTGGCGAATGCCAGATGCGCGACCTTGTTGTCGCGCCAGACCGTGACTTCGAGGCGCGTGGCGAGCGCGTTCGTCACCGAGACGCCGACGCCGTGCAGGCCGCCCGAGAAGGTGTACGCGCCGCCCGCGGCCTTGTCGAACTTGCCGCCCGCATGCAGCCGCGTGAACACGATCTCGACCACCGGCACGCCTTCTTCCGGATGCAGGCCGAACGGAATGCCGCGGCCGTCGTCTTCCACCGAGACGGAGTTGTCCGCGTGGACCGTCACGGTGATCTGCTTGCCGTAGCCGCCGAGCGCTTCGTCCGACGCGTTGTCGATGACTTCCTGCACGATATGCAGCGGATTCTCGGTGCGCGTGTACATGCCGGGCCGCTGCTTCACCGGTTCGAGGCCCTTCAAGACCTTGATCGATGCTTCGCTGTAGCCCGCCGCCTTCGCGCTCATCGCGCGCGGCCTGGCGCCCTCGGCGCGCTGTGGGGTGGCTGCTTGGGCCACACTGGATTTTTTCGTGGACATAGTTGAACGTTGATCCGGCTTGCGACCCCGCGCGGGAATGGTCACCGCACGACGCCGCGATGCCGGCAAATGCTTTATCGAATGCTCAAGATTGCCTCACCGGATGAGCGTCGCGAGGGCCTTCGCCCCGTCCGCCCGTCCGGCCGCGCTAGGAGAATAGCGGTTTTCGCCCGCCGCGCCCACCTCGACGGCGTCAAACCGAGCCTATCCGCGCTTCGCTTCGAGCTCTTCCCAGCGCTCCAGCGCGACGAGCAATTCCTCTTCGATGGCCGCGTGACGCTCGGAGAGGCGCGCGCCTTCTTTCGCATCCGTGGCGAAGATGGAGCCGTCTTCGAGCTGCGCGCCGATGCGTTTCTGCTCGTCTTCCAGTTCCGCGATGCGCGCGGGCAGCGCTTCCAGTTCGCGCTGTTCCTTGAACGAGAGCTTGACCGTGCGCTGCGCGTTGCGGCCCGCCGCGCTTTCCTTCGGCGCGTCTTCCTTGGGCGCTTCCTTCGCGCTTTGCCGCGCGGCTTCCTCGGCGATGCGGTCCGAACGTTCGCGCTGAACCTGCCAGTCCGAGAAGCCGCCGACATACTCGCGCCACTTGCCGCCGCCTTCCGCCGCGAACACGGATGTCACCACGTTGTCGAGAAACGCGCGGTCGTGACTGACGAGCAGCACGGTGCCGTCGTAGTCCGCGAGCAGTTCTTCGAGCAGTTCGAGCGTGGGAATATCGAGGTCGTTGGTCGGCTCGTCGAGCACGAGCACGTTCGCCGGACGCGCGAAGAGGCGCGCCAGCAACAGGCGATTGCGCTCGCCGCCCGAGAGCGACCGCACCGGCGAACGCGCCCGCTCGGGCGCGAACAGGAAGTCGCCGAGATAGCTCATCACGTGCTTCTTCACGCCGTTGACTTCGACCCATTCGCTGCCGGGACTGATGGTGTCCGCGAGCGATTTGTCGAGGTCGAGCTGCGCGCGCATCTGATCGAAATACGCGGTCTGAATGTTGGTGCCGGTGCGCACGCGGCCCGCGTCCGGCTGCAACTCGCCGAGAATCAGCTTGAGCAGCGTGGTCTTGCCCGCGCCGTTCGGCCCGACGAGACCGATCTTGTCGCCGCGCATGACCGTGGCCGTGAAGCCGTCGACGATGGTGCGCGCGCCATAACGCTTCGTCACGTCCGTCAGTTCCGCGACGATCTTGCCGGACTTCTCGCCCTGCCCGACGTCGAGCTTCACGTTGCCCTGCACGTTGCGCCGTTCGGCGCGTTCCTTGCGCATTTCGACGAGCCGCGCAATGCGCCCGACGCTGCGCGTGCGGCGCGCCTCCACGCCCTTGCGAATCCACACTTCTTCCTGCGCGAGCAGCTTGTCGAACTTGGCCTGCTCCACTTGCTCGACTTCGAGCTGCTGCGCCTTGCGAATCTGATACGCGCTGAAGTTGCCCGGATACGACAGCAAGCGCCCGCGATCCAGTTCGACGATGCGCGTGGCCACGCGATCCAGGAACGCGCGGTCGTGCGTGATGAAAAGCAGGCCCGTGCGCAGCGTGACGAGCAGTTCTTCGAGCCAGCGAATGCCTTCGAAGTCCAGATGGTTGGTCGGCTCGTCCAGCAGCAACACGTCCGGCTGCACGACGAGCGCCCGCGCCAGCGCGACGCGCTTTCTCATGCCGCCGGACAGCGCGCCCGCGCGGGCCTCGCCGTCGAGTCCGATCTGCGCGAGCGTGGTGGCGACGCGCGTGCGCCAGTTCCAGGCATCGCGCGTATCGAGCGCCGATTGCAGCGTGTTCATGCGCGCGAGCAACGCGTCGTGCTCCGCGCCTTCGGGCGTGTCGGCGAGCCGGTGCGCGACGGCATCGTATTCGTCGAGCAGCGTGCGTGCATCGACGAGGCCGGAGGCGACGACATCGAACACGGATGCGTCGAGATCGAACTCGGGCTCCTGCGGCACATAGACGGTCGTGAGTTCGCTCTGGCGCGTGACGAGGCCGTCGTCGGGCGCGGCGAGCCCCGCGACGATCTTGAGCAGCGACGACTTGCCCGCGCCGTTGCGGCCGATCAGCCCGACACGTTCGCCCGCTTCGAGCGAGAAGTCGGCGTGATCCAGCAACGCGACGTGGCCGAACGCGAGTTGTGCGTCCGTGATGGAATAAAGCGACATGGGGATGAATGCGAACGAAGGCGATACGGAGGAAGCGGTCATTGTACCGATGTTCCCTCGCGCCGAAGGTCGCATCGGCCGAACGGACAAGGGCGCGCGGGCCGTGGCGCGCCCGTCTGCCGCCGCGCCTACTTCACGTGGACCTTGATCGTCTGCGCCATCTCAGGCCCGTACGAGCGATGCGCGCCGTCGCCGAGCTGCATCGTCAGCGTGTGGTCGCCGGGCGGCAGCTTGACGTCTGCTTCGGTCTGCGCCTTGCCGTAGTGCAGCGACGTGTCGCTCGCCGGGATCACGGTTCCCTTGGGCAGCGGGCCGCTGTCGATCAGCAGATGATGATGCCCCGTGCCTTCGGTCATCGTGCCGGCCGGCGCGAGCGTCATGCCCTCGACGCCGAACTTCACATGGACCGGGCTCGTGACGGTGGCGCCGTCTTTTGGCTCGATGAAGTACACGCGCGACTGCGCGTGCGCGTGGCCCGCGAAGGCCGCCGCAACGACGATGGCGCCGGCTAATACGGTCTTGTTCAGCATGGTCTTCTCCTTTTTGATGGAGCGAGCGTCGCTCTGGAAATCAACGGCGCCCCAGCATACACCTGCCTTTTGGCCGACCGCATCGGACGCGCGTTTTTTGCGACGGCGCTTCGGGTAAGATGCCGGCTCGCCGTTTCGCGAGCCTTCTCTCGGGCTTGCACGGCCCTATTCCACTTGAATCAAGAGTCTGTCGTGAGCGAAGTCATCGAATACAAAAGCTGGGTATGCCTGATTTGCGGCTGGGTCTATAACGAGCAGGACGGCCTGCCGAGTCAAGGCATCGCGCCGGGCACGCGTTTCGCCGATATTCCCGCGAGCTGGCGCTGCCCGGAATGCGACGTCGGCAAGGAAGATTTCGTCGTCGTCGAGTTCTGAAGCAACACGCGCCGCACTCGCGGCGCTCTTTCAGCGCGCCACCGCGATCAACTCGCGGCTCGTATCGTCCACCGGCGCGCGGTTCCAGTCCCCATACCAGTCGATGTGAGCGAAGCCCGCGCGGGTGAGCAGTTGCGCGAGTTCGTCGCGGCTGCGAAAGCGCAGTTCGCTTTCGGCACGCAGGGTCTCGGTCTCGCCATCGAAGCGCGCGTAAGTCGTGAACGCGACGCGCCCGGTCGAGAGCGGATCGGGCTTCGCGTGCCGCTCTTGCCACACGTCGACGGCACGTCCGTCCGCGCTCTCTATGCGTCTAAGCGACCGTTCCGCCGTCCAATCCTCCCACGCCCGCGCCGCCGGATTGCGGCTCTCGAACGCGATGCGCCCGCCGGGACGCAACGCGCGCCGCGCGGCGGCAAGCGTCGCGAAGAACGATGCATCGTCGAGAAAGACTTGCGCGACGTGACCGGTCATCACGAGCAGGTCGGCCGCGCCGACGAACGGCAACGCGGACGCATCGCCTTCGATCCATGTCACGCGGTCGCCGGACGGACGGCCGCGCGCGATCTTGAGCATCTGCGGCGACGGATCGATGCCCGTCACGCGATAGCCGCGCCCGGCCAGCTCGCAGGCGAGGAGCCCTGTGCCGCATCCGAGGTCGATCACATGCGCCGCCGACTCGGCGAGCGCCACGTAGAACGCCGTGTCGGCAGCGGCGGGATTGAGCGCGTCGTACAGCGCGACGAGGCGCGGATCGGCATAGAGATTCGTCGGCATCAGCGGCTTTGGTAGGCGAGCGCTTCGCGCATCGGCTGGCTGTGGACCATGATCGGGCCGGTGAACGGCGTATCGAGATCGAGAATGACGAGCACGGCCGACGCGATGGAAAGCGCGCCCAGCATGATCGTCACGAGAGACAGCGCGTTGCGCGGGGCGATCAGCCCGAAGCACAAAAAGATGATGAGCAGCCAGCCGACGAGAATGCGGTCGAACGGATACGAAATGGTGCCGTGCGCTTCCTCGATCAGCTTCCAGCGCAGCGCGATGAGTTGCTCGAAGCGCGTGGCGGTATTGTCGGCGAGCTTGCGGTGATAGGCGTCGGCGGGCTGAAGCGACCGGACCCGACGCTGGCCGCGATCGAGCAGTTCGCCCAGCGTGCGGCTTTCGAGTTTGCCGCTCGCGTGCGGCGACCGTTCCACTTGAGGATAGTAGTCGCCGGGCGGATGCGGCTCGGCCGGCCAGGTGCTCGCAATCGCGGCCGCCGTGTAGCTGCGCAGCACGGCGCGCGTTTCGTCGAGGTCCGCGCCGTAGTCGCGCATCGCCCGGTCGAGTTCGATGATCGCGGCGGCGTAGGCGCGCACGTCGTTATCGGTGGTATCGAACACGGTTTTCGCCGATGCCGTCAGCAGCCCCAGCACGAGCGCCGCGAACGTCACCAGCATGCCGACGACGAGTTGCACGAGCTGCACCGTTTCCTGCGCCTTGTGCTCCTCCGGCAACAGCGGCCGAATGATCGCGCCGATGCCGGTGCTCGCAAGCAGCAGAAAGAACACCAGCAGCGCGGATTCGATTTCCGTCATGAGCGCATGAGCCGCGAGCGAGAATGGGTGTGCTCGCATTATCCGGTGGAAATGGCTCGCGGTCCAATGCGGGCGGCGGCTGAGGCTGACGATTCGCGGCTTGTCATCGCCGCGTTTCGCCGAACAACGGCGGTGCATCGCCGAACGCCTCTGCGAGGTAATCCACGAATCGGCGCACAACGATGCCACGATGCGTCTGACGAACGGCGTCGAGATCAGCGCGCGCCCGGATGAACTACGCCGCGCGATGGCGCAACTGCTGGCCGCGAAGCCGCGCATTCGCAATACGGTGCGCCGCGTGGTGTCGAGCGGAAACATCGCGCTGGTTCTGGCGGACTGGACGCTGGCTGTTACGCTACCCGACGGGTAGCCGCATGTGGAATTCAGGTCATGGAGAAAGGACCGGACGATGCCTGGCGGCTGAGAATCTCGAATCCCTTGGGACTGGACTGAGTCGAGAGTCGCCACTTACGAAGAAGACGATAAGCATGCCGAACCTTCGCTATCAGGCATCGACGATGATGAACTACACCGCGACGCGTCGCGAAGCCTGCGCTCGTCGCGCAGGCTTCGCGGTCAACTGTCGGTGCCGGGATTGTGCAGCGCCTGCGATATCGCCGCGCGCAGTTCGATCGCCTGATACGGCTTGTGGAGCACCGGAAACTCGGTGCCGTCGATGTCGTTTCTCGCAATCGACGTGTCGGCGTAGCCCGTCGTCAGCAAGACGCGCAGCAGTGGCTTGCGGCGCTTCGCTTCCTGCGCGAGCATCACGCCGTTCATGCCTCCCGGCATGATGAGGTCGGTGAAGAGCAGTTCGATCTGAGCGTCCCCGCCGAGTATCTCGAGAGCGTCATGCGCCCCATGTGCAACGCGCGTCTTGTACCCGCCTTGCTGGAGGATCATCGCGGCGACTTCGGCCACGTCGGGCCGGTCATCGACCACGAGGATCGTCTCGTTGTGCGCGGACTCGGCGACACGTCGGTGCCGCTGCTCGATGGACGTTTCCGCCGCCACCGCCGGAAAGTACAGCCGCACGGTCGTGCCGTGGCCCGGCTCCGAGTAGATATCGACCGCGCCGCCTGATTGTCTCGCGAAGCCGTAGACCATCGACAAGCCCAGGCCCGTTCCCTTGCCTTCTTCCTTCGTCGTGAAGAACGGGTCCATCACATGCGCAAGAATATGGGCGGGAATGCCGGTGCCATTGTCGCTCACCGACACCCATACGTACTCGCCGGGCGTGAGCTGCGCGAATCCGATGGGCCTTCGGTCCGTCAGCGACAGATTGCCGGTGCGCACCGTGACTTGCGGCTTGTCCTTACCGTTAAGGGCATCGCGCGCATTCAGAAGCAGGTTGAGCACCGCCACTTCCAGTTGCGAAGCGTCGAGCTGACAATTGCGCAGCGCCGGGTCCGGAACGAAGTTGAGCGCCCCGCTGTCGCCGAACGTGTTCTCCGCGAGTTCCCGAATGTCGGCGAGCCGCGCGTTGAGGTTGATGATTCGGCCGCGCAGTTCTTGCTTGCGCGCAAACGCGAGCAGTTGCTGCGTGAGCGTGGACGCACGCGTGATGGCATCGCGCATCCGCTCCACCGGCATCACGAACCGGCTGAGATCAAACCGCTCTTCGATGCCGAGCTTCATCACATCGACATAGCCGCTCATCACCTGCAACAGGTTATTGAAGTCGTGCGCGATGCCGCCTGTCAATTGCCCGAGTGCTTCCATCTTCTGCGATTGCCGCAGCGCCTCTTCCGCGTCGCGGCGGCGGCTGATGTCGAGCTGAGACGCGAAGAAATACACGATATCGCCGGCCTCGTTTCTGACCGGCGAGATAAACAGTGCATTCCAGAAGGTCGATCCGTCCTTGCGATAGTTCAGCACCTCGATATTGATTTCGCGGCCTTGCAGGACGGAATCGCGAATCTCGGACACGGTGGCCTGGCTCGTCTCGGGCCCTTGCAAGAGCCGGCAGTTCTGCCCGATCAGTTCCTCGACGCTGAAGCCCGTCAGGTTAAGGAACGCCGAGTTCACGAAGACAATCGGGTTGTCGGGCTGATTCGGGTCGGTGACGAGCATGGGCATGCGTGTCGTCGAAACAGCCGCGAAAAAGATATCGTTCGAATGGTCGCTGAAGGATGGGCGTACGTTGCTTACGGTGGGGCGCTCGATGTTCAATTTTTGTCCTCGTTCTGGCCGCATCCACCGTCTGGCGGTGCGCGAGGACCGCCGAAACCCGGCGATGTGTCGACGAGGATTCTAGCTTGCGGCGCGCAACGTTGTCGCGTTCGCGTAGGCGTGAATCACGCTCTGGCCGCGCCGCTCAACTGCTCTTCTATCGTCCTCGTCAGCGGCGACTGCACGTCGCCCGTGTGCTTCGTCTCAACAGGCTCGATCAGCACGATCCAGCATTCTTCGTCGGCAACCGGGTTATGCAGCGTGCCGCGCGGCACGACGTGCATGGAGCCTGCGGGCAAACGCACGGCTCGGCCGCCTTCGTATTCGATGGTGAGATTGCCGCGCACCACGAAGAACAACTCGTCTTCGTTCGCGTGGTCGTGCCACGCGAGTTGACCGCGCACCTTGGCGACCTTCACATACTGATCGTTGACCTGCGCGACGACTTTCGGCGACCAATATTCGCGGACATCGCCGAACGCGGCTTCGAGGTCGAATGATTCGGCAAACTGAAGAACAGACATGGGCATCTCCACATGAACAAGACGTTTGGTCGAGCGTGACGCGGACTCTAGCGCATAAGCGGACGATCTGCCCGAACCGCCGTCATTCGATCAGTGCCGCGAGTTCATCCGCCGTGCCCGACGGAAACGATGCCTTGAGGTGCGCGAGAAATGCGGAAACGCGCGTGCTCAGCAAGCGCCTCGAAGGATACAGCGCCCACAACGCGATCTCCGGCCCCTCGACATCGCCCCAATGCGCGAGTTTGCCGGCGGCGATATCGCGGCTCACCAGCGACAGCGGCAGACAGGCGGCGCCCACGCCGAGGCGAACGGTGTCGCGCACCATGACGAGCGACGACAGTTGCGCGACCGGCTCGATGAACATGCGCGCCTTTCCCCGCGCGCCGATAACGTCCCAGTACGCAGTGCCTTCAGGCGCCACCCGAACGACTGCGCGAACGCTGGATTTGGCTGCCGGTCGCTTCAGTCCCGGCTGCGCGACGACGACGAGCCGGTCGCGCAGGAAGATGCGCCCGACCAGCGTCTCGTTCGGTTCAGGGTTGACGCGGATCACGAGGTCATACCCTTCTTCGATCATGTTGACCGGGCGATCTTCCGTCGTCACTTCGATGCGGACCTGCGGGTGCTTCAGGACGAACGACGCGACCAGCTTTCCCATGGCTATCTGCGAGAAGAGCGCGGGCGCGCTGATGCGCAAGCGGCCGCGCGGCTCATCGCTGCCGGATGCAATGGCGGCGGCGCTTTCATTGAGCTCGGCCAGGAGCGCGCCGGTGCGCTCGTAGAGCGCGCGGCCCTCCTGTGTGAGCGTGACCCCGCGCGCACCGCGTTCGAAGAGCCGTATGCGAAGGTCGTTTTCGAGTTCGGCGACGCGTCGCGAGAGGGTCGCCTTGGGCCGCTCGGACGCGCGAGCGGCTTCTCCGAAGCTGCCGTACCGCGCGACGAGGTTGAAGTCAGCGAGAGCGAGAAGGTCCATGCGGGTCCTAGTCAGCGTTCCTGGGGTGTTCCATGGGTGAGACGCCTCGTCTCTATATCACATCTTCCGGACATTCAGTGGATCACTTACCTTAGGTGCATGCCAACCACTTGAAGGAGTTCCACCATGACTATTCTCGTTACCGGTGCCACCGGCCGCGTCGGCCGTCAGGTCGTCGAACAACTCGTCAGCCGCAACGCGGACGTGCGCGTGCTGGTGCGCGATCCATCGAAAGCGCAGTTCCCGGGCAACGTGGCGGTCGCACAGGGCGATATGCTCGATATCGATTCGCTTCGCCGGGCCTTCGCCGGCGTGCGCACGCTGTTCCTGCTCAACGCGGTCGCGGGCGACGAGTTCACGCAGGCGCTGATCACGCTGAACATCGCGCGCGAGTCGGGCGTCGAACGCGTGGTGTATCTGTCGGTCATGCACGCGGAGCGGTTCGTCAACGTGCCGCACTTCGCGGTGAAGTCCGGCGCCGAGCGCATGATCGAGCGAATGGGTTTCAGCGCGACGATCCTGCGCCCTGCGTACTTCATCGACAACGAACTGATGATCAAGGACGTCGTCGTCGATCACGGCGTCTATCCGATGCCGATCGGGAGCAAGGGCGTCGCCATGGTCGACACGCGGGACATCGCGGAGGTCGCGGCCATCGAACTGTTGCGCCGCGACGAGGCCGCTGCGGATCTTCCCGTCGAGGTCATCAATCTCGTTGGACCGGACACATTGACGGGCACCGCGCTGGCGTCCATCTGGTCCGACGTGCTGGGCCGGCCGGTGGCCTACGGCGGCGACGATCCGAGCGGATTCGAGCAGAACCTTGCGGGCTTCATGCCGAAGTGGATGGCTTACGAGATGCGCCTGATGGCCGAGCGCTATGTCAGCGACGGCATGGTGCCGGAAGCCGGCGACGTCCAACGCCTTGTGCGCATGCTGGGGCGTCCGCTGCACACGTACCGCGACTTCGCCGCGCAACTGGCGAGTTGAGCGTCGCGCTTGCTGATCGACGAGGACGAATCGGCACCCACGGGTGCCGATGAAGGGAGGCGTCGGCGCGCATTGAGAAGCTATCGTGGTCCCCCCGACAGGAATCGACGACTTCCTCTGCAGGTTATATCAAAGTTGCAGCAAAGCTCATCAAACCCCTTCCCATAAAGGCCGTCGGCAGTTTGCTGCCGCACTTTTGCGGCCCCAAAGAACTATCAAACGCCACCAGATTTCGGATATGCTTTACGCCAAATTTACGCCAACGCATGGTGAAGCATGGCAACGTACAGGAAGCGCGGCACGAGCTGGCGAGCGGAGGTGGCTAAGGCAGGCATTCGCGAGTCAGCCACGTTTGACACGAAGGCGGAGGCCGTTGAGTGGGCGACGAAGCTAGAGGCGGAAATTGCTGGTGGCAAGCGGCGCGCGTATTCAAAGGTCCAGAAGACGCTCGGCGACGCGATGGACAAGTACCTCGACGAGATTTCGCCTAGCCACGCGAAACACGAGTGGAACGTCACTCGAATCGCATTTTTGAAGTCCGACTTGGCATTTGTCGGCGAGACTGTCCGGAACGTCAAACCTGAATCTATCGGCAAATGGCGTGACGCGCGCCTGAAGGAGGTCAAATCTTCAACGGTAAATCGCGACCTGAATTTGCTGTCGGCGGTGTTCGAGGCTGCCAAGACGGAGTGGAAATGGATTCACGACAATCCGGTCCACGACGTGAAGCGGCCGAAGGATCCGCCGCCGCGGCGCCGGCGCGTCCCTGACGCTGACGTTACCTTGATGACGACAGCATTGGGTTTGAGCGACGGGAAAGCGATCGAAACGACGCAGCAATACACGGCGATGGCGTTTCTCATCGCCATCGAGACGGGTATGCGGCAGGGTGAAATTGTCTCGACTGTCCGCCCGAACGTCCATGCCGAGCATCGCTACGTTCATATTCCGAAATCAAAGAACGGAGACGCTCGGGATGTACCGCTCAGCGCCCGGGCGTTGGCCCTTTGGAATCGCCTTCCGATTGTGGCAGGAGAACAACGGTGCTTTCCGGTCTCACAGGGGAGCGTCGATGCTCTGTGGCGAAAAGTCAGAAAGAAGGTGGCGCAAACTCATCCCCACATGGCGGACCTGAATTTCCACGATTCGCGACATGAAGCTTGCACACGCCTTTCGAGGAAACTGAACGTCCTAGCGCTCGCTAAAATGATCGGTCACCGAGACATTCAATCGCTCATGATCTATTACGACGAGACACCGGCCGAGTTGGCGGCGCGGCTTGACTGAGTTTCTCAGCGTTATCGCGACACGCTGTGATTTGAGCGCGAGTACGGACTCAACGACTTGCACACGCGCTTCTGACTGTGATGGCCCTCTTCCAATCGGATCCCGGCGTGCGCCACTGCCGCAGATGCGAGCACTGGGGTGGAGACCTTGCGAACGGCCTCCATGCGCTGTGTCTGCATGGAGGCCGCCAACAGGTGAAGGCGCTGCCGGAGAACGGTTGCGCCTTCTGGGTCCGCGCGATCGGGCTAGACGAAACAGAGCCACCGCAAGGGAAAACTGAAAAGTTCGAAGACGAACCCGCATGGCCAGACGGAAGCGCGGATTAGACGGGGTGCGCCGCGATGAAGTTCTTGACGGCGGTATATCGTCCCTTCTTCGTGGTCGAGTCCGTGCCGAGCAGGCCGAAATTGACCTCGTTCGTGTTCGAGCCATCGGACGCCGCATCGGCGAGCTGGTACAGCATGCAGCTGAGGATCGGCTGCGAGTAGCTGTTGCGGATCGCGTACCACTTGTCGAGGAGATACCCCTGCGTCGTGAGCGCCGCGGAGATCGATGCCTCGTCGGGATAGAGCGCCGTGTACGTGCCGTCCGTGTTCCGCTTGTACGTGTTGACGCCGTACTCCGAGATCACGAGCGGCTTGCCGTAGCCGCAGGCGCGCGTGATGCCGTTGCTGATCGGCTGACCGACTAGCGCCTCGAAGTTGTCCGAGCTCGTGCTGTTCTGCGTGTAGACGTGCAGAACAGTAATGTCCCACGTAACGATCTTCGTGGAGTCGTACGTCGTCGGCGCGGAAGGCGTCGAGCCGTCCGACAGCATGTCGAGAAATCCGAAGTGGAGCCACGAGATAGCCGGGCCGCCGACCTTGTATGCCGGATTCACGGACTTGATGCCGGCGATCATGCCGCGCACCGAACCGCGCGCGCGCAGGAACGCCGCATTGTTGTAGTCTGTCTTGGAGTTACCCGAATTGCTGACGTAGCCGTTCTCGAATTCGTTGCCGCACTCGAAATACGGCACGCGACCGCCGAGCTTGGTCGCCGCGTCGACGCCCAAGTTATAGCCCATCGTGTACGCGGTCGTTTCGGTGCCTGTGGTTGCGTTGTCGTAGGCTTTGTCCCACCGTGGCAGCAGGACCGGGACGACCGTAATATCGGGATAGGCGTTCATGAACGACAGGAACGTATTCCCGTCGCTCGACGTGATTGCGCCCGTCGACGAGTCGTAATTCGCGCTGTACCCGTTGCGATACGACATCGTCCCCAGATCGCGAATCGCCGTCGCGTTGTTGCCCCAGTTCGTCGACGTGTAGCCGGGTTGGCTCCATGTCAAATGACCATTGATGCCCCAGAACGGCAGCAGCGCGCTCGTGCGCGGATCTCCCGACACCGACACCCACGCCGACCCGCTCCATGACCACCAGTTACCCGCCGCGTTCGACTGGTAGATCGTGCCGTTGTAGTAGAGCAGGATCACGACCTGACTGGTATAGCCGGCCGCCGCGCCGTTGCGCATGATGCGACCGTCGTACGTCAGATACCAGCCGTTCCCGCTCGCGTCGATGAGCCGGGAATTGCTTTTCGAGATCGCCGTGCCGGAAGCATGCGCGGGCAACAGAAGCGGGTATGCCGTCTTCGTGAATATCTTGCCCATGATTATTGATTCCAGACGCGCACGTGCCAGTGATTCAGCGTCACCGTATTCGCGGTCGAGCCCGCCGCGAAGCTGCAGGTAACGGTCAGGGTCTGATCCTGCGTGAAGTCGATCGCCGTCTGCTGCATGCCGATGATGCCGGTCTGAAACGGCGCATTGTTGTTACTCGCGCGCACCATGTTCGCGGTCTGCGAATTGGCGTTCTGAATCTGGATATAGCTGTCGAAGCTCGTCGAGCCCGAGCCGTTCGAATACAGCCAGAGCGTGACGCCGCCGATCGCGATCGTGATCGTCTTCGCGTTCGACGTGTCCGTCATGGTCAGGGCCGGCAGGAATTCGAGCAGGCCCTGCGGCCCCATCGTGTTCGCCGGGATAACCAGTGACAGCAGACTGAACGTCGTCGAAAGACCTTCGCCGGCGTTATGCGCGACAGAGACGCCGGTCTGTTTGAACCAGATGTTGCTCGTCACGGCGTCCGCGCCCTGATACGCGACCGAGTAAGCCGTTGACGTGCTCGCGTCCGTGTAGGTCGTGACGGTACGCGTCCACAGAAACTGCCCCTGCGTAAGAGCCGGAACGGATCCGGACCATGTCCCCGTTGGAACCGTAGTTCCCGACGCGGACGTCTGGTACGTCACCGCAGCCGATGCGACTCCGACGCCGGAACTACCGGGGTTGCCGTCCGCGCCCTGATACGCGACTGAGTACGATGTCACCGTCGACGCATCGGTCATCGTGAGAATGACTCGCGACCAGAGATACTGGCCCTTGCTCACAGCCGGAACGGCGGCGGTCCACGTGCCAGTGGGAACGGTCGTGCCAGATGAAGACGTCTGGTACGTCGTCGCCGACGAAGCGACGCTTACGCCGGCGTTGGCGGCGAGATACGCCTTCAACTGCGCGGCCGTCATCTTCTTCTCGAGGCCGCCCTGCGCTGCGAATATCAGATCGGAGTCTGAAATCGTCCCAGCCGCGTCGAAGTCCTTAAGCTGCTTGCCGCCCGCGTTTGCCATGTTCGGAGCCTAGAAATGAGAACGCCCGCGCAAGGCGGGCGTGGGTTCGTAACGCTGCTGGATTCCAGCGATAGATTAGGGATTCAGAATGGACAGCTTGTAGTCAGCGCAAGTGACCGTCGACGCAGCGTTGGTGATATTGCCGATGATGTTGATCGTGCGCGCGACAGTGAAGTCGAGCGCAAGGTTTAGCAGTGCCGTACCGGTGCCAAAAGCAGAGACCGTGCTTGACGAGGCGGCGACCTGAGCCTTTTGGTTGTTCTGGTTCGAGACCGACGTGAGGCTGCGCAGGCTTTGACTGGCTGCGAAGCCCGTCGACTGTAGAAGGACGATGCCCGTCGCGTCGTCGGTGATCTTGATCGTCTTCGTGTTTGAGTCGCTCGAAAAGCCCCAGAGCACCTCCAGATCGAACCTGCCAACAGGCCCTAGCGCGGGGATGACTATCTGCTTGATCTTCTGGTCAGCGTTAAGCGTGGTCGACACAGTCGATGTGGGTATGCCGTCGCGCTTTGTAGTGCTGGAGGCTGACGATAGACCGGCTACCGAAAGCAGTTGCATGAACTCGGCGTAATCAAGGCTCATTGTTTCACCCACACAGGCTTTCCCGACGGTTTCTGCACGCCGTTGACGTTCGTGTATGCGTAGGTCTTGACCCACGTCGCGCCGCCGTAGCTGATTGACTCCGTTGCGAGCGTTCCGTCGCCGTTGTAGGCATATGACGAAGGCAGTTGCTCGCTATCGATGTGCCCGGACGGCGACAGGTCCGTATAGATGATGGTCATTTCAGTCCTTCTTCTGTGGACAATTTCTCGTGTAAGCAAGGTCGTGCGCGAGGATCTGTTGCTTCGTCTCGTACGTGTCGGAGCTGCTTGCTGTGATAGGTCTGACCCAGTCGCATGCAGTGTCAATCACGCGGGTGACCGGCTCCGGCGTCGGCGTCGTCGCGCAACCAGCGATTGCCAGAACGCAGGACATAAGGATGGCCGGCCTCTTCATTTGTTGCTCCTGAGTGCACCGATTGCGGCGAGCTGTGCATCGATGTCTTCTCTCGGTACAGCCGCAGCCTGCTGATCAGCCTCCGTGCGATTGACGACGGCTTGTTCGCCGGCCGCAGACGCCGCAGCATTCGCTTGATCGACCTGGCTCTGCTTCGCTGCAACAGTTGCGGCAGCCTTTGCTTCGACCTTCGACGCCTGCTGATGACGAAAAAAGCCGAAGGCGAGACCCCCGGCTCCGAACAGTGCCGAGAGGATAGTCACGGCGTGGGCGATGAGGAAAGTAACGATGAGAGTCATGACCAAACCCCTGTTAGGAAGAGACTGCGTTCTCGCGCGCGGCGCTTCACAAGCCCCGGCATGACTTTTCCGGCGGCGATATTCCAACGCGTGAACTGCTCGGCTGCGCCGTCGTAATCACCGGTGTTGAGCAGCTTGAGCAGCGTCGAGGTCGAGAGACTGCCGGTGCCGACGTTGAACGAGAAGTCCACCAGCGCGGCTTTCTGCTGAGCAGTCAAGGGAACCTTGACAAGTCCATCGACGGCCGCGCCGAAGCGCAACAGGTCCGCCGTCAAGCGAGTGTCCGCTTGCTCTTGCGTCCAAACCGTGCCGCGCCCGATGCCTTTACCGGTCGCGCCATAGCCGCACGTCCACGGATCGCCGCCGCTCGCCGGGTCCGGATAGGCTACAAGCTCGCAGCCCTCAGACGCCTTGACTAGCGGTTCACAGAGCGCATACCACGCCGGATTGGCGACGGCCGGCGTCTCGACTGTCTCTTCGAGCGGCGGCGTAGCAGCGGCGGGTGGCTTGCTTGGCGAGATCGACGGCGTTGGCGCCGCGCGAAGCGGCGGCGGAGGCTTTTGTCGCCAGAACATGGCGACTAACGTGTCGAGCCAGTTCATTGCGATACGGCCGGCGCCACCGGCTGAGGATTAGCCGCAGCGGTCGCCTCGCGCAGCTCGTACTGCTTCACGATGCGAGCCAGCGGCACCGCGACCGAACACGCGATCGTCAGCAACCCAAACACGTTCTTCGGCACGAACGCCTGAATCATCGGTAACTGATCTTGGAACTGCGCGAGCGCGCCGAAGAACGTCGCCAGCATGCCGAAGCGCGAGGCCCACGACTTCAGCAGCACGGTGCGCGCTTTTCCGACCAGTTCAAATCGAATAGACATGACTTCTCCTCGCGCGGGCTGCGCGTATTTGAAATAGATGGGTGACTTTTTCCGTTATCGGTATTTCGATAACGAGAGGGCTATCGGCGGTTGCCGGCCCAAGGCGTCGGCGGGACAGCTGCCGTCGGATGTGTTGCGGTTTCCAGCTTCTTGCCGACAGACTTCACCGCGCTTGCCGCCTCGTCCGCTTTAACGACGGCGACGTTGACCTTCTGGTCGACCTTCTCCACGGTCTGCTTCGCGTCCACGGCCGCCGCCGCGGCTACCTTGGATTGCTTCAGCATTGCGGCCGTGCGCTGATCATTGATTCTTGCGCGGTCCCCGAGAAAGCGAAGCGTGTACGCAGCGAGCTCGTGTGTATCGTCCATCTGCTTCTTGAGGTCGGCCAGCGACTGCGCGCTCTGCTCGTTCAACTGTTGGAGCTGCTGCACTTTGCCTTCGTATTCGGCGACACAGGCGTTCCGCGTCTCGGCGCGAACCTCCGGGAAGCGCTTGATATACCCCGCGCGCTCCGTTTGCCAACTGGAACGCTCGACGGACATGCCCCACTGCCCCACGAAGTAACCTACAGCCGCCACGCCGAATAGACCAACGATGATGCAAAAGCCGACCACCCACCAACGCCAATCACGAACTCGAGACATCTGAACCCCTCCGGTTACCGACCGTCGCTTCAAGGCGCTCGATCCGCGTCTTCAGTTCTAGGACTTCTGACTCTGCGCGTAACGCGCGCCGGTTCGCCTCATCGGCCCGTTGCTCCGCAGACCGCATTAACTCTTCTGCTCGGTCGGCACGCTGCACCGCGAGAAGCTCGCGCGCTTCGGCGCGGCCGGCGCGCTCTTCGGCAAGAGTCGCGAGCCGCTCGAAGCGCGCGATGGCCTCGACCTGTCCCGCTGAATCTGCTGCGGTGATGCGCGCCTCGCCTTCGCTTTCGGCCTGGCGTCGCCGGTCGATCTGCCGCCACATGCGGCCTCCGACCCAGAACGTCCCCACACTGCCGAGTGCCGTCACTATCGACTTGACGCCCTCGTTCCAGAATTCCGACATCTGGCACACCTCGTACTTTTGCCGGTCATCCGGGCATAAAAAAAGCCGCCTCTATGGGCGGCTATTGGATCCGGCTTCAGTTAGCTGGTGCGGTCGGCCAGACTGGACTCGCTTGCGTCAGGTCTACTCGACTGACGGCGACGCGGTATTGCTTCCACTGCTTCAGCAGCGTTGTCTCCGCGTCAGTTGCCTCGTCGATATCCACCGCATCCTGCAGCGGCGCAATCGCGAGCGCCGCGATACCAAGTAGGTTATCGCGCATCGCCGTGTTATTAGCCGCGATCTGCTCCGGCGTCGGTCCTATCACCGGCGCGGGCCCGAACGTCGAGCCGTCATAGACCCAACCGACTTGCGGCACCGGGTTGATGTTGCCGATGTCGACGCACTGCGCGACGAACTCTGGTGTGTAACGATCGGCGATAGCGATTTCCTGTCCGGTTCTGGCGACCCATGCTGCCCAGGTATCGGGGTCCACCGAATCTTTGGCAGATTCGTCCGGTTGAGGCCAGACGACAGGAGTGATGATTTCGCGAACCACGTTGTCGTCGATGTAAGCGTAAGTGCTCATTTAAGTTGCCGCTCCGAATTCGTAAACGATGACGACCCCATTCCCTCCACGACCGCCAGCTATAGCCGATTGGCTTGGGCCGAGCATTGAACCGCCGCCGCCTGCACCTTGACTCGGCGAAGGGAGTCCCGCAACGTTGATAACGCCGGGTCCACCGCCGCCCCCGAAAGGCGACGAGCCACCCGCAGCGCCGTAGCCGGCCGTCGTAGAAAGAGCCACCGAAATACCGCCCGAGGCACCGGCCGCCCCGGTTATGTTGCCGCCTGTTGGCGCAGCACTGGTGTTCACGCCTGTAAACCATGGAGGTGTCGTGGGGCCCGCCGATGTTCCGCCCAGGCCTCCGGGGCACGACACAAGCGAACCGAACGACGATGCAGTGCCAGGGTTGCTCGCAAATCCGCTTGCCGGCGCTCCGCCGACACCGACAGTAACCGCAACACCGGAGAACCCGCTCGTAATGAGCGCCTTGGCATATGCCCCAGCACAGCCACCAGAGCCTACGGAGATCTGGGACGCACCGGTGGCGGCACATCCGCCGCCCGATCCAGCACCGCCAAGAACTTCGACGATGACAAACTTGGTTCCCGCAGTGGGCGTGTACGTGCCATTCGAGGTGAACGTCTGAACGTTGAGAAGTTTCCCGTTCGTCAACGCCTTAATCGCAGACAGCACCTGGTTGTATGCCGTCTTGCTCGGCGTTAATCCTCCGGCCACAACGATGGCGCGAAGCTCTTCCTGAACCATGTTGAGGAACGAGGCGCGCACCAGTGTTGCGGGAGTTCCTGTCGCTGGGTTGCCCTCCGTCCAGTAGCCTTCCGTACCGGCCGCTTCAGGCGTGGGCAGGCTAGACGCAGCGGTTGCATCGTCGATTCGAAACATGTGACCTCGTGGATTCTTAAAGTGCTATGACGCGGTGACGACTGGCGTCCCGTCGCTTGTGATGACCATGGTTCCGTCGGAAGTTAGAACAGATCCCGCGACGGTGGCGCCACCGCCATAAGAGAAGATCGGTACCGTGTGTGCCGGCATAACGGCGCGGATCTCACATTCGAGGACAGAGTTTCCCCATGACGCTAACGGGTCACCCGCGACTGATGAGCCAGCCCGAGCACGCACGATGGTGTTAGCCGGCGCGTTGATCTGCCATGCGAACGCCCAAGCCACCCCGTTGTCTGCTTGCCCAGCCCGAAGTTGCCCCACACGCGCGGGCACGAACTGTGTGATCGAGATCGCGTACCCTAGAGATGCAGCAAAAGCAACGATCTGCGGTATCGACGCGCCGCCGACGGCGGTGAAGCGCGCGATGACTTGAGCACGCCGTTGCGCCAAACTTGGCGCAGGACCTGCACAAGGGTCTGGCAAGCCAAGCGTCTCTTCCCATTCAGGAAGAAGCTCATAAGTTGTCGACGGGAATGCGTCGACCAGCAAATAATTTGCGCGCGCGGTCTGACGCTCGTAGCACGGCGTCAATCCTGAAAGGGTCTTCGTCTGAACCGAGTCTGGATCGCGAGGCCAGACTCTCCCGCGTGGAAGCAATGCCTGCATCGCGGCAAGGAAATCGGCCGCTTTATAGTTCGGTGCGAGCATTGATACCTCAGACGTAGTTCACGCCGGCCAGAACCGGCAGCTGCCCCACTCCACCGGTGATGTTCCCCGGATAGGTTGTCGTGGTGCCTCCGACAACTCCTTGCACGAGCGTGATGACGAATCCACTGGTTCCCGAGACAGACGCGATCGCGGACTCGATGTCAGATCGATTGATTGTTCCCGAGCGGGGATCGCCGTTCCGGAAGAACACGTCGGAGATAGCCGCAGAGATCGCGGCACGGGTTGCCGTCGTCGCGCTCGTCAATCCTGACAGTGTGAAGGTGAGATTGTTCGGGACTGGTGCGCACGAGTAGACCAGAGCGGTAACCGGCTGCTGATTGATGATCGAGTCAGCGACAACGAGTTGATCGCCGGTCGCCACCGTCCCGCGCGGCGCGCCGCCGGGCCCTTCGTCGTACTGCGATACCCCGTTCGTTCCTTGGGGAAAACCGTTATGTGAAGCTTCGGCCACATCCCACATGGTATAGATGACGACCGTCCCCGCTCCGAACCCGTTCGGTGCGACCCACGCGCGAGTCACGCCAGCAACGTCCGTCGCCCAGCCGACATAATCCTGCCGGTCTCCCCCTTGAGGAGTGTTCTGATAGGCGGCGAGCATGCGCGTACGCAGAGCATCGTTTGTCTCGATGTCGGATCCCGATTGCACTGTGCCAGTCACGACGCCCGTCGACTGAAGACCTGCTACGGCAGTGCCAAGATTCATTGCCGTGCCCGCGTCGGCGTTTCCCGCCGTGCCCGCTGTCGTCGCAATGATCGTCACGGCGAGCGACCCGCCACTGCCGACGGTTGCCGTGGCCGCTGTCGTGTACGTTGCGCCGTCACCACGCACGACCTGAGAGCCCGCACTAAGGACGGTTCCCGGGGTTCCCTGGAATGATGCAGTCAATTGCGCCTGCGATGCCGCCTTTCGATAGACGCTCTTGAGCGCCGCCCAGCCCTCTAGATATTCGTCCGTCGCGGTGAATGGCACCGCTTGCTTCGCGATCCAATCGAGGAAACCGAACTGCGCATTCGACAAGCCCGCCTGCACCTTGCCGATGACTTTCAGCACGGTGAAACGCAGCGTGGCATCGGCACCTTGCAAAGCCGAATTGATGTCGGCCGCCACCTCTGCGATGAGAGTGGAAAGTGTTTTTCTCGCGAATGGCATGTCAGGATAGCTGTTGCCATGCCCATTCGAACGTCAACGTGACGCCCGGGCCGGCCGGTTGATAAAGCACGATCTGCGCACCAAGAAACGTGGCGCGAGTCCATTCCGTCTGCACATCCATTCCAGCTACCACGCCGTCGTCAACAAGCCATTGAAGCGCCTCGATGATGTAATCGCGCGCGTTGCTCAACACCTGCTGAGTCTGTTTCGATCGATCGAGCAACCATAGCCGTGATCCGATCGGCTTTTCCTCACCGAAGTCGCCCCACCATCCGCGCGGGTCGCCGGATCCATCGGGGATAACATCGTCGGTCCGCGCGATTCGGTCTGTGAAGAGGCTGAGAAGGACGGAGGTCTGCAGGTCGTAACCGGTCAGAAGATCGGGTCCGAGTTGCTTCCAATCGCCGCGACTACTCGCGACGTCCCAGACAATCCGGATGTCGGACATGCATCACTCCAATGTTGTCGGGCCGTCAGTGTTTCCGCTGCCGCGCTGCACGCCGCTATGTACGTGCGCATTCGCAATGGCACGCATCCCAGCGACGGTACGTGTGTTGGTCTGATAGTTGTCGAGGATGTCGCCTTTGCACTTCAGCATTGGCGTGTCTGCATCGATCTCCGGCGTGTTCGTGATCGTGACTGGTTTTCCTCCACCGTCGAGCACCATACCGGACTTGGAGAGATAGACCTTCTGCCCCGTGTTGTCATGCACACAAACCTCGCCGCTCGCGAGACCGGTAACTCGGTACTGGGCGTTTCCCGTCGCGATCACCACGCCATTAGAACGATCTCCGGCGACGAAAAGCACGATCGCCTCGGAGTTCGCCGGCGGGTTCGAGGTCATGCCGTACTCTGCGAACCGCGGCACCTTATCGATCGTCTGCATCGCGCTCGCGACGACTTGGATCAGTTGCACCTTGCCCGAGTCATCGACCAGCGAAATGGTCGCGCGCGCGAGCGCCGACATCACCCTCTGCGACAATCGCCGCAGGGAATGCATTAGGTTTTCCGACATGGTCTATTGAGTTGCGCCCAGCACCGTGTCTGGTGCGATGTTTTGCAGAATGATCGGCTCAGGCGTGAAGGCACTCGGCGGCATCAACACCAGATCCGCGTGCGTGCCGTTCTCGTCGCGCCTATATGTCACCTCGGCGATCAGCATCATGGTGCCTTCCGGAATCTTCAAGATCGGCAGATCAACCCGCAGCTGCGCATTCGGCTCCCAGAGCGTCCCCGCCGCGTCACGCCAACTATCAACGGTCACGTGCACAACTTGCGACTGGCCCGCGCGGCGTGATTGCTCCCACGCCACGCGTGCTTTCGCGAGCTCGAAGCCGGAGATGATCTGCTCGCTTTGAAAAAACAGCTTGCGAGGTCGAAGAACCGTCTTATCTTCGGCCGTCGCCACTGGTCCGATGTTGGCACCGTAGTCACCAGCGGTCATCATCGTCTGCTGGAACGCCGAGATTTCGCTGTATCGTTGATCTGCGGACCACTCGAATACCGCGCTCTCAACGTTGACGCCCTGCGCCACGCCGGACGACATCAAGCCACCGCCAGCACGGCCAATGAATAGATTCCCGTCTGTTAGCTCGTACAGCAAAACACCGGCATATCGAGCCACACGCTCCAAGATGTCGTTGGCCGTTTCACCGACGCAGATACTGAAAAGCGGTATCTGCGGCCCGTCGTTGCCATCGCTGGTCACAAGAATATGGTAGGGACTGGCTAACTTCTTCGCTAGCTGTAACAGATTCGACGCCGAAATCTGTCCAGATGGCCAGTCGGCCGAACAGTCCACGAGATCTTGGCATTTGCCCCTTCCTCGCACCCGAATCGAATGTTTCGTCGTCGAGATTGAAGGGCTGACGGCGTCGATGTAGCCAGTCACGACTTCATCAGATCCAAGCAGGACCGAGCACGGTTCACCAGGAATCGCGATGATCTGATTCAGCGTGTCAGGCTCAATATCTGTCAGTTCGATGTCGAAATCAGATGTGAGACGTTGAATACCCCTCGTAACGCGGATTCGTGTCCAACCCGACACTCGGATACTATTCAAATCCAGGCTCAGATCGTCGATCAAGGATGACCCCATGAAAACAAGAATTCTGCTGGCAGCCGCGCTCGCTTTTAGCGTCGAAACATCTCACGCCAATCCGGTCTATGAAGTTACAGCCGAAAGTACACACGCCTGCGGCATGTATCCCGAAGACGGATGCAAAGATTTTCCAAAGGGATTTCGCTTTGAGGCGTCTAACTGGCAGCGTGGTGCGAAGACTGTAGGCGGAAAGCCTGTCGCCACAGAAGGGCAAACTGGCTTCCCCACTTACTATCAATTCGATGGCCACGATGTCGCGCCAGTCCTTGACGCCCAAGGCAATACGACTGAACCGACCTGCCAATGGCCGACAGGCGGCGTCATGCAGCACGCAGTCACAGATGCGCAGGGACGCGTCTACATCAAGCGCGTCGAGGTCGTCACCAAGTGCGTCAACGGGAAGATGACGACGATCCAGCGGGCTCTAAACTGACAGCGCCTTGAACGACAGCGGCATAAACGCGGGATGGATCGGATCAGCTTCCTCGACGAGCTCGTCCGCGCGCGTGGCATCACGGTACATCCGGTTCGCCAGCGCCAGCGATGGCAGGCTTCCTGCAAACTGAAACGTCTTGATCGCAGCCAGTGCGCCGCCGCGCGCGTTCAGGTCGGCCACGACCGCCGCGCGCAGCGTCTTCATGGCCCCATAGGTGTTGTCCTCACCCTGGTCGCCCGCGATCTCTATTTCCGAGTCAATGAGTGCCGTCACCGTGTCTCGCATCGCTGCTGCGTCGTCGCTTGACGTCGGCTGATATTCCGACGACGCCTGAGCAACCGCCGCAATGCATGACCGGCGAAATAGGTCCGTGGATGCGGATTGCACCGTGGACATTGCCGCCCCGATCGCTGACGACGTCGTCTGACCGCTGCTAGCGAAGCTCGACAAGGAGATCAGGAGCCGAATCGCGTCATCCGGCGCCGCCGCTGCGGCGAGAACGGCTGACGCCATGTTCGCCGCCGCAGCAGCAAAGGCGTCACCGCTCGCCATGCTGAGAGCGCTTGCGGCACTCGACAGAGCTGATCCAGCAGCATCTACTGCTGCGCGATTCGCGACCGACTGTGCCGTCAGCGACGCCACGGTGTTTTGGGAGTTCGAAACCTCTCCAGTCGTGCTGAACGCCGGTACCGATGAGCTGCCGGCGAACCGTCCGAAGTCGCCAGGAAGATTCACCAGCAGTCGGAACATGTTCCGGGCATCAACGACGATGTTCTTCGCAGCGGTGTACCAGCCGACGGCAGTGTCCACCACCGCGCCTAGCACCGCCGCCCCCAAAGACAGATTTTCGAGCGCGTTAGCTGCAAAATCCAACGCCGCCGCAGCATTGGCGCCAAGCACCGCCGCGAGAAGTGCGTTGCTTGTGCCCGAGAAAGATGACGGGAAGACTTTCTGGCCAGACTCGACGAACTCGAACTCAAGCTCGAAATACCGGCCTTTATCCCATCGCTCGATCGTGCGGAATTGCAGCAGAGTGACGTCCAACTCGCCGAACGTCGGGTGCATCAAGGTAGCGACGCCGTCGAGCTCGCACGCAGCGATCATCGTGTCGCGCTGCTGAATGACGTCGTCGCCGACTAGATAGCCAGAGATCGCAAAGTGCCGGGTGGCGCGCCCGAGATCCTCAGCCCATGGCTTGTCTCGATACGGGTATTCGTGGACATCAACACGACGTCCGAACGTCGATGCGCCGCCGAGCGACACGAACCGGACACCACGAAACTTTGCAACGTTGAGCTGTTGGAAATACGTCTGCGCCGAACCGCCTAGGCGCGCTGCGAGCGAATGCGCCAGATTCTGGATGCCCGACGATGCGCCTAGCACGGCTCCAGCGCCGCTCGCGATGCTCATAACACTCCTCCTGCTGCCTCACGCGTGCCGACGCGCGGCTCGACGTTCCCAGACGAACTGACCTGGGTCGTCGTGCCGCGCGGCGCACCGCGCAGATTGATGTCCACCTTCACCGTACCGCCGCCGGCCATTGCGCCGTTCGCGAGTGCGCCGTTCGCACCACCTTCGGCGATCGCGGCCGGCGTACGGTTCCCATAGATCGACGGCGCGATCTTGTCCATATAGGCCTGTGTTTCCGCAGGCGCGGCACCGAGCCCCCTTCGATCGACGTTTCCCTCGCCCCAGTTGTATGCGGCCGCGACACGCCGGTCGTCATCGCCATATTTGCCGTACAGATAGTGAAGGAACCGTGCTGCACCCGCCGCCGAGTTAGCAAGGTCATCAGGGTTCGTAACACCGAATTGCTTGGCCGTCGGATCCATGAAACCGAAATGCCCTTTTGCTCCGGCGGGTGAGCGCATGTTTAAGCCGCGCGACGATTCGGCGAACCAGTACTTATCTAGCGTGCCAGGCTTCAAACCTTCTTTTCGCTCGAGCGCGGCGAAAAGAGATGTCGAGTCGGCGCCAACTACACCGGCTGGAATCTCCTGAATGCTCATGCTGCCATCGTCTGGCATTTGCATGATCGCACCGGGCTGCTCGTCCGGCGCACCGCGGCCGCCGCGGTTCGCTGGACCGTTGAAATCGTAGGTGCTCGGGTCGATGCCCGCATCAGCAAACGCCTCCTCGCGCTGCCGGATGTCGGACAGTTGAGCGCCTTCTCCCGCGTTCAGGTCTTTGCTGTGGAAAAACAACCCGAGTGCGCCGAGCGCCTTAAACAGTGCTCCGCCGGTCAGAGCATTCCCCGCGAAAGTCAGCTTCGTGATGCCGGCGGCCAGCGAGTAGACGTCAGCGATGATTCCAGCCAATTTGATGCCGGCCAGACCGATCAGCACCACCTTCCATCCACCTACCGCCTGCGCCGCATCGTTCGCGTTCTGCACGAACTTCTCAACGCCGCCCGTAATCGCCTTCCAATCGATGCCGCGCAGGTAGTTGCTCAAGTCGCGCACGAAGTCGCTGACGCGCGTCGCGACCAGTTCTCGATTCTGCGAAACCCAGCCGCTCAGTTCGACGATCAGCGGCTCAAGCACCGGAATCAGCGCATTGCCGACACTGTTCTTCAGGCCGTCCACCGCTAGATCCATCATCGAGATGTTCTTCGCGTACTGCTCGGCGTTCTTGATCTGCTCCGGGCCCATCACGAACCCAAGCTTTTTGGCCTCTTCGACCATCTGCTCGATGTATTCAGGACCTTTCACCAACATCAGCAGCAACGGCTCAATGTTGAATGCTTGCGCGATCTTACGTGCGCCTTCAATGTTTCCGCCAGCTGCAAAGTTGCGCTGAATGATCGTCGCGACATCCTTCAAAGCTTGAGTTGTGTCGACGGAGCCATCCTTCAACTTGTGCATCGATACGCCGTAGGCGCTCATGATCGCGAGCGCCTCGGGCGCGCGGCCGAACATCGCCCCCTGGAAGGTGTCCCCCAGGTTTTGCAAGCCAGTGCTCATGTCTTCACTGGACAACCCCGCGAGCTTTGCAGCCCCGCGATAGGCTTGCAACTTTCCTGTCGACGTCCCGACGAGAAGAGACGTGCGCGAGATCTCTTGTCCGGCGCGCCCCCAACCAGTAGCCAGAGAAGCAATACTCGCCACGCTCCCCACGCTCAATAGGGCCGCAAGCGCGGGATGAATCGACAAAATGCTGCGCGCCGTGTCGACCGCAGAGCGGCCAAGGCTCACCAGCGACTTGCCGATCTTGTCGAGGCCAGATTCCTTCCCGAACGCGGAAAGCGATTTGCCGAGGTCCGTTACCGGGGCCATCAGTGTGGCGAAGGAGTTATTGACCTTGCGGACGGTGGCCGTCGCGTTGTCGACTGCCGAGATGACAATCTGGAACTGGTTCGCCACCGTTACCCCTTGCTTCTATGTATTCGCTGCGCGTGCTTCACGCGCCGCAGCGTCTCGGTCCACGTCATGTTCCAGGCTGCATCTGGATCCCAGCCCATTACATGGCCGAGATCCTCAATGCACTCTTCCCATCCCTGAGGGATCAGCGCCACTTCAGCGATCAGTCGTTGTCCGACGTCGCCTTGTGGCGCCCCTGAAAACCCTTGAAGTACTTCGCCGCCTCGAGGAAGTCTCGCGCGCACATCGATCGAACTGCCGCCACGGGCACGCCAGCGTTTCGCGACACGAGAGAAATGACGGTGGCCCATGCGCCGCCCGCCTGACCTGCCTTGCGGCGCTGCAGGTTGGTCGGCTCCGACAGGTTGAGCGCGGCATAGCTCGGCGCGTCATCGCCGTCACCGACCTTCGCCGGCGCGCGCAGCTCTAGGCGGAACTCGTCTTCACTGACGAACTCTTCGCCCATGCCTTCGGGTGCGAACGTCGCGAAGTAGTCCATGGCCTCATCGACGACTGTCACACCCATCAGGTCGACGGCATCGACCGGCACTCCGGACACGAGCGACACAAGCGCGACGTCGTAGCCGCATTTCATCGCCATCTTCTCTGCCGATTCGAACTCGCCCGCGCGCGGCTCGCGCAGCGAAATCGAATCGAAGGTGCGTGCGGCATCGTCCTTACCGACGGTCACTGGCTTGCGCAGCTGAATGACTTTCGAGTCGCTCATCGATCAGTTCTCCGTGACCGACGGGCCTTCCCACGTGACCGGCACCGTGCCGTCTTCGGCTTTCGCGCTCTGGTCGTCCACCGTCCACATGTTCCGGCCGATGATGACCTTGCCGTTCGCGAGTTCGACGACGATCGTCACGTTCGTCATCGCATTAAGCGCCGCCAGCGAGAGACCCGCCATATCGCGAAGCGTCGCCTTGATTTGACCCGCGCGCGGCTTCTCGCTATAGCCGTCGACACCGCTCTGGCCGGCGAGCGTCGAGCGCGTGACCTTGCTGGGGTTGTATTCGAAATCGCCCGCAACGGACAACGACTGACCGTCGGCGGTCAGGTAAGCGGTCCCGGCGATCCGGTTTTGCGTGTTGGCCATCGCTGGCTCTCCCTAGAAATTAAAACGCCACCCGAAGGTGGCGCAAACCGTTGCTGGGCCGTTACTGCAGGCGGAACTGCGCGAGCAGCGCGAAGATGCGCAACTGATCAACCAGCGTGCCAGGCCAGAGCACGTCGACCCGGTTCGGGTTCTGCGCGTTCTGCTGCACGATGAGCGCTTGTGCGAAAGCGTCGCTGTTTTGCACGAAGCCGTCGTACTCCATCTCCTGATAGAGCGCGATGAGGTCGGCCCGGATCACTGCCGGCGTCACGATGTTCGAGCCCGGCGCGAAGCGCGTGCCGTCGGCCGCGAGCTTCACGCGCGCGTATTTCGTCGTGACCATCGTGTTCATGCGACGCAGCACGTACATCAGCTGGAACATCGTCTCGATTTCGAGATAGCTGTTGTCCGGCTGACCGTACGCGTTCGTCTGATACGTCGTGATCTCATTCTCGATTGCGACCGTGCCGTCGGCAGCGACGGTGAACGTCGAAATGCCGTCGTAGAGCAGCGTGTTGCGCTGGCTCAGATTGAATCGCGATTGCAACGGCGGTGCTTGAATGCCTTGCAGCACGACCGTCTGCATCGGCACGCCCGGATCTGCGCGAACGCTCACAGCAGTGGCGCCGGCGAGCGCCGCCGCCCATTGCCACGCGGGCGTCGGCGAATCGTAGAAACCCATCACAGTTTCATGCTGGTTGTTACGAGCGGTGCCGAAGGTCGTCAAACCCGCCCATGTCGACCGGTATGCGGCAAACACGTGACCGTAGACCTGGTATTGCCAGCTCCAGCGCCCCGTCGAGTCGTTCAAGAAGGCCTTGAGCGCGTCGAGCGACGCCGTGTCGGCGAATGCGCACGCGATGAAGTCGAACGGCTGATCGAGAAGATTGCCGAGAGCCGTCGTCAGCGTCGGGTTCGTCGCGCCGCCCGACATAGCCGTGATCGTCGCCGCGAGGCCAACGGGCAGGGCCTCGCCAGCAGCGGTTCCGCCGTAGTTAAACCGAATGTCGATGTCGTTGCCGACCAGCCCCTTGTTGTCGGCGGTCAGCGTGACGGTGCTCGTCGCTGCCGCGGCCGTCGCCGGCATCGCCGGAATCAGGTTGATCGCTGCTGCCACCGCCGTTGCCACTTGCGCGGTCGTCATGCCGGCCGTCACCGGCACCGTGACAAGCTGGCCCGCGATGTATAGCGAGATCGTGCCGTTCGCCGTCGGAGCCGACGTGAAGGCGATCGATCCACTTGCCGCTGTCGCGCCGGCGGCGTCCTGCACCGGCAGATACCACAACTCGCCGAACTGGTCGTTCGCGCGGTAGGCAGACGTCATCAGCGCCAGCACGGAGTTCACGCCGGCTTGCACGCCTGCGTCACCCACGCCCGACGAGATCAACGGTACGTTCGGTGCCGCAATGCCGGAAGAAAGCATCGGCCCGATGAGCAGCGCGCGCTGCGCTGCGCTAGCCGTGTTCGCGTGCGACGCATCGAGTTCAGCAAAGAACAGCGGCGTGCGGAGATTCTGCGGAACGTTTTTGAACGGAATCATTGCTTGTCGGCCTCTTCATCGACGGGCGCGGCGAGCGCGGCGGGTTGATCCTTCAGCGCGTCTTGCTGTGCCGACTCGACCGAATCGCCTTCGGAGAGCTCGACATCGCCATCATTCGCGACGCGCGTCCAAAAGATGTCGCCATCCGGCACGGCGATGCCTTCGGGCGGCAGGAATTGCTTCGTGTCCGGATGCCGCACTTTGAGGCCCGGTGCAGGTTTGACGATCATTCGTCGCTCCTATTGAGAAAATTGAACGTTGACGGTGCCCTCGGCACGTCCGTCAGGACCATGCGTGCGCGGCGCCGGCGTCACAGCGTCAGGAAAAGGCGGATTCGGATATGTCCCAGTGTTATCTGCGACGTCCATCAGGTCGGCGACGAGGTTCACGTCGAGCAGTTTCGTATCGATGTCGGGGGCAAAAGCCTCCGGATATTCGACACCGAGCACAATCGACATCACGCCGACATGTGACGAGCCGTCTGCGACTACATCGGTTTGCGTCTCGCAGCGCGGGAAGTCCTGAGCGAGGGATCGAAGCGGGATGCTTTTGAAGACGACCTCTTCGAACCACGCCGCGAAACTCTCGAGCGATGCCAGCGCTTCGGGGCCCGAATTCGCCTGGACCTCAAAACGAATCTCGAAATCCGACACCGTGGTGAAAGCTGTCTGACCGATTCGGCCACCGCTCTGCTTCAGGTCTCGGCCCTGCCTTAGCTTGACCGCGGGAAGCTTCGGGGCCGGCACGTTCCAGTCGCCAGGCGAATAAACCGTGACTCCCGGAATCGTCTTGAGGATCGAGATGAGCATTGCGCGCAACTGCGCGCGCCCCGTTGTGTCAGGCATCGATCTGTCCCGGAACGTTAAGCATCAACCGGCCGCCGCCGTGGCCGTCGAGATGAACCTCTCTAACCTGCCACTGCTCGCCAGTCTTGTTGATGGTGAGGGCGTCGTACTGCTGCGGTTCAATGCCGAGGAGCGTGAACTGCGACACCTGAATGCCGACCGTCGGCTGATTCGTCACGACCGTCGATCCCGTCACAGGATCGACGCCAAAGAACGCCTTGTCGTATGCACCGGTGATCTGGAACGAACCGCCGGCGGCAGGCATGTATGTGATGGCAGTACCGAACTGCGCCATCAGCGGCCCAAGAATCTTGCCGTCGACGATGTCGTCCCAATCCATCACTCACTCCGACTCGTTGATCGACACCTGACCGCCCGAAATTTGCGCACCTTCGAGCTTGACCTCCTCGACCTTTTCGGGGACGAGGAAGCCGAGACCACGCAAGCGCTTCACTTCCGACTCGGGCAATCGCACCGTTTGACCAGCCGTCTTGATGACCGGCTCCTTGTCCTTCTCGGGTTGGACATGGATGGTGCGATTGCGCGCGACGATTGCTTCGATGAGTTTCTCAGCCATCGTTCACCTCACGCGACAGTCGCGGCGAGCGCGGCATTGACGCGGCTCGGGATGATGATCGGAGCCGATTGCATCATCAGAAAGCGCTGGGCCGGGTCGTCCTTCAGCCAGGTCTTCGGCGCGAACGGCAGCGAAGCGTAGTTGAACGCCGGGTCGATAATCATGCCGAAGGCACGGGTACCGTCGAGATCGGGGCCGGTCATGATGAGAGTGCCGTCGGGGATCATCGGCTGTTCGACGTTGTTGTCGTCAACGAACCAGTCGTTGTAAAGCCAGAGGTTGAATTGTCCCCAGACCCCCTTGGACACCGCGCCTTTCTGGATCTGCGGTCCGACGTTCACGACGTTGCCGTTTTGACCGAGTGCAGGGTAGTAAATTGCGCCCTTGAGCAGTGGATCAAGCTTGAAGCCGTTCCACGATTTCGGCGTGAAGATGATGTCGGTCACGCCCGCGCCCGAGGACTTCAGCACCTGCTGTTGCCATGTTTCGATGTTGCCGGTGGGATTCGCGGTACCGGCAGCGATGTTCGCCGCGGTCCACTGCGCGCCGCCAGTCAAGGCGATCGTCAACGATCCGTCGCGGCCGAAGTCAATCACGGTCGTCGGGAAGCCTTCGCCCGACACAGTGAGCGTGCCGGTCACCAGCACCTGCGCTGCCATCCATTCCAGACGGCGGGTCAGCATATCGATCTGATCTTCGAGTTCGAACGACAGATTCTGTGCTTCGCGCTCTTCCGGTTCCATGTCGCCGCCGATGCGCTCGCCGATCATGCGGCGCACGGGCTTGCGCAGATCCGGCGCGCGCTTGTCCTTGATGTAGGGCGGCTTGAAGGTGTTCGTCTGATAGCGTCGGCTTTCGACGAGCTTCCCCTCGACGAGCGGGGAGCAGAACGGCGACATGCGACGCTTGCCGACGTCCACGTCGATTGACACGAATTCCGTGTCCGACATGATCATGTTCGGGAAGAACCGATCGAGCATCCAGCTCTGTGCCGTTTTCAGGTTGCGAACGACCTTGATCAGGCTGTTCGTGTCGTAAATCAGGTTTCCGGGCATTGCTCTCTCCGAGTGTGTGGCCCAAATGAAGGAGCCCCGCTCGGTGGCGGGGCTCCTTGCATCAGTTCAGGTTTTGTTAGCTCGGGTCAGCAGCCGAGACCGAGGACTTGAGATGGATGCCCAAGGGACGCAGAGCGTCTTGAGCAGCGGTCGCAGTGATGCCCGTGCCGAGCGTCACCGCGTTGACGTTGAACTCACCTTCGAGATAAACGCCTGCGACCACATCACCGGCACTACCGTCTGCGTAGTCGGCCAGGATCGCGACGGGCGCCTGGCTGCCATCGGACGATGCGGAAAGCGCGGCCGTGAACTTGCCGCTCGCCGTAATCTTGCCGAGCACCGTGCCGCGCACGAACGGGCCGCCGGTGATTGTTACGTTACGGGTGATCAGTTGCTTCGGACCCGCGATCAGCTGATCGGGGACGAAGGTCTGTGCGGAAGCCGACGGGACTTGGGGGTTCTCCCCGACCGTGGTAGGAGTCAATGCCATCTGAGTTTCTCCGGGTTTGGGGAGGGGTTACTGTTCACCGCGGCGGCGCTTCCCGGCCGCGAGGATTCGGTCGGCAGCGTCCGGCTCAGCGGCGCTAGGTGCCGAATTGCCGGGGTTTGCCGGGCGGGAGTGCGCCATGCGCTCGTCGAGCGAAGGCTTGCGTGCAGCGGGTGCGGCTGCTGCGGGCTGATCCGGCTGACCATAGGCCAGCGCACTGATCGCTTCGCGCGCGCTCATGCTGGTGTCGAACGCGAATGCGCAAGCTTGTTTGACCATGCCGCGCTTCACGCCTTCGGCGACAATGGCGGCGCAGCGAACGCGCTCGCGCTGGCGCGCGCCTTTCGCGCGACCTGCACGCTTGCCTTCTTCCTTGTCATCCTTGTCATCGGCTTCCGCGTCGACATCGTCGTCGCTTTCTTCCGCGCGCTTCGCTTCCTTGTCCTTCTCTTCCTGCTCGGCCTTCTTGGCCTTGTCTTTCTCGTCCTGCTCTTCCATGCGCTTGGCGTAGTCCTCGTCGGATTCGCCGTCGCGCTGCTTGCGATCCTCGTCGTCTTCCGCGCGAGCCGATGCGGCCGGCGCCGACTCTGCAGCACCCGGAAGCCCGAGGAAATGGGCGAACGGCATTGCGCTCGCGATCTTCGTCAGTTTCGACATTTGACTTCCTATGGAGATTGTTTAGGCGAAGGTCGCTGAGACCAGTGCCCGAAACGCGGCATCAGGCGCCGCCACTTCATCCGCAAACCCAACGGCCACGCTGTTCTGGCCCATGAAGGTTGCGGCTTGCGTATCGCGCACCGTGGCGGCCGCGATATTCCGGTTGCGGGCGACTGTCTCTACGAACAGTTCGCCCATCGTGTTGATGTCCGCCTGAATGCGGGCTTGCGCATCGTCAGACAGCGGGAGTTCCGGCCGACCGTCTGCCTTGAAATCCCCGTAGGTAATGAAGGTCACCTTAGCGCCAGCCTTCGTCAGCGCTTCTGAAAGATCGACGTGCGCGCAGATCACGCCCACGTGACCAACGCCACCGGTCCGCGGAACAACAATGCGATCAGCCGCGCTCGCAATCGCGTATGCAGCGCTGTAAGCTGACTCGTTGACGATCGCCCACATCGGTTTCTGGCCGCGCGCGCTGTAGATCGTGTCAACCAGATCGAAACAGCCCGCTACCTCGCCGCCGGGGGAATCGACATCGAACGCGATCGCGCTGACGTCCGGATCTGCGATCGCGGTGAGCAGGTTCTGACGGATACCGTCATAGCCCGACATTCCGCTGTACGGTCGCAGAGATCCGAGTTTCTGCACCAGCGTGCCCTGGACCTCAATGATCGCGACGCCGCCGACGGTGTCGTAGCCCGCGCGCGGCGTGCGGCCTGGCTCAGCGAAGCCGTATTCCTCGTCTTCCATCATCATCGGCGCGATGCCCGAACCGTCGAGACGCACCATGCTGCCGATGCCAAGCCGATCGGCGAGCGCCGCCACCACGATCTCCGCCTTGCGCGGATGGATGGCGACGGGCGTATTGAACATCCGCGTCGCCAGTCGTGGGAGAAGGTTGTTCATTGCGCCTTGGGTTCCTGTGTGACCTCGTCCGCCGTCGCATCGTCCTTAAGCGTCGACGGAAGAGGAATGCCGCGATCCTTGAAGTACTGGATCTCGATCGCGCGCTGATCAATGTTGTCGCGCCAATCGTTGCCCGATAGCTGCGCGGACTCGTCTTCGAGCGTCGACAGACCCGACTCTATGCCGAGCGCCGCGCCCTGACGTTCTTTCATCGGATCAACATATCCGCGGCCCGGACCGATCCACCACGCACGGGTGTATGCCGCGCGCGCCATCGCGAATTCGGGTGCCCCCGCCGGAAGCGGAAGCTCGCCGATGTCCATCATCTCTTCGACCATGGCGCACAGAATCGGCTGACCGAATCCGCGACCAAAGTCGCTGCGGCGCCGATCGAACGTCTTCCAAGCCTCAAGCGCAGCAGCGCGGTACGACGAGTAGTTGACGTCCGCCCAGTTCTGCGTGATCTGCTGCGCCGACATGCCGGTGCCCGCCGCGACATTGCGAAGCATGGCGTTCTCGAACTCGGCGAAGTTGCCGGCCGGCCGCGTAGCCGACACCGTGTTTATCTGCTCGCCGGGGAACAGGATCGGCAGCCGCGCGCCGCCGAGGCGGAGATCCGTCTTGTCGTGGAACTCGGCGCGCGCGTCCTGATAGCCGTTGTATCCGTCGACCGCCTCTTCACCATCACCAAGAGCCTCGGTGACGAGCTGCTTGTCGAACGGGCTCGTGACGTAGGCGCCGAAGATCGCATTGATGATCGCTGCGTCGAGCTCAGTTCCGTCGTACTTGATCAGCATCTTGAGCCGCTGCAGCACTGGCGTCAGGATGCCCGCGCCGCCGCGATGCTGCGACGCGCGATCGAAGTCGTAATCATGGACGACGATCGGACGGCCCCAATCTGTTTCTGCGGCGATCCGCTCCCATGACACCTGCTTGTTGCCGCTAAACCAGTCGCCCTGGTGCGCCTTACGGATGTGGTACGCGACGGGCGCGCCGTATTCATCCACCTCGACGCCGCCACGCATCGTCTGATTGTCGAAATTCTGCTGCGGGTTCGACAGGCGGTCGGGATCAATCAGTTGCAGCACAGTCGCGTAACGCGCGCCGCGCGGCAGCCGCTCAGGCATCCACTGAAGGATCGCGAGCGCATCGCCGTCGACGATCTTGTGGCGGAAGGCCAGTCGCATCATCTGCGGGATGGTCAGCTTACGCTGCGCATCGCAGAAGTGCGCCGGGTCTTCCGACCACGTGCGCCATCCAGCTTCTAGAGCGCGGCCAAATTCGTCCGCCCAGACGTGATCGAAGCTCTTATTCCCGGTCATCGCTGCAAGCGCCCGATAGTCAGGCTTCGAAATCGGCCGGAAATCCGCGCCGATCACGTTGTCGAGCGTGCGTGTCACCGCCGCCGATGCCCATCCGTCGTTGCGCACCAGGTCGCGCACACGCGAGACGATGCGATCGCGATAGGGATTCAGTTCACCATCGGGCGACCACAGCACGGGATTCCACTCGCGCATGTGCTGGCCGTAGATGTCGGCCGCGTCGTACGCGCTGTGCCCGCCGTAACTGTTATAGCTCCCGTTCAGCGCGAGCGCACGGCTCTTGCGCTCCGGCAGCGGCTTCCCGTCCGGACCAAGTAGCTGTACGTTCGATTCCATGCCTTATCGCCGTGAGAAAGTCAGTCTGTTTGCTCTGCGAGGCGAATCGACGATGCCGAGTTGCGCCTGCATCAGTTGAATCGCGGCGGTCAGTTCCGCGAGATTCGCCCGGGTGTAGGTCACCGATCGCGTGCCGTCGCCCTGCGTGTACGAATACGACTCACCTTGAGCCCCTGACATCAACTGAATGTAGATTTGCTGAGCCTGCAGAAGGCTCTGTCGCAGCGCCGTCTGATCCATGCCGGCGAGCAGACTACGGCTCGGGTCGAAGCATCGCAAAGTGGTTCTCCTATGCGTCAGCCGGCGAGCCGCCGGATCCGAGAGCGTTTCTCAGGCTGCGCCTGTTTGATGATCGGGCCATCTGGGCGCACTGGCCGAGCTGCGCTCACAACATCGAGCTCGACCTCCTGCCGCGTCTCCGGAGCAGGCGGCTCAAGATCAGACGGATCCGACTGCACCGCTTCGACGCGCCGGTTCAACTTCAGGCCCATGTGCATGAGGCCGCACAGCGCCGCATATCCGTACACCCGAATGTCGAGTGCTTCGTTCGCGCGGCCAGGCGGCAATTCCCACACCCGGAATTTCTGCCCGTTGGCGAACTTCGTCACCGAGCGCTCCGAGATGAGCTGCGCGAAGTAATTGATGTCGCGGTCAGCCGGGAAGTGCATGTATCCAGCCGGGTACGTCAGCACGCCATCGGTGTCTTCCGGATCCCGCCGCAAGCGCTCGCGTATCACGTCCTTTGCTGCGTTCACGCCGATGATGATCGGACGGAACGTCGATTTCGTTCGAGACGACGGCCGCTTCGTCGGCCACACAGGTGACCGCGCGCCGCCGCGCGCCGACTCGCCCTTAATCGCCCAGACGCGCCGCCCGAGTCGCGCCTTCGCGAACTCGTACACCTTCTGCGTGTGATGACCGCCGGAGTCGATACAAGCAGCGGAGACAGCGAAGCCGCGACCGTCAGCGCGCCGCCAGACTCGCTTCAGATACTCATCGACGCGTTTCCATAGCTCCGCGCTCTCGGGGTCGCCCTCGATGACCGCGTGGTCGATCGACCAGCTTTCCTCGTTGTGCCCCCAGCCGATCGTTTCCAATTCGACGCGATCGTCCTGGACGTCACCACCGACCGTGATCAGCCCGACGCCGTCGGGCACTTCTGCATCCCAGACTTCCGTGCGAGCAGCCAGCCTCGTCTCGCTCAGTGCGCGATCGCCCCGATCCTCGTACGGCTCGCCGAGCACCAAGTTGATGAACGTCTGCCGCGCGAGCGGGTCGTCCTTCACGCGAAGCCATTCGGCAACGAGATTCGACCAGCACGCGTTCGGAAACAGGCTGTATCCGGCCCAGATATGAAATCCGGCATGTCCCTTGAATGGCTTCGTCGCGCGCCACTCGCCGTTCGTCACCATGTCGGCCTTGTCGGTCTCATGGATGATGCAGCCGTTGTGCCGGCAGACGTAGTAGACGCTCTCCGGGATGCCGTTGCCGTGCTCGTCCTTGTCCCACTTCATGCCGTACGGCGTTTCGGGACTGCCCCATTCAAGCACTTGGCGCTCGCCGCAGTGCGGGCAGGCGACGAAGAAATAGCGCTGGTCGCTCTCGCTGAAGCTCTTCTCGATCCGGCTATAGCCCTTCACCGTCGGCGTCGAGCCCAGGACGATCTTGCGATTCCAGAAGGTCTCAGACCGCTTCGTGCCGAGCGCGATCTGATCGCCTTCATTCCCCGCGCCGTCGACCGGATAGGCGTCGACCTCGTCGAACATCACGACGCGCGACGTGATACGCCGGAAGCCAGCCGGGCTGTTCGCACCGACGAGCGTCAAGCTCGCCCCGTTGCGGAACGTCTTCGCGAGGATGGTCTGATCGCTGTTCTTCGCCTTCTGATCGCCCGCGATCGCCGCGAGCACCGGCGTGTCGCGCAGCATCGGCGCGATTTCCGTCTTCGAATAGCTCTCTGCATCCTCGACGCGGGGCTGAACGACGAGAATCGGCGAAGGATCCTGGTGGATGAAGAAGCCGACCGCGTGATCCATCAGCTTCGTATAGCCGACGCGAGCCGACTTCATGACGCTGATCTTCTCGACGCTGGGATCGGTTACCGCATCCAGCATGCCCCTCTGATACCCGAACGCCCGAAAACGACCGGTTTGCGCGCTCGTTTCGCGCGAGAGCACCGCATAGCGCTCCGCCCACTCGCTCAATGTCAGCTTCGGCGGTGGCGTCAGGTTTTGACGAAGCGCCGCCGCGAGGCCCGCGCGCAACGCCTCATAGCCGCGAGCGTACCGCCGGGTGCTATTTAGAGTTGCCTGCTCCATCGCGAGTGAGTTCTTCGAGTGCTTCTGTGATGACCTCCTGCAACATGTCCTGCAATTCGGCAGGCGTCTTGCACCGATGGAGACGCGGAGCCTGTTCCGCGGGAATCGACAGCAGGCGGGTTCGGACCTTGGCGTATTCGGTGCCGACGGCTTTCGCCACTTCGGCTACGTCGATCACCAGGCCGGAATCGCGGTCGTATTCGAGCTGAGCCTTCAGCCCGAGATAGTTCTCTTTGAAGCAGCGCGCGTCGTCGAAGTCGAGAAGCTGCACGTTGCCCGACAAGATGCGGTCTGCGGCGTCCGCCGCGCTCTCGCGCTCGCCGAGCGTTACCTCGCTCGCCGCCTGGGTAACGGTTTTCGGTTTGTTACCTGCCGACGCCTGGGTAACAGGAGGGGTAACAGCGGGCGTGCCGTCGCGCCGATACTTTTTCAGCAGCGCATTCGACGCGTCTACATCGACTTCGTCGCCCGCAAACACAAGCCAGCCGCGCTCCTTCCATTTTGTGACCGTCTTTCGACTGACGCCGTGGAGAGTTGCAAACTCGCTCTGATTCATCGCCGCTGGTGTTACCCAAATTTCAAATTTTTGTGGCTAGAGAAAGATCGCGCGCGCGCAGTGCCCGCGAAGCAGAAGGGCGGAGAGGGACCCGCTGCAATATGTACACGAATTACTTGGGAGATCCCACATAAACCATCCACGAATCGCATTTCTTACAACATCCCCGCATCATCGCGCTGTCGCGAGAGCCCTTGCGAACGCCGTCTGGAATTCACGGCGATACGTGGCCGCAACCACGTCGCGTGCACGCTTACCGAAGTCGAGATGCTGGCGCACTGGCTGCGCATCGCCGAAGCGGATTAGCAAACGCAGATGGCCTGACTTGTTCACGCCACGCAATGCAACACCGCGCTTACCGCTGCGCTTGATTGCGCTGACGTCAGTCGGGCGCTGCCACACACCACCGATCGAATCACCGCTCTTCGTCTTGATTGAGCCAACGAATATGTCTGGCCGTCCTTCCAGTCGCTTCAGCGTCGACTTGCTGAAGTTGCCGTACTGGTTGAGCAGCGCGCGGTCTTTCGGATTGAGCCAGGTCTTTCCTGAACCGATCAGTTTGTGCGTGCCGCCGAACTCGTACGGCTCTAGATAGGCAGCCGCGATGTCCTTCACGAACACCAGTGCTTCCTGCGTGTTCTTCCGTGCCGCTTTGACGCCGATCGAGTTCACCGTGAACGGCGTCGGCCTATCGAACACGTGCGGCAACGCAGCCTTCTCAGCGGCTTGAACGTTCTTCGCAACTGCCGTCAGCGCCTGCGCAGACGCAAAGGGCAGCTGCTTTTTCTCGAGATCACTGAGAACCCGTGTCAGGCTGCGCAGGTCTGCCGATACGTTGATGCGGACCGGCGTGGCCATTACTCGGCGTCGCCCTTGACCTGCGGATGGTTCTTCAGGTCTGCAAGGCGCTTAATCAGACGGTGGTATTGGTGCAGCGCCGCGTTGCCGATGAGCAGCACGAGCGCCTCGACCTCCGCGATGATGGCCAGCGGGTGTTCGTCTTCTTCAGCGGACGCGCTGAGTTCCGGCGAAACCGCCGGAGCCGTCGGGATCGGGTTCACGGCGCTGCCTGCTCCGCCATCCGCCTCTTCGGCAGCCGCGACCGGCACCGTGTCAGCGGAAACACCGGTAGGCGCGGCCTGCGCGTCGGTGTTCGGCGCGGCCGGCGTGGGATTGAGGTCCGATGCGCCCGCGCCGCCGGCATCGGCCTGCGCGTTAGAAATCACCTCGGGCGAAGCGTCGACTGATTGCGAGTCGGAGATCGCGGGCGTAGCTGTTTCGTTTCCCGCTTCTTTCGCGACATCAACCGTCGATGCCGTAGATGCGCCGATAGAATTCGAGTCGATCGCCGGTTGCGTATCGACGCTCGATGCGGAGTTCGCATCCGGCGCGGCGGTCACACTCGGCGAGCCAGTGACAGCCGCATCCGCGTTTCCCGCGTCAACGCCCGTACCCAAGCCGGTCACAGGCACAGCCGGGGCCTGAGCAGCCGGGGCAACGCCATCCGTCACGGCTGGCGACGAGGTTTGCTCCCCCACGTTGGCGCTCGGGTCAACGCCCGCTCCGTTTGCGATCAGGTCAGGGATCTCGTCACGCGTGATCTCGCGAATCGGCTCGATGGCCGGCTCGGTATTGTCGAAGATCACCTTCGTTTCAGGGTTGTACTTGAGCACAGCAACCTCCTAAAAAGGAAACGCCTCGGCGATTAGACCGAGGCGTTCAGAAGGGCAGTTGCCCTGAGGAGACACGCGCAAACGTGTTTCGAATGCGAGAGCGGCCTGTGCCGATCTCCGGCTGACTGACCACTCCGCGCGGAAGCTACTCACTCTCACGGAAGCGGTCTGGTATGAGCTGCGCGTCAAGCCACCAGACCAAGATACGGTGCGCTACCGTGAAAGCAAAGATGCGCGCCGCCGGCATGGCAGAATCGAGGTCTCTGACCTCCTCCACTCACCAGCCGGTGCGCGCATGACAAACGAGCAAATTCAACAGCAGTTCAAGAAGTTTGAGGCTGAGATCGATTTCCTCAGAGCACGATGCGACGTCCTTTCGCTCGCTCTCAAATACAAGATCAGAACCGAAAGGAACGCCGAGCCTCTACTCAGCTTGATCTCGAAAAAAATAGAGGAAACAAGCGAGCTAGGGCTTTTCTCGAACGTTGTGTCAGACGCATATCTTGCGGCATATCGGGGCGCTGGGGAAACAATCGCCCGATGGCGCGAAGCTCTGCCTCCCGCTGACGAATGATGTCGACCCAGTCGGCTCCGTTCGCGTCGTTGGTATCGGACCGGAGTTGACTGATGGAATTCATGGCGCACCAATGAAAAAGCCCGCACGCGGCGGGCTCAGAGGGACTTCTGCAATCTGACGAAAATGTAGCATCAATCCGCCACGTACACAAGCACTGAATCGAAGCGGGGGTTACTTGTCGCTTGGCATTTTGATCGGCTCGGACCACCACTGCGCCAACGCGAATAACACGTCGTCGGTGAAGCATGCTTCGTCACGATGAAAACCGATTCGATGCACCTTAACGCGACCAGCGTCGTCTCCGGATTGAATCGGTTCGATCTCGACCATCTCTCCACCGGCCTGCGCTTCGGACCAGCGCAACCAGTAATAGCCGCGTAGCGTAGGAGCATTTCTCAGCCACCCCATTTTCTGCATCTCCTTATCAACGGCACCTCGCCTATGCCGGTTGATGATCCTTCAGCCAGTCGCGTAGCGCGTCATTCATCCGCGACTGCCATCCGTCTCCTGAGGCCTTGAACCGCTCGACGATGTCGGCATCGTAGCGAACCGTTAACTGCACCTTCGGCGACTCGAGCCGCGGACGCCCACGCGCGCCGAGTCGCTTCATCTTCTTGAAGTCCTCTGCCGGCACTTCGTACGTATCCGGGTCCGCGGCGATGCCGCGGTTGATCGCCTCATTCTCTTCTTCCGTCGGCATGATGATCTTAGGCTTGCTCGACATAGTCTTTAACCTCGCGCTTGTTTGCCTTGCGCATGCTGATGATGTGCATGCTGTCGCCCCGCTGCGTGAACACCACGCAGTAGAGGCGCTCGTCGATGACGCCGAAACCGACTTCACGAACTTCTCTGTAGTCGCGACGCGCATCAACGTAGGCCAGCACGTCCGACCAGTCCAAGAAACCTGCCAACTGCAGGGAAACACCGTGTTTTGCGATGTTAGCTTCGTCTTTGGCCGGGTCGAATGTGATGTCCATGTGAATAATTGTAGCTACAGAAATACAATCGCGCAAGGAATATTTGTAGCTACGGATTTCATGCTGTTTCGAGGCATTCCTCGGCGCTTACCACCCCTCCGCGCTCGAACAGCGGTTGTAGTCTGTCGACGGCCTGGCGCTCCAGCAGTCGAAGCCGCTTGCGAATGGTGAAGGCAGCGCGCTCCAGCGTCCGGACGGGGATGCCGAACTCTTTCGAGAGGTTGGCGTATGAGAAATCTTTCTCGCGCTGATGCGGGAAAGCGTGGGCCGCGATCAAAGCGATGATTGCCTCTCGGCGGTTGATCGTTAGTGCGGCGCGCATCTCGTTCGCGAGACCGAAGACGCCTCGCCGCCATTCGCTGGACGGCGGCACGCCAGGGTCGGCGGCCACGGTGGCGCTCTTGGGCCGTGCCGGGATGCCCCGCGCAAAGCGGATCCACAAGGCGTTGCGTTCGGGCTCGGGAAGCTGATCGGAGACGGCCGCGACGACCATCGCGCATTGGGCACGCACTTCGTCAGCTGAGAGACCTGAGAAATCCACCGTGCCGCTCTTCTCGCCGCGCAGGTACGCAAGAAACGACTCCTGGCGATCGCTCAGCCGGCCAACTGACTCCAACGCTTGAATCAGCGCCATGCGAAACGTGTTCTTCTGCCGCGCGGGCATCGAAACGATCAAGAAGCTTACGTGCAGTGCCTGCTCGGTGGAGTCGAAGATTCCAGTCATTTTTTTATCCCAAAGGTACGAATGTCAGCACCGCGCAGGCGATGCCCTTCCAACAACACGAACTTGCCAGTCCGCTCCACGAATTTCGCGACGATCACCTCGCCGCTGCGTAAAACGACGCGCACCCGAGTGCCGCGCGCACAGCTCGTATGCGGCGTCTTCATGACAGAAATGCTTCCGCCTGTCGGCGGCGCAATTCCTGAAAATCCGCAATGATTTCGGCAAGCACAGGACTTTCACCGAAGACACCACGGCCAACCGACTCCAAAAATTTGAGCTTCCGTGCGATCGCATCGTCGGGCATGGCGCCGAACTGCGCCGGCACCCTTCGAGCGCAGATGAGCCGGTATCGCGCCGCCTGTTCATCTGTGACGAAATAGCGGCTGAACTCGCCCTTGCGCGCCTTGGCGCGAGTGACGAAGCCCCGTGCAACCAACTTCGGCAGCGCCTTCTGGACAGCATCGCGCGAGGCCTCTAGCTCTCGCGCGATCATGGCGCTCTGCAGGCCCCACTCCGACTTGCTCAGAAGCATCACAATTTCGAACGTCAACGGCGGCCTCATATCGGCTCTTCCTCCTCATACTTTCTGCAGCGGCGCATCTCAATCCACTCGATCGACGCCTTCTGGAAACCCTTGCTGCACACGTATTTTCGAGTGCCGCTCCATCGAGAAACCTCTAACACCGCGCATCCGAGACACGTGCCCTCCTGCTTCCGCTCAAGCACGACTGCGGGGTCGAGATATTCGAAGCGCCTCATAGAACCTCGAGGTCACGCGCCGCGCCGCGAATAGGCTGCAAAAGACTGTCGTGGATTCCCGTGACTCGGGTTTTCTCGCCGTCGATGCGCATCCAAAATGGGCTTCGGATCGTCCAGCACACCTCGGCGCCTTGCATCTCCCGCTTCGTCACGGTGACGACTTTGCCGATCAAGCGTTTCGTGTACTTCCGATACGACTCGTCGCCGCTCGCTGCTGCTCGCACGATCACTGCGAGATCACCTCGCCTGCAATTCATCGCGAAGCCCTCGGTGAAACCTTCGACGCAGCCGGACGTTTGAGGCGATCATCAATCCACCCCATGAAGGGCTCAAGGTCTTCGACGTTCTCGACGAACCATCGCTTGTGCGATGCAGACCACCTTGCACCCTTACGCCTCGCATCGCCCTTCTGAGAGAACGGAACGTTTAGCCACACGATCATGTTTTTCGCCCTTCACGGAAAAAATTCTGTCTCGCACAGTTCCCGCATACACAGAACAGAGCCCCATATGCTGGAACGCTTTTCCTTACTGCACCTGCCTCACGAGGGCATAACCCCTGCGTGGCCACTTCCAAAGAACCACACCCGTAGCGCGGCCCTCAAAAACTCTTGAGCCTCGTCGCGGTGGGTATATCTCGTCTAAACCGACTGCCGCGCCCGTGTGCGGTGGCCATCCATCGGTTCCAGGGGTACATCCCCACTGTTCGACATCGTTTATTGAGCTGGCGCGACACCAGTTATTCAGGGCTGGGTTAGTGGCCCCCCATCGGCTTTCTTCTATTCCGCTCTGCCTATTCGCGGCCCGTCGCCTACTACTTTTCGCCGCGAATCATCCCTCGCACCATCGTCACAACCGATCCCAATCCAGAAGCTCTGTGCATGTCGTTGGCGTCCTGCCCCACCATCGAAGGCATTCCCCACGGCAAACCCGTCGCCTCAGCAGCGCGCCGCCCCGTGTCGCTTTCATCGTTGTCTGCGACCACGAAGCGACGGCCAGCTATCAGCGAAGAGACGTGCTTGAGATTTCCTGCGGAAAAGCAAACAACGACGCGCGCCGGCCGATGCAGCGAACGTAGTGCCTCGCGCACGCTAAGGCCCGTGGCAAACCCCTCGACCAACCAGTGCTCGCGTCCTACGCCCATCGTGAAAATCGAGCCCTTGGCAATGCCGCCGGGCAGAAACTTCTTGGTGCCGTCCTCTCCAATCCATTGCACGCTGTTGATCGTCGAGTAGTCGGCCGCCGAACGCATCGGAATGACCAGCCGACCGTCCGTGTCGACGAGACCGCGCTCATTCGGGAAACCCTTGCGTGTCAAGTAGTCGTGAGATGTGTATTCACAGCGCCGGACAATCTCCGCAGCCTCCGAGCGCGCGCGGGCGCGCCGCCGCTCTTCGTCGCGTGCCTCAGCAGCGCGATCGCGCCTCGGCAACTCGATTGGCCGAGCATCGGTGCGGTCCGGGCGCCAGGCGATGGCACGCTCGTGGACGGCCCAGTTCTGGACCCAGCCCGAATGGCCATCGCACATATATGCGCCGTTTCGCTTTCGTGGATGATCCTCCGTCGGCACGCGGTGCGGCTTACCGTCATACTCGACGCCGCGAATGATCAGGCCGTGCACGCGGGCGAATTCCTCAAACTGCATTCGACCTCCCCGCCTGATGCGCGCGACGAATAAGCAGTGACTGAACCTTTCCCTTCAGTTCACGCGACGGCGCTTCGAGATCCACGGTCGAGAACTCGCCTTTGGGCCAGCAGCCATAGAGGTTTCGAAACTGGGCGAGTGCGAACTTGCGCGCCGCCTCTTGATCCTTCGGCCGACGCTCGATCGCCAGGCAGCAGAGCTGACGCCATACCGATGTGCGGTCGCGGAGATACTCAGGGACCTTCGCACGCGCCGCCGAAACCTCGCCGACCACCTCCATGACGCCCGCGACGTTCTCGACCATCGATCGACGCTCGCGCTCTTTCCCGCAGGCCGGGCACGCCGTGCATGCCGGCGGTAGCACGAATCCGCAGGAGCAGACGATCTCCTTCTTTTCCTTCTCGGTCGGCTCGGCCCGCACTTTCGCGTCAAGCGCGCCGTCGTCAAGGCGGTTCAGGCCTTCAGCGAAGATGCGCTGCGTGTCGGCTCCGAAGCGCATCACATTGCCGCAGTGATCGAGCCAGAGACCGAACGTCTTTCCCTCAGACGGGCGCATCACGCGCCCGAGTTGCTGTATGTGGCTCGAAAGGCTTTTGCGATACGGACGAGCGCCAATGCCGCAGAGAATGTCAGGTACGTCGAAACCCTTTGTGAACACCTCGCAGGACACGAGGCCAGTGATGGTGCTGTCCGGCTTGCGGAATTCGTCGATGATGGCGCGCCGCTCGTCGTCGCTGCCATCCAGATAGCTGATCTGCTGGAAGTTGTAGCCATGCTCATTGAACTGGCGACAGAGTTCATGCCCGTGCTCGACCGTCGCGCTGAAGACGATCGTTTTGACCGGGCCGCCAAAATGAAGGTTGGTTTTGTCGATCCACTCGGAGACGACGTCGCCGACGATCGCCATGCCGCGCTGCTCGATTTCCTTGTCGGACCATTCGCCCGCCACGACTTTTGCGCCCGTCATGTCGATGGCGCGCGCCGCGTACGTCTGCAGTGGTACGAGGAAACCCTCTTCGATCAGTTCGTTGGTCGTGCAGACGTTTACCAAGTTCGTGTAAAGCTCAGCCATCCCTTTGGAGAATGGCGTGGCGCTCAGACCAATAACCCGAAGATCGGGCCGGTTCTGGATAAGCTGTGCGGTCGCCTTCCGGGTCGCGTGGCACTCGTCAACGATCAGAAGGTCGAGTTGCGGAAAGAAACCGCGTTTCTCGATGGTCTGTGCGGAACAAATCTGGATGCGCTCGTAGGCGCGATTTCGCCAATGGCCCCCTTGCACCACGCCATGCGCAATGCCATACCGATCGAACAGTGCGCTGGTTTGGTCGACGAGATTGATACGATCGACAATGAACGCGGCGCGCCGACCTTTGCGATCGACCTCTTGTGACAGATGCGCACCGATCACCGTCTTGCCTGCGCCAGTCGGCGCCATCAGCACCTGCGCGCGGTGCCCGTCGCGCGCGCCGACTCGAAGACCTTCGATCGATGCCAACTGATACGGACGGAGCTTGATTTCTTCAGGCATGTCCGCGCTCCAGTTGGCGCTTGAGGCGCTTGATTTCCTTCAGCGCCTCGGCGTGCTTGTTCATCCAATCATCGCGGATAGTTTCGAGCCGGCGGCATTCCGCTTCGAGCTTCGCGACACGCTTGTTCGCTTCGATCAGCTTTTTCTCGCCCTCGCCCGTCTCGGCCGATCGATAGGCCTCCAACTCGAGCTCCAAGTCGCGCGCCGCCTGGCTGACGTCGGCCAATTGGTCGCGAAGGTCCAAAATGATGGACTCAGCTTCCGCCAGCGATGCATCTTCTTTTCGCGGCTGGCGCGGTGAGGACTGCTCATCGCTGTGCGGCAACGAAAACGGCTGAACTGCCGGCGCCTCATCCGAACCCTCTTCGCCTTCGAGGGTCCGGACAACGTCGGATGGTTTGCGCGCTGCCTTGATCTGCGCGTCTGCCTGCTTCAGGCTGATCTCGCCGGCGATGACAGCCTCGCCAAGGCCGGCTTCGTGGGCTGCTTTAGCGTGACGAATGGTGCGCGTGCTTACGTCGGCTTCTCGGGCAAGATCTGCGTTCGTGGCTAACGTGGCACCCGGTGCCACGTTAGGCTTCCCGGCGGGCGCCCATTGCGAGCACGCGACCACTGCGGCCGCACGTTGCGATGCAGTCAGGTGACGCCGATGGAGGTTTTTCGAAAGAACGAAGGCGACCGGATCCACGTCCGGATGCTCGTCTTCGAAGTCGACCCAGTTGAAATCGACGCCCGCGAGTTCGCACGCGCAGTAGCGATTCCAGCCGTCCAAGATCATCCCGTCGAGCATGAGGCCGGATTCGCGCTGCCCGAACTGGCGAATGTCATCTGCAAGAGCGGCGAGATCTTCCTGCGAGAACGTGGGGAACGCTGCGGAGAGCGGGTGGCGCAAGAACTCATTTGACACGGTCGGACCCCTGCGCCTTACGCTCAATGTAGTCCCAATCCATAGGAATGCGTCGGCGAGTGTCCGAAGCACCCTTGCGCTGCGTCCAACGGTCATTGACCCTGTCATAAGCAATCACACCGCGTGACTCGCGGTCGATCGCGACGCAGAGTTGCGGGCTTGCGGGTTCGTTGCCATAGCCGATCTGCCGCAGTCGCAGGAAGGTTGTCCCGCAGGCACTCGCGAACAAATCACGGCGCTCAGCAGGCAGATCGTTTAGAAATGTGTGGAGGTCCATAGACGCAAGATTAGATCTTTCTAATCATGGTCGTCAAGAACTTTCTTCAGCTACAATTAGAAACCTCTAAGGACCCATTCATGGACACTTTTGCACTCCGTCGCATCAAGTTGAAGCAACTCGTCGATACGTTGGCAAAAGGCAACGTCCGCGTATTCGCGGCGCGCTTTGGATACGCTCCGGCTCAGATCTCCCAGTACCTGTCGAGTACATATAACGAAGGGCGCAGCATGGGCGAGCGTGCCGCGCGGGCTCTCGAGAAAAGAGTGAACGTCCCGCAAGGATGGCTTGATCAACCGATTGAGCCGATCCCTAGCGATCATCCGCGAGCAGCTTACGCAGCGGCCGATCACGTCGCCTCGGAAAACGTTGGTCTCGCGTTTCGTCGAATACCAGTACTGTTCACGGCTCACCTGAACGAGAATGGCCTCGTGCATTTAGAGCCGACGTCCGAGGATGGGCCGGAGCGTTTTGTCGAGTTCGTTAGTCGAGACACCAATACATATGCGGTACAGATAAAAGGGCAAATGCTTAAGCCCCGGATCCGCAACAACGAGTTCCTGATCATTGAGCCGTCGCTTGAACCAGCACCAGGTGACGACGTCCTGGTGAAGTACATCAACGACGAGTCCGTGGTGATGCAGTTCCTCTACAAACGCGGATCGGAATGGACCTTCGGCCCACTTAACGAGACGGGTCCGAATGTCTCCTGCGACGAGTCGGAAATCGTATCGGCGGCGACCATAACTGCGGTCGTGCGGGCTCCCCGGTAGAAAATTTAGAAATATATTTAGATTTTTCTTGCGGGCTTCTTTAGAAAAATCTATAGTGTTCTCATAGTCACACGACATTGAGAGCCCAGATGGACCTCCCTCAAGCAGCAATCATCGCCCTCCTCTGGGCAACGTTCGCAAGTTGTATCTGCGCATTCGTGCGCGGTGCCAGCGACCGCCGGCACGCCGAATGGAAGCGCGCCGTCGGTATCGACGTCAAGCACCCGGCCGCTAGCACCTCTGCAATGGAGGTGTTTTGATGGACGCACTGATCTCGACCACGTCTAACAGCTCGTCCATCTCCACTATTGAGTTGCTGGAAATGGTCAACGAGGCGCGCCGCGACTTCGGTGAGAGTGAGGTTCGGCGCAATGACTTCACCGCTCGATGCAAGGATGAACTCGATGGCGAATACTACGAAAGTTTCGTAGTATCGAATCCCCGCGGGCCGGCCTCCGAAGCCCTTCGCATTAGCCGCGACCAGTGCATGTACGTACTTATGCGCGAATCCAAGTCGGTGCGGCGCAAGGTTACCGCGAAGCTCAATGAAAAATCTCAGGCCGTCACTCCGCTCACGTCGGCCGAGCTGTTGCTCCAGATGGCCCAACTCAACGTCGAGCATGAGCGTCGCCTCAAGCAGACGGAGCAGGCAGTCGCTCGTGTCGAGCAACGCATCGAGGATCTCACCGAGACCCGCGCTTTTACATCATGCCCGAGCAACGCAGAGCCGATCACGCATATCCGGAGACGTATCGGAGAGGAGTTCGGTCTCTCTGCGAGGATCGTCGACGAAGTGCTCCGTCAAAGTCCGATCGCGCCCAAGCCTGCCGGCGAAGTGAAAAATAACCACGAGGATGCGAACGGATCGACCTATACCGTCTGGTGGAAGAAAGATGTGACGGCCGTGTTCCGCCGGTTTGTTGGAGAGTGCCAACAAATCACGCCAGCGCAATTTACGCATCCGTTCATCGATTTTCGCTTCAAGATCACGCCGCGTGAAAGCGGGGAAAACAGATCAGGCGCCGGTGACAGCTGCAATTTAGACATTTTTCACTGAAACGTCACTTGTCTTCCGAACCGGCAGCGTGTTGAGAATAGTCGGCAGAAGGATATTGGGTCGCCGCAAGCCGAGACAGCTGGTTGAACGACGCGCGTGCTCTATTCGACTCTGTTCGGAGCCGTTCCACGTCGTTTTGAGTACCGTTTTTGTATTGAGCTAACAGCAGCGCTTCATCCACCACTTCGATAGTTTTTTTCAGTTCATCAAGCACCAAAGAAAGCACGGTCCCGTACTGATCGCTGTTCAGCTTCATCGTCTGTGAAAGCTGAGTTATGACCCGGTGGAGATGGTCGACGTCTGTTGAATGACCGATGCGACGCACCAGCTCTGTATTAAGCGAATGCCCCGCCGCCTGCGCCGCGACAGTAGCGTCAGCGTGCAAGTGCCGGGGAAGCCGGAGCGCGGTCTTTACGTAGTCGTCTTGTTGAGCCATGCGTCAGATTGTAACCCGTGTTACCAGTGCCTTCAAATTTGCAGCACAGAGCCGTTGCCTCAGAATTGGAGGCACGCTAAACTACAGTCATGCCTCAGAAATGAAGGCACTGGAGAGATGATGAACGAAGCAAAGATCCAACTCCGTTTGCCACCGCACGTTCGCGACTGGCTCGCGGGAGCAGCCAAGCACGCAGACCGCTCAATGAACGGGCAGATGGTCGCGATTTTGAAAGAAAAGATGGCCGAATCCTCGGCCGCCACGCGCAAAGGGGCAGCAAAATGAAATTTCCTATTCCCAAAGTCAACTACGACGAAAGTGGCTGTGCAGCGAATCTCGCTTCGGAGATCCACAGGTCGGGCGTAGCTCTGTTCGAAATCGTAAACGCCGACAAGGCAACGTCCAAAGCGATGCTCGAATCAGCCAAGGAAATAGCGGCAAATCTCGCCAAGGCGCGCGATCGCGCTGTTCTCAACATTGGCATCTCAAACTTGTCCGCAAGTGGTGCCGCGTCCAACCTCTCAGTCGTCGCAGCTATTTTGGATGCTTCCACGTACAGCCAAGAGATCTTGCATAGCCTCAGCGAGTTGAGCGAAAACGATACCCCTGAAGACGTGTGCTGCATCTTGTCAGATCTGGCCATCGAATTGCATTCACATGACCATGCTAAGTCGACGGCGGACTGGGTAAGCGATAGCGCCGCGTAGCGGCAGCATAAATCTTCGTAACTTCTTTGTTACAAATACTCAGTTGTACTACTGAGTGGGAACGCTCGTACCTGTGATTTGGAATTACCGAATTTTTAAGACGCCGAGAACACGGCTTTGAGAATGACGCGCCGCCGGTGGCAGCCGAGGCGCGTCGCACAACGAGGATTGAGACATGAGCACGTCGGATTTTACACAACTGGCTAGCGATGGCAAGCGGGCCGCAGTCAGCGAATTCGAGGAAAGTAACCAATACAACGGTCGCTATGACCGCATTGATGCGTCGAAGCTTCCGTCGGCCGAGTCGGGACCTGCATACGTTCTCAACGGTATTCACCGCGCGCTGACGGGCATTGCGGTCATCAACACCATTCTTTCTAACGACATGTTGTCGTCGGATAACGGGCTCGAGCCTCTCAACGGGTACATGACTGGGGGTCTTCATTCAGCGATTCAAGCGCTGGCCGAAATGGCGATCGACAAGATCGAGATCTATGCCGACCGGATCGACGAAGTGCGCCAAGAAAACCAAGCGGTGCCGCAATGAGTGAACGCTACTTCGCATTGCGCGCCGAGTCGCGCGACATGCATCCGCGGATCAAGGTCAATGAAGTCGTCATCTACGACACCGAAGATACGGCGGAGCCCGACGACGACGTCGTGATCAACCTAACGAACGGGCAGACGATCGTGCGCTCGCTGGTGTCCTTCGACGGGGACAAATACCGGCTGCGCTCTTACTCCCCAGCCGCTGCAAGTACGTTGCGCCGTGAAGATGTCAAAGCCTGCTATCCAATCATCGGCCGCTGCAAAGCAAGTTTCTTCGCCGAGATCGAAGCCAAGGAGTCGGCGTGAGAACGGTCCTCAAGCGGTTCCTCATGTTTCTCTGGTGCTGGAGAGTTATCAGCGACAGTGACTTGAACCGGCTCATACGGTTCTTCCACCTCAAGGACGCGTGACATGACGCGAGAACAAATCGAACACATCAAGCGCGCCGCCAAGTCGGCGCAGGCCATGAAACTCGATCCGATGTTGCCGGCCGTCTTCGCTTTCCGCGCCGTCGACATCTTTGCGCAGCTGATGACGCCCGAAACCGTCATCGCCCTGTGCGACGAAGCGTTGCAGCGGCAGCACAACAACGAATCCGAACGTCGTTCCAGCTAACAAAACTACAGGTTCCGAAATGTTCCAACTCCTCGTCATCATCTTCTTCGCTAGCGCTATCGCGGCCCTCGCCGCGATCGGCAGCGCGCTCATGCGCAAAGACCACCAGCCTCAATATCGTTACAGCGTTATCGCCTTCTTCGTCGTCGCGATTCTCGGAGGCCTGCTGTCTTGCTTCACGCAGGTGTCGCAATCCCACGTCGGCGTCGTGACGACTTTCGGCCACGTTGAAACGGATACGCTCGGCGAAGGTCCGCACTTGCTCAATCCGGTGTCTCGCGTTCACGAGGTGTTCATCGGACTCGATGTCGCGAAGGTGCAAAGCGCACAAGCAGCGTCGAGGGATCTGCAATCGGTACACACGGATCTGACGATGAACTACCGCGTCGATCCGAATAAAGTCCGCGCGCTATATTCGATGGCACCCTCTCTCGAGTACGAAGCATCGTACGTTCAGCCGGCGATGTTTGAGGTGTTCAAGTCCGTCGCCGCCCGCTACACCGCCGAAGAGCTGGTGACGAAGCGCCAGCAGGTGTCGAGCGACATCCTCGCCGGGCTCGTGACGAAGCTGAAGGGCTACGGCTTCCTGATCCAAGACATCAACATCACCAACTTCAAGTTCAGTGCTGCGTTCGATGCGGCAATCGAGGCGAAGGTGACTGCTAGCCAGCGCGCCGAGCAAGCGGAACGTGAGCTGGCCCGCGTCAAGTTCGAGGCCGATCAGCAGATCGCGAAAGCCCGCGGCGAAGCGGAATCTATCGCAATTCAGGCGCAGGCTGTGAAGACCAACGGTGGGCAGGAGTACTTGCAGCTCCGAGCAATTAATCGCTGGGATGGGAAGCTTCCGACGTACATCGCTGCGGGATCGCCAATGCCCTTCCTAAACCTTAGTAAATAGTCATTCGAGGGCGCCGGGTACGCCGGCGCACGCTTATGGATCGACAAGCCCAGATTGACCAAACAGCTCAGATGGAGCTGCACCCTCGTTTCGAGGATTTTCACAGGATGGTGACCGAGATGGTAGCGGCACAGATCGTGTCGGGCACGAGTTTCACGAATCAGGAGATCGCCAATGACCTGTCGTGCATAGCACTTAACCATTACGACGAATTGCCAAAGATGACTGTCGTAACCCTCGCAGCGATCATCGCAACACTTGCAGCGCGCGACATGCCTTCTGAGATGCGGGAATCGATTGGAACAGGTCAATCGCATGGAGTGCACTGATATGGACTTGCAGAAGATTCGCGGCGATCTAGAGGACGCCATCGCAGAAGCGCTCGGCTACTACGACTTTCCCGCGCCCGCCGGCATGACGGCTGATTGTGCAATCCTCGCCGTGACGTTGATGGGCAAGGTGTGGGAGGAGTTTGAGCCGTCCCTGATCGACGCCTCGCTCACCCTGTGGCCGGAGTTGCAGCCCAAGGTAGCCGATGCGGCTGGGGATGAAAGCAAAGACGTTGTGACCCGTGAGCAAATCGTAGATTGGGCGAGATCTGCGGGTATGAATGACATGCTGAGCGAGGGCCGCATCGCTATGCTGGCCGACTTCGCGATTTTCGCCCGCGCTGCTGCGAGTGCACCAAGCACCGCAGCATTGCAGCGCATCCGTGAAAGGGGCGAAGAACATCAACGATTCCGCAACTGGCAAAACGCCTTCATCAAGGAAACGGGGCACCCGCCTGAAGTAGTAGATGCGTGGCAAGCAGCCCGCGCTGCTCTCAATGCTCCGGCCGCCTCGAGTGCCGAGCCGAAAGCAGCGTTCGATGATCCGCGCGTCCAGACCGTGTACGAGTTGATCTGTGACGGAACTGAAGCGCCGCAAGGCGAGCATTGGGACGGCTTTATTTCGCGTCGCATCGTCGATGCGCTGTTCCCTGCTACGGCGAGCGCGATCGACACGCTAGGGCAGGTTCACAAGGTCGATCCGATTGATCTAACACAGCCTACCCCGACCGCAGAGGATCATGACTATCGCGAGGGACTCACTGAAGCCCTCGGTCTGCCGACGAATGGAACGCGCGATGGAAAGAAGGTGGGATTCGCGTGGGATTACCTGATTTCTCTGGTTCGCGACTTGGCCGACGCCGGTTCGTGGCGAGCATCACCTGCTGCGCCGTCGAGCGATGAAACGGTCGCGCATTGGATTAAGGAACTGCGCCGCGCCCATGTGTACCTGGACGAAGGCAAGCCGTTTTTCAGCGGCAAGGATTGCGCAGAACTGGCAGACATTATCGAAGGCTTTGCTTCTGTGCTGTCGAGCGATGCGCGGGACGCGGCGCGGTATCGTGCGCTGAAGGCGTTCGCCCATCACAGCTATAACCAGAAGGTCGAGAGCATCGGACGCGGCGCGTCACTGAGGAAAGAGCACTTCATCACGGTTCACGCGGGATCGTGGGAAGAACTGGACTCGCACATCGACGCCGCAATCGCAGCGCAGGAGAAAGCTGCGAAGGAGCCGAAATGACGAAACTGCGTACGCAATGGTTTCCATGCACGATACCACCGGTAAGGCCGGGGCTTTACGAGTGCCGATACCACGGCGGATCACCGATCTTCATGTTTGAGTGGACGGGCAAGCAATGGCAATACGAGGGCGCAAATCGTACGCCATTCGGCAACCAAATGTTGTTTCGCGGCGGCGACAAATGGCGCGGGCTAATCAAGGAAGCCGCGCAGGAGAAAGCCAAATGAGCAGCGCATTCGACAAATGGTACGCCGAGAACGGGCAGCGGTTCGACTATGACGATGCGCTCGAAGTGTGGAACGCGGCAGAGCGGCAGACGCTCGAACGGGCGATTCAGGCGATCGACGAATCGGGTGCACGCCCGATGGACATCGCCGCTATCCGCGCCCTCACCGAGAAAGACGTGAGCAAGGATAAGCAGCATGGATGACGTGAAGCCCTGTCCGTTCTGTGGGAAGCCGCCGCACGTCGCAGAAGAAATGGACGAATGGGAGTGGTGGTTCGTCGCCTGCCGAACCCCGGGATGCATTCTTCCTATCGCAGGGGGCACACGTCTATCGAATCGGCAATCGCTCGGTGGAACCGCCGCGCAATCGCCGCGCAGGAGAAAGCAAATGGATGAGCAGCAAAAGCAGCGATTCGAGGCGCACATCGAAGACACCGCGTCGTATGGCGTGCGCTGCACAGTTGCCGCCGGAACGCCGTTTTTCTGGGCGCGAGAGCCCGAGGAAGTAAGAACATGAACAACGAGACAATCGAAAACGCCTTGATTGGGGACACTCTCATCGAGAGACTGATCGCCGCGCTTGAAAATCGCCGGCCGCTAAGCGAAACACTTTGGAGCGTCGACCAGATTGCCCAATGGCTCGGGCTGTCAAAAGTCACTGTTGAGATGCGGGTCGTTACTCGCCCTGGCTTCCCCGCACCGTTGCGTCCGGTCGATTCGAAACAGGCGCAGAGAAGGTGGTTTGCGGGCGAGGTGCTCGAATGGGCTCGATCGAATAAAGGCGTTATCCCGGCGGGCCGACCAGGCCGTCGGCGCCGCCCGGTCTAGGGACCAGCTCCTCAGTGGCCGTCGATATTTCGACGGCCATATCACCGACGAGGCTAATAAGCGTGCGCAAATGTCCCCCGGATAGCTACAACGGAAGTGCGACGCTCCCTACTGTGGATGTTTCGGGTCGAAAAAACTCACTCTGGGAAACCTGACGCAGATCCGAACGGGCAGCCACCAACTATGTCGTCGCGGCCGTGTGTAGCGTTTTCGCGGTCTGGACGGACTGAGTTGCCGCGTGTTGATCAACCGCGTCACCAATTTCGTAATCCGCTTGAACGCGTGCACTCACCAACGTGCGCAGGGTCTTACCCAATGCAATCGACCTGATGTATTTTTTGTTCTGCCGGCTGATCGTCGGATTATTGAGCTGAGCGATCAGTTGTTCGTGGCGCCCCGACGCGTTGCCTACCGACCCGGGCGAGGGAAGAGCTTCGTGAAACTCGCGCGCTGCGTGATACGCGCCGTAGTAGGCACGACTGCAAACAGCACGAAAGACAGGCTCGTCCTTCGCACTTTGCAACATGACTTCGGCGCAATCGATCAGTTCTTTCGGGGTGGCGCTCATGCAACAGCCGCCTCAAAAACAACATCGAAGGCAACATCTTTCTCGATTCCTGCTTCCAGCTCTTCGACAGCAAGTTCCATGTTCATCGCAAACGCTTCATCAGCGGAAACAGGCACAGGAAACGCGTATGTCACGCCTTGAAAGAAGCCCGCAGCGGTTGTTACTCGCGGCTCGACATTCGGGCGAATGTGGTGGCGCCGAAGGATAGTACCGGCAACGTCCAGATGTTGCGCGATCTGTTTGTCCGATACACCCGCCGTCCTAAGCATTTCTCGCATGTTTGCTATCTCGTCCGCGCGGCTTTCGTCCAGACTTATTTTCATTTCCTTGGCCCTCTCTGCGTAGCTCAGAGCCAGTTCGATCGCGCCAGCGCGAATGCCCATTGCAAGAAGCTTCGAAAAATACCCTTGCTCGGGATCGCCGACCTGCGCAAACGCGTTCTGGCCCTCGGTGAACATGCCGAGATTCAAGCAATTTACGACCCAGTTCATCCTGTTGGTGCCGGAGTCGCCAAGTGCCAAACTCGCACTGAACCCCTCCTGCACACCCTTCCAGTCGCCGATCAACGCCTTGAGGGCCCCGGTTGCCTCCCAAGCCGCGCGTGCGTCGACCTTAAAAAGCGCATCTACGTCCCGCTTAATTCGTCGATATGCACGCGAGCGCTCCGTCAGTTGCATCGGATCAACGTAGTACGGGGATGCCGCCTGCACTGCGTTGATTTGTTCGATGATCTCTTTCGTTTTTGGCTGCGGTATTGCTTTCATGTGCACCTATGGCTGTGCTTCCACGGGCGCGCGCAGCAGACTGAACACAGCCTACAGGGTATGCCGAGAGCAAAGATTCGATTTTGCTTCGCAATGTGTTCCGTCGCACCCTGCTCATCAACGCGCGATTCTGGGCCTTGAGGCCGTTAACGGCAACAACACTGACTTTTTTAAGGTCCGTCCTCGAGTGGTGAGGGCCGAGATAGGATCTTACTAACATTGTAACGACTCTGCACGGCTATCGACGGCTCCGTGCAGTACGCCAAAATTACGCCAAATGACTGCAAGATCCACCAACGACGGGCGCGCGCGAGCGGCTCCTGGTCCCCCCGACAGGAATCGAACCTGTATCTAGCGCTTAGGAGGCACTCGTTCTATCCATTGAACTACGGGGAGCGGACCGCACGTCCCGCCGAGGGCCGGATCGACTCAAGCTGCACCCAAGCGGGCGTCCGGGCTGGCGGGAGCGCAGAGTATAGCAAACGCATTCGCAAACGCATTCGACGGCCATGCGCACGCCGGACGAAAAAGCATCGGCGCAAAGGTTTGGCGACAAAACCGCGGGTTTATCCCTATCAAGTTCCGCGCGAGCGCGCCGCCATCGGACACATGGACCCCCTATCCGATATCAAGCCCCAGGGCGCGTTTTCGGCGTTGCTGGCAGACCAGGACCTCGCGCATCTTCAGAAGGTGCTGCGTCGTTCGCTGTCTTGCGATCTCGGCGGTCCATTGCTGCCGCCCTCGTACTGGCGCGGGCGGCTTGCTGCCATCACGCGGCAGGCACACCTGTCGCATACGCAGATTCAGATCGTTCACCGGCTCTATCTGGTGATCGATGCGTTCGAAGCCGCGCCGGCCAATAGCGATGCCGATGCCGAAGGCCCCGCGCCCGAAGAACCGCTCGCCGCGTCAGGCGCTTGAGCGGCCCGTCGGTCAGTGCCGCTGCCTGAGCCACCACTCGCGCAGCGAATGGCCCGGCGCGGCTGCGCGCGTCGCTGTTTTCGCGCGATGCGCCCGCCTCTCGCGATATTCGTCGCGCCAGTCATGCGCGAGCAACACGAGGCCGATCGCGGCGAGCGCCGCGACGCCGATGAGGATGTCGGGAAAATCGAGCATGGCGCCCTCCTGCTTGCGGCTGCGGTCATGCTTCCATGATAGGCGGCGCGCGGCGCAAGTCGCTGCCATTTACGCGCCAGGTTTCCTACGCTGCCTGCCGGGCGCGCTGCTGCTGCGCGTGCGCCGCGAGCCGCACCGCCGCGTTCGCCGCGCCGTAGCCGTCGTAGCCGCCGCGCCGCTCGATCACTTCCAGAAAGAAGCGCTGATCGAGCTGCTCCGTGTACGCGTGGAAGAACTCGCCGCCGCGCTCGTCGCGGTCGTACAGGATGTTGTGCTCGCGCATCGCGTCGATCTGCTCGTCGGGCAGACCGTAGCGCGCCACGAGGTCGTCGTAGTAATTGCGCGGGATGCGCAGGAACTGCACGCCGTCCGCTTCCAGACGCGGAATCGCGTCGAAGATGTCGGGCGTGCTGAACGCGACGTGGTTCAACCCCGAGCCGCGATACGTCGAGAGCGATTCGGACACCGCCGTGAAGCGGTCCATCGACGCGTTGAGCGCAATGCGCACCGAGCCATCGCGGCTTCGCACGGCGCGGCTGCGCACGAGCCCGTACGGGTCGGGCACGAGCACGCTCGCCTCCGTCTCGAAGCCGAACGCGCTGCGGAAAAAGAGCACCCACGTATCGAGCGCCTCGGCCGGCAGCGAAAGACACACGTGATCGATGCGCGAAAGCGGCCCGACTTCGTAAGGGCCGTCGATATCCGTCAGGACGAAGTCCGATTCCCAGAGCGTCGGCGCGCCGGGCGCTTCATCGACGAAGTAGTCGAGGCTGCCGTCCGGCGACTGCACACCCGGCACCACGCGCTCGTTCGGTCCCACGCGGCCCGAGAACGGCTTCGAGCCGTAAGCGGCGGCGCGCTCGAACGCGCATTTGGCGTCATCGACATGAAACGCCGACGCGCACAGCGACAAGCCGTGCTGCTGAAAGAACGCGCTCGCGAACGAATCGGCTTCTGCGTTCAGCACGATCGATCCCGCGCCGTGCCGATACAGCGTCACGTCCTTCGACCGATGCGTGCCCGCGAGCCGGAAGCCGAGCTTGCGCAGCCAGTCGGCGACGTGCTCGCGCGTCGTGTCGTCCACGGCGAATTCGAGGAACTGAAAGCCGATGTGCGCAGGCGGCGCGGGCGGGTCAAAGAGTGCCGCGGGCGCGCGCTCGCCCATGAGCGCGCGCGTCTGCTCTTCGAGAAAGCGCAGCGAGCGATGCCCGTCCGCTGCGGTGATAGCGGTCGGCGCGGCGCGAAAGCCGTCGTTGAAGATTTCGAGCGAGAGCGGCCCCGTGTAGCCTGCCTCGAGCACGCGCGCCGTGAAGCCGGCGACATCGAATGCGCCCTGCCCCGGAAAGCAGCGATAGTGACGGCTCCATTCGAGCACGTCCATCGACAGCACGGGCGCATCGGCGATCTGCACGAAGGCGATGCGATCGCCGGGAATGGCCGCGATCTCATCGAGTGAATCGCCAATGGACAGCGTATGGAAGCTGTCGAGCACGAGACCGAGGCTCGGATGATTCACGGCATCCACCAGCCGCCACGCGTGCTTGTACGAGTTGACGTGCCGGCCCCACGCGAGCGCCTCGTAGCCGACGATCACGCCCGCTTCCTCGGCGAGGCGCGCGAGCACGCCGAGCTGATCGACGATGAGCGCGTCGTCCGCGACGGTGTCCGGCGACACGTTGCTGCACGCGAGCATGCGGTCCGCGCCCAGTTCGTGCATCAGGTCGAACTTGCGTTTCGCGCGCTCGACGTTCTTCGCGAGCCGCTCGCCGCTCACGCCCTCGAAGTCGCGAAACGGCTGGAACAGATAGATGGCGAGGCCCAGGTCGTCGCACAGGCGGCGGACGTCGGCGGGCGTGCCGTCGAAGTACAGCAGATCGTTTTCGAAGATCTCGACGCCGTCGAAGCCCGCCGCGCGAATCGCCTTCAGCTTTTCGACGAGCGTCCCGCTGATGGATACCGTCGCGATGGATGTCGGGATGGAACGCGGCATCGCTGCCTCCTCTGCATTTCGTTGCGGGGTGAACCGTTAGAGTGTAGGCGCTCTGCGCGCAGTCCACGTCAGTGTGCGCCAGCATAACAAACTAACTAGATGGTACAAAATCCGTGAAAATACCGAAGGACAGGTTGCGCGCGCACGCGCACACTGCGCTTGCAATCGCCGCACTGCACCATCGCGCCCTCTTCACTGCTGTACGCTACGTGCGAGCGTCTAGCCTCAAGCCTCTTCTCGCGGGAGCACTCGCATGACCAGCAAAACTTCGTATCTGATCGGACTGATCGGCTCGGGCATCGCCGGATCGCTGACGCCCGCCATGCACGAGCAGGAAGGCCGCGTGCTCGGGCTGAACTACGTGTATCGGCGCATCGACCTGCAGGCGCTGAAGCTCGAGCCGTCCGCGCTTCCCGACTTGTTGATCGCCGCCGAGCGCATGGGCTACGACGGCCTGAACATCACGTATCCGTGCAAGCAAAGCGTGATCCCATTGCTCGACGAGCTCGACCCCGACGCCCGCGCGCTCGGCGCGGTGAATACCGTCGTGCTGAAGGACGGCAAGCGTATCGGCTATAACACGGACTGGTCGGGCTTCGCGCGCGCGTTCCAGCGCGGCCTGCCGGATGCGCCGCTCGGCCGCGTCGTGCAACTGGGTGCGGGCGGCGCGGGCGCGGCGGTCGCGCATGCGGCGCTCGTCATGGGGGCGAACGCGCTCACGCTGTTCGATTCGGACGAGGCGCGCGCATCGTCGCTCGCGGCGGAACTGGCGGCGCGCTTTCCGGATCGCGAAGTGACGAGCGGCGGCGACCTGCGCGAGACCTTGCGCCCGGCCAACGGCCTGATTCACGCGACGCCGACCGGCATGGCAAAGCTGCCCGGCATGCCGCTGCCGGCGGAGTATCTGCACAAGGACTTGTGGGTGGCGGAGATCGTCTACTTTCCGCTCGAGACCGAGTTGCTCAAGACGGCGAAGGCGCTCGGTTGCCGCACGGTGAGCGGCGGCGGCATGGCGGTGTGTCAGGCGGTGGATGCGCTGCGCATCTTCACGGGACGCGAGCCGGACGCCGAGCGCATGTTCGCCCATTTCCAGACCTTGCTGCCCGCTGACGCCAGTTAAGCGCGGCATCGAAAACAAAGCGGCGGCCTCGCAAGAGAGCCGCCGTTTGTCTTTAGCCTTCGCGCCGCATGTAGCACAGCACCGCTTCGATAATCATCTCGCGATGCCGCGCCCGCGAGCGCGGCCCGGACGGATCGCGCCCGAATGCGGCGCTCCACGTATGGCGGTTCGCCACGCGATGAAAGCAGAACGAGCTGATCATCAGATGCAGGTCGAGCGGCTCGACATCGTCGCGAAAACGCCCTGCCGCGACGCCTCGCGCGATGAGGTCTTCGAGCGTTTTGACGACCGTGGCGTTGCGCGATTTGAAGGTCTTCGACTGTTCGACGTACTTCGCACCGTGCACGTTCTCGATCGTCACGAGACGCACGAAATCGCGATGTTTGTCATGGTAGTCGAACGTGAAACCGATAAGCTCGCGCAGCGCCCCTTCGGGGTCCATCTCCGCGAGTTCCAGTTCCTGTTCCAGCGCGCGGATATCGCCGTAGACCTGTTCCAGCACCGCCTCGTACAGCCCTTCCTTGCTGCCGAAGTAGTAGTACAGCATGCGCTTGGTGGTGTTGGTGCGCTCCGCGATGGCATCGACGCGCGCGCCCGTGAGGCCCATCGCCGAGAATTCCTGCGTGGCGATGTCGAGAATATTGCGCTTGGTCTCCTCTGGATCGTACTTGCGTCGCCCCTCCGATCCGGCCGGCGCGGACGCAGCACTGGCGGCCTTGCTCACGTCCGTGGCGGCCTTGCTTGCTTTTTTCATGTTTGCGTCTGAGAACGGCATTGGGAAACGATTCTAGCATGGGGGTCATAGCGTTCTTCGCCAAGGAAAGCCCTTCTTTTCAGGGCTTCATCTATACTTTTCCGATGCCCGATTCCCTCATTCGATTTCACTCATTCCGCATGCCGCGCCCCGCAGTGTTCGCCGCATGCTTCGCCCTCTTTTGCACGCTCTGCGCGAACGCGTCGGCGCAAACGCAGCTTCCGCCAAGCCATCCATCGAGGCCGCAACTGCTCGCGGCCGAAGGCGTGATGACGAGCGCGAACATCGCGCGCGGCGCGGCCGATATCTGCCACATCGATGCCGCCAAGGTCGCGCGCTTCAAGGACGCTGCGCGCGCCAACTTCGTGGACGCGCCCGACTTCGAGGCCGAATGGACGCTCGGTTATCGGCAGGCGCAAGCCACCGTGGACCGCTTCGACAAGCTGAAGACGAGCAATCCCGCCGAGTACAAGAAGGAAATCGACGAGGCGTGTCCCGCGCTCAACCGCGGTATCGACGAAGTCACGCAGCCGCAATAGCGGCAAGCGAACGCGTGCGCTTTGAACTTCGGGTCATCGACGGTCCTCGCCCTTCTGATCCGCGCATATCGACCACGAGCCTGCCGCGGAAATTCGGGGGCGGATGCTAAACTCGACGCGCTCCCCCGGCGCTCGCTCCATTGCGGGCACATTCGCTGCGGCGCTTGGCGCATTCGAAGAAGCGCCACGCGTTGCGGGGCACGCTTCTATCGCTCATCAGGAGGCACGACTCTCATGGCTGATTTCCGCATCTGGTCCGACGAATTTCCACCGAACGGCTTCATGACCCGCGCGCAGGAACTCGACATGCAGGCGTTCGGCACGTCGGGCGAGAACATCTCTCCCGCGCTCCAGTGGGAAGACCCGCCCGCCGACACCAAAAGCTTCGCGCTCACCGTCTACGACCCGGACGCGCCCACGGGCAGCGGCTTCTGGCACTGGGTCGTGGTCAATATTCCGGCCGATGCGCGCTCGCTGCCGCGCAATGCCGGCAAGGCGGACGGCAGTCTGCTTCCGGCGGGCGCGCTGCAACTGCGCAACGACTACGGCACGGTTGGCTTCGGCGGGGCCGCGCCGCCGCGCGGTGACAAGCCGCATCGCTATATCTTCCGCATTCACGCGCTGCAGGCGGAAAAGCTGCCGCTCGACCTCAACGCGACCAACGCCGTCGCGCGCTTCATGACGCACCTGAACGAAATCGATTCGGCGACCTACACGGGTCTCTACGAACTCAAGTAACGCGTGAACCATGCAGGCCGGGCCGCATGAGCGATCACGCGGCCCGACGCCACAAGCGATTTGAAAACGGCGCGACGTACAATGCGCCGCCTTGCCACTCAAGATCCGTCGATGGATTCCGATCAAGGCCTGCCCCTTCCCCAACGCTATTGGGCGATTGTCGTCGTCGCGCTCGGCATCACGCTCGCGGTGCTCGACGGCGCCATCGCCAACGTCGCGCTGCCGACCATCGCGCGCAATCTGTCCGCGACGCCGGCCTCGTCCATCTGGGTCGTCAACGCGTATCAGCTCGCGGTCACCATCTCGCTGTTGCCGCTCGCCTCGCTCGGCGACCGGATCGGCTACCGGCGCGTCTATCTCGGCGGCCTCGCGCTGTTCACGCTCTCGTCGCTCGGCTGCGCGCTTTCCGGATCGCTCGTCGCGCTCACCCTCGCGCGCGTCGTTCAGGGCTTCGGTGCGGCCGGGATCATGAGCGTGAACACGGCCATCGTGCGCATCATCTATCCGCAGAAGCAACTGGGGCGCGGCGTCAGCATCAACGCCACGGTGGTCGCGATCTCGTCGGTGATCGGTCCGACCGTCGCCTCGGGCGTGCTGTCGGTCGCGTCGTGGCCGTGGCTCTTCGCGATCAACGTGCCGATCGGCCTCGCCGCGCTCGCCATCGGCATGAAGGCGTTGCCGCGCACGCCGGGGCACCGGCAGCCGTACGATTACGTGAGCGCCGTGCTCAACGCGCTGTTCTTCGGCATCGCGATCGTCGCGGTCGATGGACTCGGGCACGGCGAGCATCGCCCGTACGTGATCGCAGAATTCATCGCGACCGGCGTGATCGGCACGATCTTCGTGCGGCGGCAACTGAACCAGAGCGCGCCGCTTCTGCCGGTCGATTTGCTGCGCATTCCGGTGTTCGCGCTGTCGATCGGCACGTCGGTGTGTTCGTTCTGCGCGCAGATGCTCGCGTTCGTCTCGCTGCCGTTTCTGCTGCAGGACAGCTTCGGCATGAGTCAGGTCCAGACCGGCTTTCTGATGACGCCGTGGCCGTTGGTGATCGTCTTCGTCGCGCCGCTCGCGGGCGTGCTCTCGGACCGCTATCCCGCGGGATTGCTCGGCGGCATCGGGCTGGCGGTGCTGACCGTGGGACTCGTTCTGCTCGCGACCGTCGGCAGGCATCCGGGGGCCTTCGACATCAGCTGGCGCATGGCGATCTGCGGGCTCGGCTTCGGCCTCTTTCAGTCGCCGAACAATCGCCAGATGCTGTCGTCGGCGCCGCGTCATCGCAGCGGCGGCGCGAGCGGCATGCTCGGCACCGCGCGGTTGACCGGCCAGACGCTGGGCGCGGCGCTCGTCGCGCTGATTTTTGGTCTGGAGCCGCATCGCGGGCCGTTGATCGCGCTCGGGGTCGCGGCAGTGTTTTCGGCGGCGGCGGCCGTTGTCAGCATGTTGCGGCTTGCCGGGAAGCACGGTGTCGAAGCGGCGTGAAGCGCGCCGCCCTGATCTTTGACTGAAGCGCCATCGCGAGTGATTGATCGCTCGCCGTGGCAGAGGCATTTGCGGCGGCGGCTGTCGTCTGCATGCTGCGGCTTGTCAGCAAGCACAGCGTCGAAGCGGCGTGACGCGCCGCGCTCGTCTTTGACTAAGACCGCATCGTAGTCCGTTGATCGCGCTCGGCGTCGCGGCGGCGTTTTCGGCGGCGGCGGCCGTCGTCAGTGTGCTGGTGCTTGCCAGCAAGCACAGCATCGAAGCGCGGTGACGCGCGCCGCGCATGTCTCTGACCGAAGCCGCATCGCGGTCCGTTGCTCGCGCTCGGCGTGGCGGCGTTTTTGGCGGCGGCGGCTGTTGTCAGCATGCTGCGGCTTGCAGGCAAACACGGCGTCGACGCGGCGTTAAGGGCACCGCGTTTGTCTTTAACTGAAGCGCTTCGCGGGTCGCTAATCGCTCGGCGTAGCGGCGGCATTCGCGGCGGCGGCGGCCGTCGTCTGCATGCTGCGTCTTGCCAGCAAGCACGGCGTCGAAGCGAGGTGACGCGCGCCGTGCATGTCTCTGACTGAAGCCGCATCGCGGGCAGCTGTTCGCGCTCGGCGTGGCGGCGATGTTTTCGGCGGCGCCGTTGTTAGCATGTCGCGTCTTGCCAGCAAGCATAGCGTCGAAGCGGCGTGAGCCGCGCCGCGCTCGTCCTTGACTGAAGCCCGCATCGCGGGCCGCTGATTGCGCTCGGCGCGGCAGCGGCATTCTCGGCGGCAGCACGGCCGTCGTCACCATCTGCCTCTCGCCAGCAACCACAGCATCGAAGCGGCGTAACGCGCATTTCGGCCGCGATTCGCCTGCCGCCTGATCGCGCCGGCATCTGCATCCATCCCATGCCATAAGGCGATTATTTGGGCACAACCCTTGCTCCCCTTTCGGAGTGTGAATCCGCGCGTGAATCTGCCGCGCGACCATCCGAAACGAGCAATGACAGGAGTGTTCATGGCGATTTCCCTCAACGGCTACAAGGTAGCGATCCTCGCCGTCGACGGCTTCGAGCAGGCCGAACTCGTCGATCCGCAGCGCGCGCTGAAGGAAGCCGGCGCGCAGGTCGACGTCATCTCGCAGAAGCCCGGCGAGATCCAGGGTTTCAAGCACGTCGACAAGGGCGACACCGTGAAGGTGGATCGCACGCTCGACGAAGCGACCGCCGCAGACTACGACGCCGTCGTGTTGCCGGGCGGCGTCGTGAATGGCGACGCCATCCGCCTCGACGCAAAAGCGCAAGCCTTCGTCAAGGAAGCCGATCAGGCGAAGAAGCCGATTGCCGTCATCTGCCACGGCGGCTGGCTGCCGATCTCGGCGGGCATCGTCGCGGGCCGCACGATGACGAGCTGGCCGAGCCTTCAGGACGACGTGCGCAACGCAGGCGGCACGTGGGTCGATCAGGAAGTGCAGATCGACGGCAATCTGATCACGAGCCGCAAGCCCGACGACCTGCCTGCCTTCAATCAGGCGCTAATCGAGGCGCTCAGCAAAGCGCGCGCTGCCTGAATGCGCCGGCTCGACCCACGAACCGGAGCCACGCCGATGCCACGCGCCGCCCATCTCACCGCCCGCTTTATCGCCCTTCTCTTCGCGGCCTGCGCGACCATCGCCCAGGCGCAGACCGAAGACGCCGCGAGCGCGAGCGCGCCCGCGAACGCGCCGCCATCGCAGAAGCTCTCGGCGACCGACCAGCAGTTCATCCAGGACGCCGGCACCGCGGGCGCGACCGAGATCGCGGCGAGCAAGCTGGCGCTCACGCGTTCGGGCGACAAGGACGTAAAGGAGTTCGCACAGCGAATGATCGCGGATCACGCCAAGCTCGCGCGCAACCTCGATGTCATCGCGAAGCGCCACGGCATCACGTCGCCGCCGAGCGCGGATTCGTCCGTCACCGGCAGTCTGCAGAATCTCAAGGGGGCCGACTTCGACAAGGCCTATATTGAGAAAGTCGCGCTCGCCGCGCATCAGAAGGCGGTCGAGCTGTTCGCGAAGGAGAGCGAAAAAGGCAACGATGCCGCGTTGAAGGCGGCGGCGGCGAAGGCGCTGCCGATCCTCCGTCATCACTACGCGATGGCCCAGCAATTAGCCAAGGCGAAGGCGTCATGAGCGCCGGGCACCTTCTCGACCGCGCGGACGCCCCATGCGTTCGCGCGTCCGCCGGCCCTCGTCCGGCTTATGAGGACTCGACCATGCACATCACGTTTTCCGACGATCCCCCGGTCTACAACGGCGACGATCTCGCCATCCACTTCACCGCGCTCGTCGATGGCGAAGCGGTCGTCTGCTCGATCAGCGCCGAGGCGCTCGAAGACCATTTCGGCGCGAAGTCGCCGCGCGAGGAAGACCTGCTGCCCGCGTTCGAAAGCGGCGCGGCGCGCATTCGCGCGGTGTGCGCCGAAGCGCTCGACGACAACGGCGGCCAGTCGGTCGTGCTGCGCAGCGGACTCTTTCGCGTGGCCGGCATGGAGCCGGAATGATGCCGCGCGCGTCTCACTGAACGGCTTCGCGCAGCGCGAGCCGCATTCGACCAACCGATACTAAAAGGAGGAAACATGTCCCTGATCATCGCGGGCCGGTTCCAGACTTTTCCTGCCGCCGAAACGGCTGCCCAGCGGCTCTTCGCAAACGGCTTCGTGGAAGAGGACGTCACGCTGTTCTTCGTGAATCCGAGCGGGCAGCACGCGCGCTTTCCGATCGGCGGCGACGTTCATACCGACAAGGGCGCGGGCGCCGCGCCCAAAGGCGCCGGCAAGGGCGTGACCATCGGCGCGGTGATCGGCGCGGTCATCGGCGCGGCGATCTTCGCAGTGTTCAAGGCGCCGCTGATCGTGTCGGTCGTGGCTGCCGGCGTCGGCGCCTATATCGGCTCGCTCGCGGGCGCGATGTCGCACACGAAGAAGAAGCCGGGCGCGCCCGCGCAGCCCGAGGAAGAACCCACGCGTCACTCCGGCGTGCTGGTGGCCGTGCACGTGTCGCCCGAGACGTATGACCGCGCGGCGAACATTCTGCGCGAAGCGGGCGGGCTCGATATCGAACGCGCGTCGGGCCGCTGGAAGGAAGGCCGCTGGAGCGACTTCGATCCGCTCAAGCCGCCGCAACCGGTTTGATCGTTACCGTCCGAAGATCACACGCACAAAAGCCAAAGCGCCCGGTTCTCGCCGGGCGCTTCTTCGTACTATTTGGTTCTACGCAGCAATTAAACCCACAGCCGCTCGGTTGGCGTCTGCTCCACACGCGCGCGCGCCCGGCAATCCGCGGGGCGCGGGTGCCCTCGCGTCGAGCCGTGCGGGGACGGCTCGCATAGCTGCGAATAAGCCGCGCGCATCGCCGCGGCTGCCGCAGAATCAGCGGACCGGTCGATCGCTTCTGCACGGACGTGCAGCGCAATCGCCGACGCGACGATCGCAACGAATACGAAAAGCTCGCGATTCGCGAGCACGCGGGACCCTTTCATCGTTTCTCCTGTTGCCTTGTCGCTGCGCATCTACGTGGGACGCGTCGTGATATTTGCGGCAGAGGCCGAGCAATGCGTGTGCCTCGCGTTTGTTCCCGTCCGGGCACGCGACATGCAATAGCTATCCGGCAAGCGCGCGCCTCGGCACCGAGGCTGCGTAGAACGCAACTTCGTCACTAAAAGGAGGTGTATATGAGCACGAACGTCGTATCGGTACTGAATGACCTCATCGAGACGTCGAAGGACGGCGAAAAGGGGTTCCTGAAGGCCGCTGAAGACACGCGTGACCCGAGCCTCAAGCTGTTGTTCCAGAACCGCGCGGAAGCCTGCGCGCAAGGCGCCATCGAACTGCAAGGTCTCGTGCAGCGTCTGGGCGGCAAGCCCGAAACGGGCGGATCGATCTCCGGCGCGCTGCATCGCGGCTGGGTGGATGTGAAGTCGGCCGTGACGACCCAGAGCGATCACGCCGTTCTAGCCGAATGCGAGCGGGGTGAAGACGCCGCGAAGAAGAACTACCGCCAGGCGCTCGACAAGGACCTGCCGGCCGATATCCGCGCCGTGGTCGAACGACAGTATCAGGGCGTCGTCGAGAACCACGACCGCATCCGCGATCTGCGCGATCAGTACGCAGCCGCGAAGTCCTAAGCACGAACCGCTGTCATGGACCATCGCCGCTTTCATGTGGCGATGAGAAAGCAAAACGGCCACTCGCGTGGCCGTTTTGTCGAGCGCGCGCCGCAGGCTTAGTGCGGCTGGCCCTTGTCGTTCGTGCCGAGCGACGAAGCGGCAGCGGCCGCCGACGCGCCCTTCAGCTTGTGGCTCTTGTTCTGCTGGTGCAGATACGTGCCCTTCTTCTTCGCATGCGCGCCGGAAGCTGCGTCCGTCGTCGCGGCGCTGTCCGATGCCTGCGCGAACGCCGTCGTCGTGAATGCGAGCGCCAGCGCGCCGATCAATGCCATCTTTTTCGTCTTCATCAAGAGCTCCTTTTGCCGGGGCCTTCCAGCGCCGCAGTACGGCGCTTCTTGCCGCCTCTAGTGACGCCTGAACGGGCCGTCTGTTTTTAGGGTGTCAACGATGCTGCGAGGTGATGCATCTTCTGCTTCGAGCCGCGAGCGGTATGACCGCCTGATGCGCGAACCCGCGCCCGGAGCCCGATGTGCAGCCTGCTTCGGCCACATAACGGACCCCTGCGCGGGTTCGTTTGCTCGCGCCCTGACCCGCCGAGGCAGGCCGGGCATACGAACTATGCCATCACTTTCGTGTTAGTCGGCAGCAATTTTAAGATGGTTCTTCACGGATGCAACACCCGAGACTTCCTTGACAACCTGCTCGGCATTCGTCTTGTCCTCTGCCGACGGCACGGTGCCAGTCAGCGAAACGACGCCGCCGCGCGTCTTCACGTGGATGTGCGTGGACTTCACGTTCTTCGCGCTGAGCAGTTCGGCCTTGACCTTGGTCGTGACCGCGCCGTCATCCACCTTCTTGCCGACCTGATCCATTTTCTGGCCGACGGACGATTCCGAGCCCGAGGAGGACGACGTCGAGTTGGTCTGGGCGCCTGCGTTGAGCGCGAACACGACGCACGCGATACCGCCGGCTGCTTTGAGGAATTGAGTCGTCTTCATAGTATTACTCCTTGTTTTCAGTTCTGGTCTTGCGCCCCGGTCTTACCCGCTCTGTCGCGGGACATGGATGGAGCGCCCCGTTTGTGCTGCTGGTCTGGTGCGTGTTGCATGCTGCGTCATCTCGGCCGGCGTCGCCGCGCCGACCGCAAAGGTCTGATGCAACTCGCGTGCCGGGTCGTAGCGAAACGGGTCTTCGTTCGGGGGCGCACAAGCCGGGAACGCTGCCGTCTGCGGGCCGGCAACGGTTCACATGCCTTCGCTCGCTATGCCGCCGACGCCGCGCAAAACCCCGCGCGCCAAGCCTCGACCGGCGCGGTGCTTTTGTCTGAGCCCGTGTAAAAAGTGCGTGAAAGTGGCCTTCCGCACGCATCAATGCGACGCTCGCCTGGAGAAAAAACTCAAGCTGAGCATGGCTTTAGCAATCGATGGCATAGGTGTTGCTCTAGGTGGTCGGCACACACATCGACCCCGTCAAGAACATCGAGGATTAGCAAGCAATGCCGCCTTCACTCGAACTCCGCACCAAGCAAAGCCTTGCGCTCACCCCGCGCCTTCAGCAGTCCGTACGCCTGCTGCAGCTTTCGTCGCTCGAATTTCAGCAAGAGCTGCGTAATGCGCTGGATACCAACCCCTTCCTCGAATACGACGAGTCGCAAACCGAGGACAACGCTCTCGGCGCGGATAACGGCAACTCGATGAGCGACACCGCGCTCTCGCCCGCCGCCGACAGCCCCGCCGAGGCGCCGCTCGCCTCGGAAAGCAGCATGGACGGCGATTCGGGCGCGGACAGCGGTTCGCGCGACGACGCCATCAGCGAATTCTCGTCCGACCCGTTCGGACGCAACGCATCGCGCAACAACGGCGATGGCGAAGGCTCCGATCCGGCCGACTGGGTCCGCATCGAACCGTCGCTGCACGAAACGCTGCACGACGCGCTGCGTCTTTATCAGCTCAACGAACGCGATCGCGCAGTGGCGCAGCTCATCATCGAGGCGCTCGACGACGACGGCTATCTGCGTCAGGAATTGAGCGAACTGGCCGATGTCGTCGACATCGAGCCCGCGATCAACGAGGACGAACTCAATATCGCGCTCAAACTCGTGCAGTCGCTCGACAAGCCGGGCGTCGGCGCGCGCAACCTGTCCGAATGCCTGACGCTGCAACTCGACGCGATGCCCGAAGACACGCCGGGCCGCGATGTGGCGCGCGAAATCGTCGCGCATCATCTGGAGCGGCTCGCGCGCCGCGAGCAGGCCGAGTTGCAGAAGAAGATCGGCTGCAGCGCCGAGGAACTGCGCATCGCGTGCGCGCTCGTGCGCCGTCTCGACCCGAAACCGGGCGAGAACTACGGCCAGAGCGAAGACAATTACGTGGTGCCGGACGTGATCGTGCGCCAGGTCAAGAAACAATGGGTCGTCACGATCAACCCGGCGGTGCTGCCGCGCGCGCGCATCCACCGCATGTACGCGGAACTCTTCGCGCAGTCGGCGGGCGCGAGCCGTTCGCCGCTCGCGCAGCAGTTGCAGGAAGCGCGCTGGCTGATCCGCAACGCGCAGCAGCGCTTCACGACGATTCAGCGCGTGGCCGAATGCATCGTCTCGCATCAGAAGGCGTTCTTCGACTACGGCGAGATTGCGCTGAAGCCGCTCGTCCTGCGCGATGTCGCCGATGAGCTCGGCCTGCACGAATCGACCATCTCGCGCGCGACGGGCAACAAGTACATGTCGACGCCGCGCGGCATCTTCGAGTTCAAGCACTTCTTCCCGCGCGAACTCAGCACGGAAAGCGGCGGCACGTGCTCGGCCGCTGCGGTGCGCGCGCTACTGAAGGAAATGATCGCGAAGGAAAACACGCGCGATCCGCTCTCGGATGTGAGTCTCGCGAAGATGCTCGCCGATCAGGGCGTGATTGTCGCACGCCGGACGGTCGCGAAGTATCGGCATCTGATGAAGGTGCCGCCTGCGGAACTTCGCAGGCAGGCTTGAGGCGGAACGCCACAAGCAGTTTCCGCGCTCCCTGCACTCAGCGAAGACCCGGTCAAGCGAATCGCAGAGCAGCACAGCAGGAAGCGCCATGTCGGGCCGCCCACACCGGGCGGCCTTTTTTTCGTCAGCGCCAGCCGGACTCGCGATGCGTGCGCTTGCGCGCCGCCGTCGCGGAAAGCTCGGCGCCCAGCAGAAAGACCGCCGCCGAGTAGTAGAGCCACAAGAGGATGACGGCGAGCGATCCCGCCGCGCCGAACATGTTCGCCGTCCCCGCGTGTTGCACGTAGAGCGCGAAGAGCCGCTTGCCGCCTTCGAACAGAAGCGCGGCGGCGGCCGCGCCGAGGGCGGCGTCGCGCCAGCGCATGCGCGTCGTCGGCAGAAACTTGAGCAGAACGGAGAACGCGAGCATCAGCATCGCCAGCGAAATGGCGTGGCGCGTGAGGCTCGATAGCACGACGAACGGATTGCCGTCGCCGAGCGCCCAATGGCCGAGCACTTCGACGGCCGCATCGAGCAGCAGCAGCGCGACGACGAGCAGCCCCGCGCCGACCACGAGCGCGAACGACATCAGCCGCACGCGCAACAGGCCGACGATGCTCTCGCGCGTGCTGACGAGAGGCGTCGGCCAGATCACGTTCAACGCGCTGTGCAGCGACGAGAACGTGGCCGACGCGCCGATCAGCACGCCCGCAACGGACAGCACGGCCGTGCTGCGCGCCATGTCCGCGTGCCACGCATTGGCGACGATGGCCTCCAGCGTATGCGCGGCGTCCGCGCCGACGATGCCGCTGATTTCATCGAACAGACGCCCTTGCACGGCGTCCGCGCCGAAGAAGATGCTCGCCACCGCGATCACGATGACGAGCGTCGGCGCGAGCGAGAACGCGGCGAAGAACGAGATGGCCGCCGAGAACATCAGGCAGTGGTCCTGTATCCACTGCGTGACGGGATCGGCGACCCACGAAAGCCAGCCGAAGCGCGTGGTGCGGCCTTCGGCGAGCGGAGTCATCGGCTTGGAAACGTCGCGGTTCATCGGCAAGGGCGGCGCGGGCGTGCGCTTTCGTGGTTCGACCGCCGATGTTAGCGTTCCCGGGCGACGCGCGTAAAAAAGGCGCGCACGGAATGATCCGCGCGCGCCCCACTTTTGCGGCTGGCCGGCCCGAACCGTCAGACGTCTTCCTCGTCCGCGTCCGGATCGACGGCTTCGTCGTCGGCCAGATCGCTGATCTCGGTTTCATCCTCGACGCCGTCGGGCAGGATGTCCGCGTTCGCGAAGAGATTGTTGTCGCCGTCGGCGGATGCGTCTTCGCCGGTGCCGGAGCGGTCGCTGTCGCTGTCGAGCTGGGCATCCGACAGGCCGAGGGCGTGGGCGTCGAGTTCGTCTTCGATATCGCCCGGACGACGCATTTCGCCCTGCACGTCAGAGCCGGAGTCCGAAGAATCGCTCGGGCCGAGCGCGCCCGTGCCGTGCCCCTTGCCCCATTCCGTGCCGCCCTCTTCCGGCGGATTCAGTGTGCTTCCAGTCATCATCGATCTCCTTCGAGTGTGTCGCAGAGGAGATCGCAAGGAGCGTTCCGCGTTTGGCGTCGCTCAAGTGAAAAGCCCCGCGCTTCTTTCGAGGCGCGGGGCTTCGTGGTAAAGCGGCGGCCGAACGATCAGGCCCGCGCCGCCCGCTTCGCCTCGGATGCGCCCTGCTTCACCGTCTTGACCGTCTTCGCCGTGACGGACGTCGCCGTCGCGACGCTGCGCAGATCCGACAGGAAGGAATCGCGCCAGACGGAAAGGTTGTTCTTGCGCAAAGGCGCCATCATGTCGGCGTGGCGCGCCTGACGTTCCGCAAGCGGCATCGAGAGCGCGCGCTCCAGCGCTTCGGACATCTGCGAGAGATCGAACGGATTGACGACGAGCGCGCCCGGCAGTTGATCCGCCGCGCCCGCGAACTGCGAGAGCACCAGCGCGCCCGGATCTTCCGGGTCCTGCGATGCGACGTACTCCTTCGCGACCAGATTCATGCCGTCGCGCAACGGCGTCACGTAGCCGACCTGAGACAGCCGGAACAGCGCCATCAGCAGATTGCGTTCGTATTTGCGATTGAGATACTGAATCGGCGTCCAGTCGAGCTGCGCGAAGCGCCCGTTGATGCGCCCCGCCTCGCCTTCCAGATTCTGGCGGATGCGTTGATACGTTTGCACGTCGGCGCGAGTCGGCGGCGCGATCTGCACGAGCGACACGCGGCCATGCCAGCCGGGCGCGTTCAGGAGAAGCCGCTCGAATGCCTGAAAACGCTCGACGAGACCCTTCGAATAATCCAGCCGGTCCACGCTCATGATCAGCTTGCGGCCGCGCATGGAGTCGCGCAGGCTCTTGACCTGCTTGCGCGTGGAGTATTGCTCGGCGGCTTTCGCGATCGCGTCGGGATAGATGCCGATCGGATACGCGCCCACTTTCAGCATGCGCCCGAACGCCTGCAACATGCCGTCGTCGCTGAAATGGCCGCGGCCGCTGCGCTCGATGTAATCGATGAACGACTGCTTGTCGCTCTCCGTCTGAAAGCCGACGACGTCGAACTGGCATAGCGCCGTCATCAGTTCCTCGTGCGGCGGCACCGTGCGCATGACTTCGGGCACGGGAAACGGAATGTGCAGGAAGAAGCCGATGGGATTCGTCACGCCGATCTTGCGCAACTCCTGCGCGAACGGCAACAGATGATAGTCGTGGACCCAGATGATGTCGTCCGGCTGCAGCAGCGTCTTCAGCTTCGCGGCGAGCGTCGCGTTCACGCGCATGTAGCCCGCGTACTCCTCGCGGTCGAAGCGCGAGAGATCGTTGCGATAGTGGAAGGTCGGCCAGAGCGTCGCATTGGAGAAGCCGCGGTAGTACTGGTCGTAGTCGCGCCGCGTGAGCCCGACGGTGGCATAGGTCACATTGCCGTTCTTCTCGACAACGGGCGCAGCCGCTTCGCCGACGATCTCGCCGCTCCAGCCGAACCACACGCCGCCCGTCTCCTTGAGCGCGTCCAGCACGCCGATCGCGAGCCCGCCCGCGCTGGGCTTGCCTTCCTGGACCGGCGCGACGCGATTCGATACCACGATCAATCTGCTCATTACGGCGTCACTCCATCAGTTATCGTTGCTGCTCAATTGGCGACGGGAAACATGCAAGTCCTATGCCTTTTTGCTCCGCTATCGAGTGGGAAATTCGTATCCAGATGTTACTGGCGAACGAAAACACGCGGCGAAGGGCTGCCGCGTAGAACTTTATGCTTGTGATGGTTGGCCCGAGCGGAGGACGCTCACGCGTCCTGCTCGGAGCCGAGGTCGCGCTGATAGTCGATGCCTTCGGAACGCACGCCGCCCTGGTTGTGTTCGCCATCCGGCGGAACGCCAGGCGCAGGGCGGTTCTGGCCCGCCGGGTCATGGTGCGCGGGCGGCGTGACCGACGCGGGCGCGGCGCCGTTTTTCGCGGCTTCGGCGCGCGCTTCGCGTTTGGACGAATGACGCGCGGAGCGTCGCAGTGCGGGATGCCTCATTGATGCCTCCAGAAAGAAGGCCGTCGCGAATGGACCTCGGCGGCGTCGGACCGATGCGCTGCCGGGGCGTACCGGCGGCGCGGTTTGAGTAAGAATGACCGACAACCTTTCATGCCGCCGGTCATTCGTACTTCGTCTGTTGTAATCCCTACGTGCGGGATGGAAGATTGTTCAAGGTTTGCACGACTTCGGTGAATCGGCGAATCGAGGTTCAGCCGAAATGCGGCGTTTCGTTCGGCCCGGGCGGCGGATCGCCGATCGGCTGCGTCGGCGGCTCAGGCGGGTCGCGCGTCGGGTCCGGATTGGTGTCGGGCGGAATCGGCGTCGGCGGCGGCTGATCGGGCGGCGTCACCGGCGGGTCCGGCGGCTGCGGCGTCTGCGCGCTGAACGGCACGCGGTCGGAGGCGAAATCGGACATTGCGGGCTCCTTGCGGTCTTGTGATCGTGGTTGCATCCTCGTCCGGAGGTTGGCTGCGGCCCCTTCGTACGCGGACGTCGCATGGATCGGCAGCAAGGGTTATGCCCCTGATTTCACCTCGGCCGACGCGTCCATTCATGTCATTATCGTTGCTGAAAGCGCGCCTGCCAACAAAAACGCCCGCGCTTTTTGCAAGCAACGGGCGTGGTTTTGATGTGAAGATAGCCGACGTTCAGCGATTTTCGCTTTCCGATTCGCTCACGTCTCCGCCTTCGCCGACGGCCGCCTTGTTCGCATCTTCACCGTACTCCACGAGCCGGTTGTAGAGCGTTTTCAGGCTGATGCCGAGGATTTCCGCTGCCCGCGTCTTCACGCCGCCGCATTGTTCGAGCGTCGCGAGAATGAGCTGGCGGTCGGCCTGCGCGAGCGACGTCCCGAACGGAATCGTCACCGCCGTGCCCGACGAAGGCCGCGACAGCGAGATTTGCAGCGGGACGGTCGCGGTGCTGTCCGAATCGGACCCGGACATGATGTACGCGCGCTGCACGTAGTTCTTGAGTTCGCGCACGTTGCCCGGCCAGTTGTACGACGCGAGCATCTCGCGCACCGCTGGCGGGAAATCCTTCTTCGTGTTGTAGCGGGCGTTCAGTTCGTCGAGGAACGCCTGACCGAGCAGTTCCACGTCCTTGCCGCGTTCGCGCAGCGGCGGCAGGTTGATCGGGAACACGTTGAGCCGGTGATACAGGTCGAGCCGCAGCTTGCCTTCGAGCACGGCCTGCTCCGGGTCGCGGTTCGTCGCGGCGATCAGGCGCACGTCCGTCTCGATTTCCTTCGTCGTGCCGACGCGCATGAACATGCCCGTCTCCAGCACGCGAAGCAGCTTCACCTGCAATTCGATCGGCATTTCGGTGATTTCGTCGAGGAACAGCGTGCCGCCGTTCGCGCGTTCGAAATAACCCTTGTGCTGGCGATCCGCGCCCGTGAACGACCCGCGTTCGTGGCCGAACATTTCGGACTCGATCAGGTTCGGCGAGATCGCACCGCAGTTCACCGCGATGAACGAATGCTTGCGCCGCAAGCTGAGCTCGTGCAGCGTCTGCGCGGCGACTTCCTTGCCCGTGCCCGATTCGCCGATCAGCAGAACCGAAGCCGCCGTCGGCGCGACGCGGCCGATCTGGTCGTAGACCGTCTGCATGGCGGGCGAATTGCCGAGCATGAGCCCGAAACGGCCCATGCGGCGCAACTCGCCGCGCAGCGTGCCGATTTCCGCCTTCAAGTCGCCGGCGCGCGGCAGGCGCGACAAAATTGCCTTCACGCGCTGCATGTTGATGGGCTTGACGAGGTAATCGGCGGCGCCCATTTTGAGCGCGCTGACGGCCGATTCCACCGTCGCATGCCCGGTGATGACGATGAATTCCACGCCGGAGCGCGGATCGAGATCTTCGAACAGGTCGACGCCCGTTCCGTCGGGCAGTTTCAGATCGGTGAAAACGACGTCCGGCGTCTGCCGCACGAGCTGAATGCGCGCTTCGCGCAGATCGCTGGCGGTGGCCGTGGTCAGTCCGTCTTCGCCGATGATCGCGGCTAGCGCCTCGCGGGTACTGGGATCGTCATCGACAATCAATACGTGTGGCATTGCGTCTCGAATTCTTCCAAAGCGTTTCAGGGTCACACGCCGCGCGGCGGCGTGGTCTTCTCCGGGCGACTGGGGCCGTCCGGGCCGGTGCGTCTAGCGGGTCGGGTGCCCGTGGGGCAAAAACCCGACCGCGAAGCGCAGAAAACAAATTAATTTCCGAAAGTTCCGCACGCTTGGGTCTCTGAGCCGTAAGTTTTTCCAATTCGCGACTTATGGCAGAGGTTCAATGATTATAAGGGTTTATCAAGATAAAAACGCACGCCACGAGGGCGTGCGTTTTATTGCGTGAAGATCGCGAAGGGCTCGGCGCAATCGGCCGATGCGCCCGAGCGCGCAGTGTCGACGCGAATTGAGCGATCAGCTTCTCGGGAAATGCCAGGCGTCGGGCGTCCCGCCGACGACGTACTTTCCGCCGCGCGAGCGTCCTCCTTGCCAGCGGTTCTTGCCGCTTACGGCACGCCGCCCGTTCGCGTCCTGCGACTGCACCCATTTCCAGGCGAGCACGCTGCCGACCGCGAAAAGCGCGCCGAACACTCCAATCGATGACCGTGCCATTGTTGTTCTCTCCCGTGTCGTGAATTCGATGCCGCGCCGTTAGCGCGAAATGATTGCGGCGAGCAGGAATCCCGCAGCAGCCGCCATGCCGAGCGATTGCCACGGATTCTCGCGCACGTACCGCTCGGTGCATTCGATGCTCGCGCGGTAACGGCTCTGCGCGTTCGCCTGCGCGTCTTCGAGCGCGGCGCGGGCCGTGTCCGCGTGATCGCGCAGACGCGAGCGCAGCGCCTCGACGCCCTCGCCCGGCAGCGCCGACGACAGCCGCAACAACTCTTCCGAGTCGTTCAGCAGCACCTTGATGTCTTCGATGATCTTCTGCTTGCCCAACGCAAGCTGGACAGTCGTGTGACTCATGAATCAGTCCTCGCCAAGTGGGTCTTCCGCACGATTGCGGACCTCAATAAAGCTACAGCGGCCAGGCGACTACTGCGCCTTCGGCACCGTCACGGCCAGCGGCCGATGCGCGCCGCTCGCCGCCATGCGCGCGCGCAGCCGCCGGATGACGCCGCTCGCCGTCAGCGCGCCGCCTGCCACGCCGAACACGAGGCTCGTCACGTTGGCGGCGCGAGCCAGCGCGGGCGTGCCGGCCGCGTAGCCGAGCACCGCGCACATCAGCGCCGTCACCAGCGCGACGGCCGCCCAGTGATAGATGTCGATCGGTTCGCCCGCCGCGAGTTCCTGCCGATCGCCCGATGCCCGCGCACCCCCGCCGCGAGCCGGCCGCGCTTGCGCCGCCTGTTCGCGGCGCTCGTCGGCGGCAACATCGAAATCGAAAATGTCTTCCATGATGTGCTCGACCTCTCCCGTTGCCCGTTTCTTCAGCTTCCCGTCTCGGGCATTCGAATAAGGATGATTACGACGAAGCAGCTTCCGTGCCATTCACGCGAAGGGCGGCGCGCGCGTGGGCGTCTGCGCAAAAGTCGAAATAGAGGCGCGTCTGTCGGGTAACTCTTACGCCGTGGACTTGTAAATTCGCGGCGCGCACGGAGAACCTTTCCGGATCACTCGCGCTTCGCAAAACGCATTCAGACAAATTGCCATCCGACTGACGGCACGCATTGCCGCAATATCGTCGCGAATGGTTAAATAGCGTTTATGAGATAGAGTCGCAGCGGCGAATCATTGGCTTGCGCCGCGACTCCGGACTGACGCTTTCGAGGGAAACCGGCTCATCGCCATCGAGCGCACGACAGCGCAGCGCGTCAGCATCACCGCGCCGCTGCCGACGCTCGACGCCACGGACCCGCCCGGCCGTGCCGGACATTCAGCCGAATCGAGCGACCGCGCGTGCCCACCGGGCGGCGCGTCAGCCGTCGGCGCCGCGCGCCGCCCGCCCATCACATTCGCAGAACTCAGGAACTATCAGGACCTATGGCGTCAACCGATCTTGACCCGCCGCTTGTCGCAGGCGAAACACCGGCGCAGAAAAAGCGCTCTGCGGGGGACGTGCCGGGTTTGAAGTCTTACGGACTACTGTACGGCTCGTCGCCCGTCATGCTGGAGCTGTATGCGCAGATCGAGCGCGTCGCCGCCACCGACGCGACCGCGCTCATCATCGGCGAGTCGGGCACCGGCAAGGAGCTCGTCGCGCGGACGATTCACGACCACAGCGCGCGCAAGGACGCGCCGTTCATCGCCGTCAACTGCGGCGCGATTCCGGACAACCTGATCGAAGCCGAACTCTTCGGCCACGAGAAAGGCAGTTTCACGGGCGCGGTGCAGGGCCGCATCGGCTATTTCGAGCATGCGAACGGCGGCACGCTGTTTCTCGACGAAGTGACGGAAATGTCCCCGGTGCGTCAGGTGAAGCTGCTGCGCGCGCTGGAAACCGGCACCTTCTTTCGCGTGGGCGGCAATGATCTGATCAGTTCGGACGTGCGCGTGATCGCCGCGACGAACCGCGATCCCGTCGCCGCGGTCAAGGAAAACGGGCTGCGCGAAGACCTGATGTACCGTCTCGCCGTGTTCCCGCTGCGCGCGCCGCCCCTGCGCGAGCGCGACGCCGACCGCGAACTGCTCGCCCAGCATTTCCTGTCCGAAATGAACGCGCAGGAAGGCACGAACAAGGTTTTCAGTAAGCGCGCGCTCGACGTGCTGCGCACCTATTCGTGGCCCGGCAACGTGCGCGAGTTGAAGAACACGGTCTATCGCGCGTTCATTCTCGCGGAGAAGACGGTCGAAATCGCGCATCCGCACCTGGCGTCGCGGGTGAAGAAGCCCGTCACGCAAGGCGACGCGATGAACGTCTGGGTCGGCACGCCGCTCGCCGACGCGCAGAAGCAGATCATCCTCGGCACGCTCAAGCATTGCGGCGGCGACAAGCGGCGCGCGGCCAAGGCGCTCGGCGTCAGTTTGAAAACGCTGTACAACCGCCTCGGCGCCTACGAAAACGAAGACACCGACGCGAGCGACACCCCTTCCACCAGCGAAAGCTGATCCTCGTCTTACCGCCGCAGGAGGCCGTCGCAGCCTCTTGCGGCGTTCTTCTCGCGCGGCCCGCGTTACGGATTCCGCAACGCGTTCGCGCCGCTTGCAATTTCTTGCAATTTTCCCGGAGCGGTAATTAGAGGCATGCTTCAAAATGCGCGAAGCCCGCGACAGGACTCGGACTGAGTGACTGCTCGAAGGAACGTCGGCTGCGGCCTCCCGGAAGGCCGCAGCGAGAAAAAACGGCAGACGAAGGAAAAGCAATATGCAGATTGGTGTCCCCCGGCGCGGCAAGCGCGCCGCCGCGCTCGCCGCGATCACGAGCGGCGTCATTGCGTGCCTGACTCTCAGCGGATGCAATTCCCTCTATAGCGAAGGCGCGACAGCGGGCGCGGGTATCGCGGGCGCGGCCGTGGCGGCCAAGGTGACGGACAACGCGGCCGTGGCGACCGGCATCGGCTTAGGCGCGGTGGCAGCGGCGCGGGCGGGCGTGCAGTACACGCAGCGCATCGTGCATACGGATACGCAGGACAAGATCGCGGCTGTTGCCGGCCCGCTCGCGGTGGGCGCCGTGGCCCCGTGGGTCGTGACGCATTCGATCCCGCTCGAAGACGACGAAAAAGGCCGCGTGACGGTCAGCCGTACGATCAGCAGCGGCGCGCTCGACTGCAAGGAAATCGTGTTCTCCGTCGATCGCGACGCCACCAAGGACCGCCCCGCCGACAGCGCGTTCTACGTCGCGTCCGTCTGCCGTGACGGAGCCAAGTGGAAATGGGCGTCGGCAGAACCCGCCACGCCGCGCTGGGGCTCGCTGCAATGACGGTGCGGCTCGCAGTTCATCCCGCGCTGCGCTTTTCGCTTGCCGTGGCGGTCGCCGCCGCGTGCGTGACGATGAGCGGATGCGCGTCCATCGGCGCGGCCACGGGCGCGGTTGCAGGCATCGCGACCGGCGCCGTGACGACGAATCCGGCGATCGGCATCGGCGTCGGCATCGCGGTGCAGGCCGCCACCGACGAAGCCGTGAAGCGCGTGTCGAAGTCGCTGCATACGGATCAGCAAGTGGCCATCGCGGCTGCGGCGGGCGTGTCGGCCGTCGGCGAAACGCGCCCGTGGAAGGTCAAGCACACGCTGCCGATCGAAAACGGCCACGGCGATGTGCGCGTGCTGCGCGAGTTCGACAACGCGCTCGCAAGCTGCAAGGAGTTCGCGTTCTCCGTCGCGGACGGCGACGATGCGAACGCGCACGCCGAATGGTTCGTCGCGAGCGCGTGCAAGCAGACCGAAGGCTGGAAGTGGGCGTCGGCGGAGCCGGCGGTCGAGCGTTGGGGCAATCTGCAGTAGGCGTAATCAGACGCGGCGCACGCAAAAAAGCGCGGTTTCCGTTTCCGGGAACCGCGCTTTTGTTTTGAGCCGAGCAAGCGCGTTCAGGCTTCGACCTCCTCCCGACTCGCCCCTCGCCGTGGATGACGACGATGCGAACGCGCACGCTACAAAAAAAGCGCGGTTTTCGTCTCCGAAAACCGCGCTTTCATTCGGGCTACCAACCGCGCAATCAGGCTTCGACATCCTCCAGACTCAGCATTTCCGTCTGGTCGTTATACGAAAAGATCTCGCCGTAACGTCCCCAGTCGATGACCGCATCCAGCGTCTCCTGCGCAGCTTTATCGGAGAGGAAGTCTTCGAGTTCCTGCTCGAAGCGCACGCGCGGCGCGCGATGCCCCGGCCGCTCGTTGAGCACCTTCTTGATTCGCGCGGCGAGCGGCACATGCCGCAGCAAATGCTCGGCGAACATCATCTTGCGTTCCTGCGTGCCGAATTCCGCAAACACGCGGGCCTGCGGCGTCAGGTAGATATCGCCTTCGCGCACGTCCGCGAAACCGAGATGTTGCAGCACTTCGGCAATCGGAAAGAGGTCGTCCACTTCCAGATGCAGCGTCCGCGCGATTTCCGGCATGTCGGCGCGGCCGTGGTACGGCTCGGCGGCAAGGGTTTCGATAAGACCCGCCATCAGGTTCGTCGACACGGACGGCAGCCAGCTTCCGAGCTCCAGCCCCTTCTTCTTCGCGTCGTCGAGCTGGCGCGCGGTCATCTTCGCGTAGATGTCGTCCACCAGCCGCCGGAACGCCGGGTCCAGCCGGTTGCGCGGATGCTTGAACGGCACCTTGATCTCGGCCATCACGCGGCCGGGATTCGACGACAGCACGAGAATGCGGTCGCACATGAACACCGCTTCTTCGATGTTGTGCGTGACGATCAGCACGGACTTGATCGGCAGACGCCCCTGCGTCCACAGGTCGAGCAAGTCGGTGCGCAGGTTTTCGGCGGTCAGCACGTCGAGCGCGGAGAACGGCTCGTCCATCAGGAGCAGCGTCGGATCGACGACGAGCGCCCGCGCAAAGCCCACGCGCTGCCGCATGCCGCCCGACAGTTCGCGCGGATAGGCGTTTTCGAAGCCGTCGAGACCGATCAGGTCGATAGCGGCGAGCGCCCGCTCGCGGCGCTCCCGCGCGCCCACGCCCTGCGCTTCGAGACCGGCCTCCACGTTTTGCAGCACGGTCAGCCACGGAAAGAGCGCGAAAGTCTGGAACACCATCGCGACGCCCTTCGCCGGGCCGCGCAACGGCTCGTTCAGATAGGTCACTTCGCCGTCGGTCGGCTCGATCAGTCCGGCGATGATGCGCAGAAGCGTCGACTTGCCCGAGCCCGAGCGCCCGAGCAGACCGACGATCTCGCCTTCGCGCAGCGAAAGGTTCGCGTCGTCGAGCACCAGCAGTTCGCCCTGCGTCTTGTTGAAGCCGCGGCTCACGTTCTGCACGCGCAGAATCTCCGGGCCGAGGCGCGGCGGCTTTTGCGACGCCGCCTGCGCGCCAGCGGGCGTGCCGGGAGTGCGCACCGCCGCCTGCGGGGCGGGCGTTTGAGTATTTTTAAGGTTCTGCATCGGAACTCGTCCTCAATCCAGTCGAAGCCGCGCTTCGGCGTAGGCGTACAGCGGGCGCCACAACAGGCGGTTGAACAGCGTCACGAAGAGCGACATCACCGCGATGCCGAGAATGATCTTCGGGTAGTCGCCATCGGCCGTGTTCTGCGCGATATAGGCGCCCAGTCCGTGCGCGACGACGCTGGTCTTGCCCCACGACACCGCCTCCGCGACGATGCTCGCGTTCCACGCGCCGCCCGAAGCGGTGATCGCGCCGGTGACGTAGTACGGGAAAATGCCCGGCAGCATGGCCTTCTTCCACCACTGCCAGCCGCGAATCTGGAAGTTCGTCGCGGCTTCGCGATAATCGTTCGGATAGGCCGACGCGCCCGCGATCACGTTGAAAAGGATATACCACTGCGTCCCGAGCACGATGAGCGGTGACAGCCAGATGTCCGGGTTCAGATGCCAGCGCACGATCACGACGACGAACACCGGAAACAGCAGATTCGCCGGAAACGCCGCGAGGAACTGCGCGAGCGGCTGGAATTTCTCGGCGAGCGCCGGGCGCAGGCCGATGAGCACGCCGATCGGCACCCAGATCACCGACGCAATCGCAATCAGCACCACCACGCGCAGCAGCGTGATGAAGCCGAGCACGAACACATTCCCGACTTCGCCCCAGGTGACGCCCGTCGCGACGAACGACACCACCTTCCAGACCACGTACGCGGTAATCACGAGCACCGCCGCGCCCCACGCGATATCGCCGGCGCGCGTGGAGGACACCGGCGCGCGCAGCGGCAGCTTCACGCCTTGCAGCGACGGCAGTTTGATCGGCACGCGCGCGGCTTTGGCGAGAATCCATCCGGCGGGCACGAGCAGGCGGTGAATCAGGCGCGTGCGGCGAATCAGGTCGAGCAGCCACGACTCCGGCGCGTTGCCCGAACTCGTGTTCTCCATGCGGAACTTGTCCGCCCACGCGACGAGCGGGCGGAACATCAACTGGTCGTAGGCGAGAATCACGACGGTCATCGCGAGAATTACCCAGCCGATCGCGCCGAGGTTGCGCTCGCCGATGGCCGCCGCGAGATACGCGCCGATGCCCGGCAGCACGATGCTGCGATTGCCGACCGTGATCGCCTCCGACGCCACGACGAAGAACCAGCCGCCCGACATCGACATCATCATGTTCCAGATGAGGCCGGGCATCGAGAACGGCACTTCGAGCTTCCAGAAGCGCTGCCAGTTGGTCAGGTGAAAGCCGCGCGAGACTTCGTCCAGGTCGCGCGGCACCGTGCGCAGCGACTGGTAGAAGCTGAAGGTCATGTTCCACGCCTGGCTCGTGAAGATCGCGAAGATGGCCGCGCACTCCGCGCCGATCACGCGCCCCGGAAAAAGCGCGAGAAAGAACGTGACGGTAAAAGAGATGTAGCCGAGCACCGGCACCGACTGGAGGATGTCGAGAATCGGCACCAGCACGAGCGACGCGCGCCGGCTCTTCGCGGCGAGCGTGCCGTAGGCGAGCGTGAAGACGAGCGACGCGACCATCGCGGCCAGCATGCGCAAGGTCGTGCGCAATGCGTATTCGGGGAGATTCGCGGGGTCGAGCGAGATCGCCTGCGTCTGCAGGGTCGAGATGGGCGCGAGCGTCTCGTGAAAGCCGACAGCGGCGAGCGCGATGATGCAGATGATCATCGGGAACGCCACGAAGTCCCAGCGGTTGGGCAGGAGCCGCCAGGCGGACGCGTTCGCCGTGCGATTCAGATTGAAACCAAATTCCATTCAAGGCCCTCCCCGTAAGGCTGTGTTACGACCGCGCCACGCGCGGATGATGCTCGAGACGGCCAATGCCGTCGCCCGGGCGAGCCCCCTCACTCCAGCTGCCGCGACGGCGCGCGATGGCGCACGACGCGTTCAACCGGTTCAACGCGTCCGGCCGCCCGGCGGACGACACGCGCTCGCGCTGAACCGAGCGACACTACACCACTCACGATGACAGGCACAACCTTCGCGCCGAACTTTGGCTCGCGGCGCGCGGCTTGTGTTGCTCATCGGCACGGCCGCGCCGAACTGAAGGCCCGGCGCAGACCGGCGCGCGCACCGTTTCGTCCTTGCAGCGCGCTTTCGGTTCGCCATCGCGTGAATGCACGCACGAATGCACGCACGAATGACGCACAAGCGGGCCGCCGCGGCAAGCGAAGTCGCGTGGTTGCGAAGCGATGTGTTGGGCGAACGCCGTTCGCAGCAATAAGGCGCTTGATAGACGACGAAAAACATCGTCCAATCTGGGCTTATCACAAACAATAAATGAGCGCCGATGCAATGCGAGACGCCAAGACCGAGTCGGAGGGCCGTCCGACGGACGCGAGACGCCATTCTGGCCGCACGCCCAAAGCTCGCGTGCATGCAGGCAAAGCCGCTGCCGCGCCTGACAGACGCAATGAACGCGCCCGGGCAAGCCGGCTGACCGCCCGCCTCAGGGCGGCGATTATCGCGTTTTTGGCCCGTGACGGCGAGTCCCCGCGCGAATCGGCCACGCCCGGCGCCCCGCTTTTCGCGAACGCGCCCGGGGCACGCGCCGAACACCCGATGGCCGCGGCGTGACGCCGCGCCACGGGCCCGACCGATGAACAAGCTCCTCCTGCACCGTGCCATCGCGACGCTTTGCCTCGCGTTGCTCGCGCTCGGGTGCTGGGCCGCCGCAGGCCTGCTGTCGGACCGGATGGTACAGCAGGAGATGACCGCGACCGTGCGCACCGAACGGCAGATGGCGGGTTCCATCGTCGACAACATGGCGCAAATCATCGCGAGCGACCTCGCCATGTCCCGCGCCATTCCCGCGACGCTCGCGCAGATGGACGTCACGCAGCGCGCGCTGTCGGAGTCGCGGCGCTACGCATCGAGCGTGCAGGCGACGGAAAGCGTGCGGCGCCAGCAGTGGATGGCCCGGCCCGGACTGGAGAAAGTGAACCGCTTCCTGCACGACGCGCAGGGCTTCTCCGGACTCGACTCCCTGTGGCTCGTGAACGAACAGGGCTACTGCATTGCGTCGAGCAACGCGGGCGAAGAAGACAGCTTCATCGGCTACGACATGAGCGCCCGCGCCTATGTCGTGCGGGCGTTGCTCGGCGGTTTCGTCGAAATGTACGGCGTCGGCCGGCTGTCGGGCGAACCGGGCATCTTCATCGCGGCGCCCGTGTACGAGGACGGGCTTCTGGTCGGCGCGGTGATCGCGAAGGTGAGCATCGACCGGTTGCGGCACTGGGTCTCGCGCCCCGGCACCTTCGTCACCGACGAAAACGGCGTCGTGGTGATGGCGCACGACGGCCGGCTCGAATATCGGGCGATGCCGGATGCGGCCATCGCACGCATGACCGCCCGCGAGCGCCTCGAACATTATCGGCGCGACGCGTTCGCGCCGCTGCGCATCGACAACGTCGGCGAGCGCATGCGGCAGTCGGCGCCCTGGCTCGCGCCCGCGCTCGCGAAGGGCTTCTTCGCCGTCAACGGCGATACCGTGCCCTCGCTCTACGACGAGCGCACCGGCCTCAATTCGGGCTTGTCCGCGCATATCGTCCACCCGCTCACGAGCTGGACCGAGATCACGCGCAACCATACTCGCGACCGCCTGCTCGTGTTCCTCACGATGCTCGGCGTCGTCACGCTCGCCGTGGTCATCGCCACGTCGTATTCCCGCGAGCGCAGGCTGCATCGCGCAACGCGTGATCTCGCGGAGCAGTTGCAATCGGCCAATACGCTCTTGTCGGCCGAAGCGCGCCACGATGCGCTCACGGGCGCCCTGTCGCGCCGCTATTTCCTCGACACGCTGCGGCAAGAGGTGGAACTGGCGCGCTCGACCGGCACGCCGCTGTCGGTCGCCATCGCCGATCTCGATCATTTCAAGCAGATCAACGACCGCTATGGGCACGCCTCGGGCGACCGCGCGCTCGAGCATTTCGCGGAAGTCTGCCGCGAGCAGCTTCGTCCGAGCGACGCAATCGGGCGGCTCGGCGGCGAGGAATTCGGCATTCTGCTGCCGCAGACTTCGCTCGCCGATGCGCAAGCCGTGCTCGAACGGCTGCGCAAGCGCTTTCATCACGAGCACTGCGCGCATCTGCCGGACGATGCGGTGCTCTCGGTCAGCATCGGCATCACCGAACAGGCGAACGACGACGCGCTCGAATGGATGCTCTCGCGCGCCGATCTCGCGCTCTACGAGGCCAAGTCGCGCGGGCGCGACCGCAGCGAAGTGCGCCCCGCCGACCCGCCGCCCACGCGCCACACCGAAGACTCGCTCGCCGGCAAATAGCGCCGCCGGCATGTCCCTCGTCGCCACGCGGACATGTCCGCGCAGGTATCATCCGTCCTTGGGGTTTCGACTGCGTGGCTGTTATCGGGAGGATTGCATGAAGGGAAATCTGGTCATCGTGTGCCGCGATCAGGACGCTGAAACGTTCGACCAATTGCTCGCGGAGTACGGGTCGTTCCAGACGCGGCTGTCGTCCACCGCGTGGTATCTGAAGATCGACCTCGCGCCGGAAGTGATTCAGGAGGAGATCCTGTCGCGCCTCGGCAAGTACACGACGCACTACATCTTCGAGGCGTCCACCGTGACCTACAACACGGTGGATAGCGAGGCGGCCTCGGCACTCCAGACGCTGTTCGACTGAGCCTCGCGGAAGCACGCGCGCGTCGTCAGAACGCGCGCTCCTCGTGCGGCGCTCCGGCGCGGCGCGGCGGGACCGTTCGGGCGGCGGGATCGAACGGAAAGGTCATCGCGACCTGCAAGCCGCCATCGACTTGATTGCCGATCTCGCACTCGCCGCCCGCGCGCCGCGCGAGCCGCTCCACGATGGCGAGTCCGAGGCCGCTATGCCCGCTGCCGCCGCGCGCCGGATCGAGCCGCACGAACGGGCGGCTCGCCTTGATGAGATCGTCGGGCGCAATGCCCTTGCCGTGGTCCGACACGGACAGCACCCAGCCTTTGGCCTCGCGCCGCGTCTCGATGACGATGGGCGGCGCGCCATACGCATGTGCGTTGTCCAGCAGGTTCGAGAGCAGGCGGTCGAGCGTCGCGGCCGGCAACACGAAGCCCGGCCCCGCTTCGAGCTTCAGACGCACGGTATCCGCGCCCGGCGCGACCGCGCGATACGCCCGCGCGACGCGCTCGCACTGCTCATCCACCGCGACCGGCTCGCTGCCGTCCGGGCGGTCGTGCGCGAAGACCAGAAACTGATCGACGATATGCGCCATGGAATCGACGTCGCGCACCACGCCGTCGCGCGTTTTTTCGTCGTCCATCATTTCGGCGCGCAGGCGCAGGCGCGCAAGCGGCGTCTTCAGATCATGCGCGACGCCCGCCAGCATCACGGCGCGGTCGCTCTCGCTTTGCGACACTTCGCGCACCATCTGATTGAAGCCGTGCGTGAGCTGGCGCAGCTCGCGCGGGCCGCGCTCCGGCACCGGCGGCGTGGGCTGCCCGCGACCGAAGCGCGCGACCGCCTGCGCGAGCGAGCGCAACGGCGACTGCAACTGCCACGCGGCGAAGAGCGCGGCCAGCACGGCCGTCGAAAAGATGATGGCAAGCCACACGAGCATGCGATCGCGCGAGCGCGGCGGGCGCAGCGGCTGCACCGGCACGACGATCCAGCCCGCGTCCTTCGCGCCGTGAACCCAGACGCTCGGCGGCGCGCCGGGCGGGCCGGGGCGCACGTCGGTGCCGTCGGGCAAGCGGTCTTTCATGTCCTCGATGAAACGCGAGAGCGGACGCGGAAGCTCGTCGCCGCTCGCGGGCTGCGGCGCATCCGCGGCCTGCAGCGGCACGATGCGCACGCGCGAGGGCAACGGCTGCTCCGGATTGTTGGCGATGTGCTGCCGCACCGCTTCGACGAGGAACGCCGCTTCTTCGACCGCGTAGCGCGTTTGCGAGTAGTCCCGCTCGACGCGGATGACGGCGAACCACGCGAGATGCGAAAGCACCAGCACGCCGATGACCAGAACGACCAGCCGGCCGAACAAAGAATCAATGGGCCGGCGCATTTTGCTCGCCGTCGGGCACGAACACGTAGCCGCGTCCTCGCACCGTCTGAATGAAGCGCGGCGCGGAAGGATCGCTTTCCAGAATGCGCCTCAGGCGCCACACCTGCACGTCGATGCCGCGGTCGGTGCCGTCGTATTCCGGGCCGTGCAGCAGTTCGAGCAGGCGCTCGCGCGTGAGCGTGCGCATCGGGTGATTCACGAAAATCTTGAGGAGCGCGAATTCGCTGCCGGACAAGGTGATCGGCTTTTCGTCGTGTTGCAGCGTGCGCGACTGGAAGTCCAGCCGGAAGCGGCCGAACGAATACGGCTCGCGCTGCTCGGGCGCGGCGGACGGAATGGTGCGGCGTCGGCGCAACACGGCCTGCACGCGCGCGAGCAGCTCGCGCGGGTTGAACGGCTTGCCGAGGTAATCGTCCGCGCCGAGTTCGAGACCGACGATGCGGTCCACGTCGTCCGCGCGAGCGGTCAGCATGATGACGGGAATGTCGTCGCCCGATGCGCGGAGCTTGCGCAGCGCCGTCAGACCGTCGACGCCCGGCATCATCAGATCGAGAACGATCAGATCGGGGCGCTCGCGCTCGATACGGCGTTCGAGCGAACCGGCGTCGTGCAGCACCGATACCTCGATGCCCTGCCGGACCAGATAATCGCGCAGGAGGTCGCGCAGTTCGGCGTCGTCGTCGACGACTAAAATTTGTGTAGTCATGAGAGGGAGTTTAGCGCGGGAGTCCCGGCCGGTCGGCGGTCTGTCGCGCCGCAAAGGGTTACGGGGTGTTACCGCGAAAGCAGCGCGTAAACCAGCGTAATACGAAACGCCGCCTTGGTAACACGCGCGCCGGCACGAGCCACTACGCTGTGTTTCACCGACCAAGCGCGGTCTCAACGAAATCCGCGCATTCGGCTCCGACATCAATCAGGGAGTCTCACGATGAGCAAGCAATATCGCATTCTCGCCGCCGCTGCCACCGCACTCGCGCTGACCTTCGGCGCGGCCCACGCCGCCACCAACGACGCGCCGAACGCGCCGCCGCCCGGCGCTCCGGGCATGATGGGCGGGCCCGGCATGATGGGCGGTCCTGGCGGTCATCACATGGAAATGCGCATGCAGAAGCAGCTCGACCAGTTGCACGGCCAGCTGAAGCTGAATGCGGATCAGGAGAAGCTGTGGCAGACGGCCATCGACACGATGAAGCAGAACCACAAGGCCATGCGGGAGAGCCATCGCCAGATGCACGAGCAGTTCCAGTCGATGCAGAACCAGCCGATTCTGGACCTGAACGCGATGCACGCCGCGCATCAGAAGCTCGAGCAGCAGCAAATGCAGTTGCACGAGCAGACGGCGACCGCCTGGCTCAATTTCTATAACGCGCTGAACGACCAGCAAAAGACGACCGTGAGCACGGCGCTCAAGCAGCACTTCGCCCGCATGCATGAGCATCAGCAGAAGATGCACGAACGCTGGGGCAAGCATCGCGGCGGGCCGGACGCCGCTCAGGCCGCGCCGGGCGCGCCGGGCGCCTCGGCGACTGCGAAGCCCTAAGCGGTTCTTGCAGGCGCAAAAAAACCGCGGGCGCGAGCCCGCGGTTTCTCACATCAATGGCCGATCAAGCCAGATCGAACAGCAGCACTTCCGCCCGCTCGCCGCCGTCGATGGTCACCTTGGCGATATCCTCGATCTTCGCGGCATCGCCCGCGCCGAGCGCCTCGCCGTTCACCGACACCTTGCCGCGCGCCACATGCACATAGACGCGGCGGCCCGCCGGCACGTCGAACTCGGCGCGCTCGGCGCCATCGAACAGGCCCGCGAAAATTCGCGCGTCGGCGCCCATCTTCACCGAGCCGTCCGTGCCTTCGGGCGAAGCGATCACGCGCAGGCGGCCGCGCTTTTCGTCATCGGCGAAACGCTTTTCCTCGTAGCCCGGCGCGCCGCCCGGCGCATCCGGAATGATCCAGATTTGCAGGAAGTGCGCCGTTTCGGTCGGCGAGCCGTTGAACTCGCTGTGCCGCACGCCGGTTCCGGCGCTCATGCGCTGCACGTCGCCGGGGCGGATGGTCGATCCGTTGCCCATGCTGTCGCGATGCGCGAGCGCGCCTTCCAGCACGTAGCTCACGATCTCCATGTCGCGATGACCGTGCGTGCCGAAGCCCTGTCCGCCCGCGACGCGGTCTTCGTTGATCACGCGCAGCGCGCCGAAGTGAACGTGCTCCGGATCGTGGTAGTCGGCGAACGAGAAGCTGTGATACGAGTCCAGCCAGCCGTGGTTGGCGTGACCGCGTTCGTTGCTGCGGCGAATCTCGAACATGTTGTGCTCCCGGTGTAGACGTTGAACTGCGATGGAGACAATGTAAGGGCGGCCGCCTGCCGGAACAACGAGCGCAACGGCACTACACCGTCCCGCCGATGGAGGTAATCGGACTTGTCCGGCTATCGCCGCGCACACGCCGGGTTCGGGTAAAATACCGCGCTTTTCGGGCGGCGGCGGTGTGCAGCGCCTTCGGAAACACGGACATTCGGGGCATTCGCGGCATCCACGACATTCGCGGCATTCGCGGCGTTCGCGTTTTGGGCGTGCTCGCCAATTTTGGCCACCTAGAATACGGACCGCCGGCGGACCGCCAGCGCGCGAGCCACGAGCGGCGCCGGAAAGAAACGAGACCATCCGCGTCGGAGCTTCATCGAGGTCACGCTCACGAGCCGCGCGTAGGCAGCCGAATTCGGCAGCGAATGGCGGCGGCGAAATCGCGGCGGCGAGCCGCTTCGTGCGCGCGTGGAATGGCGCACCTTATCAAGGAATCACCATGTTGCAAGGCTACGGTCCGCTGATCCTCGCGGGCACCTGGCAGACCGTCAAGCTCGCGGTGCTGTCGCTGGCGTTCGCCTTCGTGATCGGCCTCATCGGCGCGGCGGCGAAGCTCTCCAAGAGCCGTATCGCGTCGGGCATCGGCACCGTCTATACGACGCTGATTCGCGGCGTACCCGATCTCGTGCTGATGCTGCTGCTCTTCTACAGCATCCAGATCTGGCTGAACTTGCTGACCGACCACCTCGGCTGGGATCAGATCGATATCGATCCGTTCCTCGCGGGCATTCTCGTGCTCGGCTTCATCTACGGCGCGTACTTCACGGAAACGTTCCGCGGCGCGTTCCTTTCGGTGCCGCGCGGCCAGCTCGAAGCGGGCGCGGCCTACGGCATGACGCCGTGGCAGACCTTCTCGCGCATCATGTTTCCTCAGATGATGCGCTTTGCGCTGCCCGGCATCGGCAACAACTGGCAGGTGATGGTGAAGGCGACCGCGCTGGTGTCGATCATCGGCCTCGCGGACGTCGTGAAGGCCGCGCAGGACGCCGGCAAAGGCACGCAGCGGTTCTTCTTCTTCACGCTGCTCGCGGGCGTCGTCTATCTCGCCATCACCACGATCTCGAACTTCGTGTTGATCTGGCTGGAGCGGCGCTACTCCATCGGCGTGCGCAAGGCGGACCTGTAACCAGCGGCATTCGGACATCCAGCCTTATTCCAGTATCAGAGAGCGGCGGACTTCATGATCGAAATCATCCAGGAATTCTGGAAGAACTACCTTTTCACCGACGGCTACCGCATTACCGGTCTCGCCATCACGATGTGGCTGCTCGTGGTGTCCATCGGACTCGGGTTCTGCCTCTCCGTGCCGCTCGCCGTGGCGCGGGTGTCGAAGAACAAGCTGCTCTCGCGCAGCGTCTGGCTGTACACCTACGTGTTTCGCGGCACGCCGCTCTATGTGCAACTGCTGCTCTGCTATACGGGCCTCTACAGCCTGCAGGTCGTGCGCGATCACATGCTGCTTTCCCAGTTCTTCCGCAGCGGCATGAACTGCACGTTGCTCGCGTTCACGCTGAACACCTGCGCCTACACGACGGAAATCTTCGCCGGCGCGATCAAGGCGACGCCCTATGGCGAGATCGAAGCGGCGCGCGCGTACGGCATGTCGAGCTTCACGCTGTATCGCCGCGTGATTCTGCCGTCGGCGCTGCGCCGCGCGCTGCCTTACTACAGCAACGAAGTCATTCTTATGCTGCACGCGACGACCGTCGCGTTCACGGCGACCGTGCCGGACATCCTGAAGATCGCGCGCGACGTGAACTCCGCGACGTATCAGTCGTTCGAGGCGTTCGGCATCGCCGCCCTGCTCTATCTCGTCATTTCGTTCGCGCTCGTGTGGCTGTTCCGCCGCGCCGAACATCGCTGGCTCGCGTACCTGCGGCCGCAAGGCAAATAAGTCAGGCAATCGGCCTACAGGACCGCACATGAATTCCCAGAAGCACAAGCTTTTCGTCGACGACATTCACAAGCAGTACGGCAGCAACGAAGTCCTGAAAGGCGTCTCGCTGAAGGCGAACGCCGGCGACGTGATCAGCATCATCGGGTCGTCGGGATCCGGCAAGAGCACGATGCTGCGCTGTATCAACTTCCTCGAGCAGCCGAATCGCGGGCGCATCTTCGTCGACGGCGCCGAAGTGCGCACGATGTTGGACAAGACCGGCGCGTTGAAGGTCGCGGACGCGAAGCAACTGCGGCAGGTCCGCTCGAAGCTCTCGATGGTCTTCCAGCACTTCAACCTCTGGTCGCACATGAACGTGCTCGAGAACGTGACCGAAGCGCCCGTGAACGTGCTCGGCCTGCCGAAGAAGGAAGCCGAGGATCGCGCCCGCACGTATCTGGAGAAGGTCGGGCTCGCGCCGCGACTGGAGAAGCAGTATCCGTCGCACTTGTCGGGCGGTCAGCAGCAGCGCGTGGCGATTGCCCGCGCGCTCGCCATGCATCCGGATGTGATGCTCTTCGACGAACCCACGTCCGCGCTCGACCCGGAACTGGTCGGCGAAGTGCTGAAGGTGATGCAGACGCTCGCCGAGGAAGGCCGCACGATGATCGTCGTCACGCACGAAATGGCGTTCGCGCGCAATGTGTCGAACCATGTCGTGTTCCTGCATCAGGGGCGCATCGAAGAAGAAGGTCGCCCGAACGAGGTATTCGCTCAACCGAAGAGCGAGCGGCTCAGGCAGTTTCTCTCGGGTAGTCTCAAGTAGCTGCCGCACACTTCTCTAGAAAAAGCGCCCCCGAGGCGCTTTTTTTTCGCCCCCGAGCCCCGCCCGACGGCCCTTCCAGCCCGTTTCCGCCACCTAGCGCCGACACGTCCGCGCGTCAATAGGCGTGAAACCTGACCCCGAAACTTTCCCGAGCGCAGAGCCTTGCTGCATAAGGCTCTGCGGGCCGTTTCCCATGCTTTGGGTCGCGTCCACGCCACAATGGCTTTGCGTTTTTGACACACCGCATCGGCGAGCGTCAAATTCCTTTGGCGAGTGTGACGTAATTTGTTAAATTGGTAACTAAAGTACCAAAACGAAGTGCACAAAAAGTAGTTTTACTTCAAAACAAAGTGAGGAAACGCCAGTCGACGGACCGGCGTCAGATTCGCGCACGACGCGCGAGTCATCACGAGCACTGTCGTTACGCGTGTGTCGTTCCTCGAAAAACAATTTCCGGTTGGATGCGCCCGCATCGAACCGCACACGGCAGCACTTGGTTCTATTTCTTGACAGGGTTGGAGGAGATGATGAAGAAAGCTTTGCTCGCGGCAGCAGCACTGCTGACGTTCAGCGCGGTGGCTCAGGCTCAAAGCAGCGTGACGCTGTATGGCCGCCTGGATGCCGGCCTGGAGTACATGAACGGCGTGCCGACCGGCGTCGGCGCCAACGGCGCGGCCACCGGCTCGTCGCACCGCTTCCGTGCGGAAAGCGGCGACTGGGGCACGAGCCTCTGGGGCATGAAGGGCGTCGAAGACCTGGGCGGCGGCTATCGCGCCGTGTTCCAGTTGGAAGGCAGCTTCAACACCATGACGGGTCAAGGCCCGGGCGGCGGCGGCCTCTTCAATCGTTGGGCGACGGTCGGTATCGCGAACAACAACTTCGGTACGCTGCTGTTGGGCCGCGAACTCTTCATCGCTAACGGCGTGTGGGACTTCGATCCGTTCGGTCAGTCGAACTGGTCGTCGGCTTCGCTGGTGCGTGGCCGCAACTGGCCGCAATCGAGCAACAACATTTCGTACCAGTCGCCGAAGTTCGCGGGCTTCGACTTCTACGGCCAGTACGCACTGTCGAACGCGACGAACTGGAACGGCAACGGCACGACGCCGCAAGGCCGCGAAGGTGGCGCGTACATCACGTACACCACGCCGCTCTTCCAGATTCGCGGCATGTACGACGAAATCCGCAACCCGGCCAACGGTACGCTCGGCGGCGCCTACAACGCGCTCAACGGCGGCACGAACAACGGCAACGGCGTCTACGCGTACTCGCGCGAGTACACGGCGATGTTCAACCTGTTCCTCGGCCAGTTCAAGGTTCAGGGCGCTTACCAGGCGATCCGCTCGTCCGGCATGGTGGGCCAGTTGCCCGGCCAGCCGACCACGCTCGACCACGAATGGGGCGGCGTGACGTGGCAAGCAACGCCGGCGGCGGCGCTGATCGGCGCGGTCTACCACGTGAACGGCAACAACGGCGCGGGTAACGCGACCATCTACACGGTCGGCGGCTCGTACAACCTGTCGAAGCGCACCCTGTTCGACCTGCAGGTCGCGACGGTGCAGAACAGCAAGAGCGCCAACTACGGCCTGAACGCCAACAACTTCGGCACGGCTGCCGCGACGGACAACCCGTTCGCCGGCCACAGCCAGACGGGCGTCTATGCCGGCATTCAGCACTCGTTCTAAGCGAGTCTGAACCGAGAATAGTTCTATAAGGTTTTCACGCTGCTGCGAGAGGCGCGTATCGGTGCGGTGCCCGAAAGGGTGTCGCACCGTTTTTTATTGGCGGCTCGACTGACGCATGCGTGCGGCGGCTTGTTGCCGCGTTTGTCAAATTGAATCAAAAGTACAAAGCCGACCCTCCGAAAATGTAGTTCTCCTTCAAAATTCCGACGGCAGTTGGTTCACTTTTGACAGGAGTCGGAGGAGATGATGAAGAAGGCTTTGCTTGCAGCGGCGGCGCTGCTGACGTTCGGCGCGGCGGCGCATGCCCAAAGCAGCGTGACGCTGTATGGCCGCCTGGACGCGGGACTCGAATACATGAACGGCGTGCCGACCGGGGCGGCGAAGAACGTCACGGCAAGCCGCATTCGTGCCGAAAGCGGCGACTGGGGCACGAGCCTTTGGGGCTTGAAGGGCGCCGAAGATCTGGGCGGCGGCAATCGCGCCGTGTTTCAGTTGGAAGGCAGTTTCAACACCATGACGGGTCAGGGCCCGGGCGGCGGCGGCCTCTTCAATCGCTGGGCGACGGTCGGTATCGCCAACAACAGCTTCGGCACCGTGCTGCTCGGCCGCGAACTGTTCGTGTCCAACGGCGTGTGGGACTTCGATCCGTTCGGCCAGTCGAACTGGTCGTCGGCTTCGCTGGTGCGTGGCCGCAACTGGCCGCAATCGAGCAACAACATCTCCTACCAGTCGCCGAAGTTCGCAGGCTTCGACTTCTACGGTCAATACGCGCTCTCGAACGCGACCAACTGGAACGGCAACGGCACGACGCCGCAAGGCCGTGAAGCGGGCGCGTACGTCACGTACACGTCGCCGTATCTGCAGGTGCGCGGCATGTACGACGAGATCCGCAATCCCGCCAACGGTCAGCTCGGCGGCAGCTATGGCGCGACTCAGGGCGTCTACGCCTACTCGCGCGAGTACTCCGCCATGGCCAACGTGTTCCTCGGCCAGTTCAAGGTTCAGGCGGGTTATCAGGCGATTCGTTCTTCGGGCATGACCGGCCAGTTGCCGGGCGAGCCGACCACGCTCGACCACGAATGGGGCGGCGTGACGTGGCAGGCGTCGCCGGCCGCGGCGCTGACCGCCGCCGTCTATCACGTGAACGGCAACAACGGCGCAGGCAACGCGACGATGTACACCGTCGGCGGTTCGTACAACCTGTCGAAGCGCACGTTGTTCGACCTGCAAGTCGCCACCGTTCAGAACAGCAAGACGGCGAACTACGGCCTGAACGCGAACAGCTTCGGCACCGCTGCGTCGACGGACAATCCGTTCCCCGGCCGCAGCCAGACGGGCGTGTACGCTGGCATTCAGCACTCGTTCTAAGCAGCGCGTTTGATTCAACAAGTACCATAGAAAAAGGGCCGCCGATTCACATCGGCGGCCCTTTTCGTTCGGACTGCTCAGGCGTTATTCCTTCGCCATGCCCGAAGCACCGTGACTCAGCCAGTCGAGCACGGCGGCGGCTTCGTCGTCGCTGGACTCGCGCGCGTGCGCGACCGTCTCGCTGATCTTCGCGCCCGGCTGCGGCGCCGCGCGGCGAATGGCCACGCCGACCGCGAGGATATCGATGATCACGAGATGCAGAATGCGCGAGATCATCGACAACTGCGACTCGCGAATCTCGATGTGATCCGTCTCCAGCGCCACCGTCGCGCGCTTGGCGAGCGGCGTGTTGCTCGACGTGATCGCGATGACCGTCGCGCCCTGCTGCATCGCCACTTCCAGCACGCGCAGCAGTTCCGGCGCGCGCCCGGACTTCGACACGGCCACGATCACATCGCCCTTGCCGAGCAGCGCCGCCGAGGCCGCCTGCATATACAGATCGCCGTAGGCAATCGTCGGGATGCCGAAGCGGAAGAACTTGTAATGCGCGTCCTGCGCGACGATGTTCGAATTCCCGAGGCCATAGAACTCGATGCGCCGCGCGCCGTTCAGAATGTCGATCGCGCGCTCGACGTTCTCGAAGTTCAGATGCTCGCGCAGCTGAAGGATGGCGGACACGGTGTTGTCCAGCACCTTCGCGCCGAAGTCGGTGGCCGTATCGCCGAGATGCACCTGACTGTGGCTCACCGGAATCGTGCCCGTGAGTCCCGTCGCGAGCTTCAGCTTGAAGTCGGAGAGGCCCTGACAGCCGAGCGAGCGGCAAAAGCGGATCACCGTCGGCTGGCTCACGTCCGCCTTGCGCGCAATGTCGATGATCGGATCGTTGATGATCGAGCGCGGGTGATTCAGCGCGAGATCGGCCACGCGCCGTTCGGCGGGCGTGAGCGCGTCGCGCATCTGGCGAATGCGTTCGAACACCGCCGACGATCCGCTGTTCGCGCGATTCGACAACTGCTCGGCAAGAATCGCGGAGACGCCGAGAAACGCGGGATATTCCGCGGTGATCACGTAAGTCGGAATGCCGGACAAATACTGCTGGAAGCGCCCTTTCGACTCGAATCGCTCGCGAAACGGCGACTTGTGGAACAGATCGCCCAGCTTCAGCACGATGCCGCCGCCGATATAAATGCCGCCCAGCGCGCCGAGCGTCACCGCGATGTTGCCCGCGAACGTGCCGAGGATCGCGCAGAAACAGTTCACCGTTTCGAGCGCGAGCGCCTCGCCCTGATGCGCGCGCGTGGTGACGTCGGCGGCGGTGAAGGTGTCTGCAACCGCCACGTTGTCGCGCTCCGCGAACGCGCGGTAGATCAGCTCCAGCCCCTGCCCCGCGCACACGCGCTCGAACGACACGTGCGGGTACTTGCGGCGCGCATAACGCGTGACGAGGTCTTCGCTCTCATCGAACGGCGAGAAGGTCGCGTGGCCGCCTTCGCTACCGAGCGCGATCCAGCGATCGTCCGCGGGGATCAGACCCGACACGCCCAGACCCGTGCCCGGACCCAGCAAGCCGATCACGCTGTTCTGCCGGCGCGCGCCGCCGCCCACCTGCACGCGCTGCGCATCGGTGAGACCGGGCAGCGCCATCGCGAGCGCGGTGAAGTCGTTGACGACGAGCAGCGTGTCGAAGCCGAGCGCGCGGCGCGTCGCTTCGATCGAAAAGCTCCAGTCGTGGTTCGTCATTTTCACGTGATCGCCGTCCACCGGATTGGCGATCGCGATCGCCGCGTGATTCACGCGGCCGACTTTCGTGTCCTTCAGATACTGCTGCATGACTTCGGCGATGCCCGGGTAATCGGCGCCCGGATACACGCGAATCTGCCCGATCTCGCCGGGCGCCGTCTCCAGCGCGAAGCGCGCGTTGGTGCCGCCGATGTCGGCGAGCAGCCTCGGTCCGTCGGCGTGGCTCGGCGCCGGCGCGGCCTTATGCACACCAGTAGACATCGAGCTTCACTCCTTCATCGTTGGCCAGGGTCGAGATGGCATTCTTTTGGCGCGCGGCGAGCGCCGCGTTCAGCACGTCCAGTTTCTTCTGGCCGGAGATGAAGAGAAAAAGCTGCTTCACCTGCTTGAGAGCGGACATCGACAGGCTCACTCGCGCGTGCGGCGCGCTGCCCGGATGCACGGCGACGAAGCGGTCCTGCGTGGAAATGGCGAAGTCCCATTCGGGCGCGTCCGCGAAGATGGACGCCGTGTGGCCGTCCTCGCCCATGCCGAGCACGGCGACATCCGGCAGACGGCGGCGCGCGTCGGCGTTGAGCGCGGCGACGTGCGCGTCGAGCGTGGCGGACGTATCGACGAGCGGCAGGAAGTAGGCGGCCGCGCCCGCGTCTTGCAGAAGCGTCTCGCGCACGAGGCGCGCGTTGCTCGCGGAATCGGTTTCAGGCACCCAGCGGTCGTCGACGAGCGTCACGTCGATATGCGCCCACGCGAGCGGCTCGCGCGAGAGCGTCTGCAAGAACGGACGCGGGCTCGTGCCGCCGGACACGGCGAGCGTGGCATGAGCGGACTGTCCTGATGCGGCTGCGCTGGCATCGGCCGATGCGGCGCCTCTGGCCGCGAGCGACGCGGCAAGCGCGTCGCTGACGGCCTTCGCCAGCGCGTCCGAGTGGGCGCGCGGGTCGTCGAAAGTGCGAAGCTCGATCACTGCTCCTCCATCCTGCTTGTCTTGGTTTATCGACCCGCCTTATGCCGCGAAGCCGCGAGCGGCCCGCGAAGCGGTCTTGTGTGCTGGCGCGCGCGGCGTCTCTCTGAATGGAGCCGTCAGCGCGACGCCCTCAATTCTCTTCTTCCAGCCAGCACGTGCCATGCTGCGCGAGCATTGCGCTCGACGCCGCCGGCCCCCACGTGCCCGCCGCGTACGGCTTGGGCTTGTTCGTCGACGCCGCCCACGCGTTGAGGATCGGCTCGACCCAGCGCCACGCGGCTTCCTGCTCGTCGCGACGCACGAAGAGCGCGAGCCGCCCGTGGATCACGTCCAGCAACAGCCGCTGGTACGCCTCCATCTGCCCTTCCTTGAAGAACTGGTCGAACGCGAGGTCCAGATGGACGCTTGCGAGATTCATGCCCTCGCCCGGCTGCTTGGCGAGGCAGTAGAGGCGAATGGTCTCGTTCGGCTGCAGGCGGATCACGAGCCGGTTCGCGCCCGCGCGCAACGCATTCGCGCCGAGCGCCGAATGCGGCACGGGCCGGAAATTCACGACGATCTCCGCGACGCGGTCCGCGAGCCGCTTGCCGGTGCGCAGGAAGAACGGCACGCCGGCCCAGCGCCAGTTTTCGATCTCGACTTTCAGCGCGACGAAGGTTTCCGTGTTGCTGTCGGGGCGCACGCCGGCTTCCGTCGCGTAGGCCGGCACCGATGCGCCGCGAATCACGCCCGCGTGATACTGCCCGCGCACGGCGACGCGGCTGATGTCGCGCTCGTCGATCGGCTTCAGCGCGCGCAGCACGCGCAGCTTCTCGTCGCGCACGGAGTCGGAATCCATCGAATGCGGCGGCTCCATCGTCACGATGGAAAGCAGTTGCAGCAAATGGTTCTGCACCATGTCGCGCAACGCGCCGGTGTTGTCGTAGAAGTCGCCGCGCGCTTCCACGCCGAGTTCTTCCGCAATGGTGATCTGGATGCTCTCGACCCACTCGCGCCGCCACAGCGGCTCGAAGAGCGCATTGCCGAAGCGCAGCGCGAGAAGGTTCTGCACCGGCTCCTTGCCGAGGTAATGGTCGATCCGGTAGATCTGCTCTTCCTGAAAGATCTCGCCGACCGCGTCGTTGATGGCGTTGGACGACTTCAGGTCATAGCCGAGCGGCTTTTCCAGCACGATGCGCGCGTTCTGGTTGAGGCCGACTTCCGACAGCGCGCGGCAGATGGGCACGAAGAGCGACGGCCCGGTCGCGAGATAAAACACGCGCGTGCCGTCGTATTTGGCGAGCGCGTCGCGCAGCACCACGAAGTCTTCCGCGCGGCCCAGGTCGAGCTGCACGTATTCGATGCGCTCCAGAAAGCTGCGCCACGCGGTCTCGTCCAGAGCCTTCTTCGACACATGAGGCTTCACGTGTTCCTCGACCCACGCGAGGTATTCGCCGGGAGCCTGCGCGCCGCGCGCCACGGCGACGATCTTGCCCGACGCGGCCAGCATGCCCGCCCGGTGCGCTTCGAACAGCGCCGGAAGAATCTTGCGCATGGACAAGTCGCCGGTCCCGCCGAAGAGCACGAAGATGAAGTTCGAGTCGCTTTGCATGGGTTTTGAGGCCGCCTGTGAAGTCGGTGGGACGTCGAACGAAAGGGTACCGTAGTTCGACAAAATTTTTTTTGACACTGAATTGTAGTTTAACTACAATCCAAATCAAGAGGAAATGTCACCCGGGAAAAAAATGGCTTGTCAATCAGAAGCTGAGTGTTTTCCCTAAGGCGACCGCGTACTCATGTTAGCGAAGACCGGAAATCGCTGCTTCCATGCACCGGCTGCGTCTCACACGTGTACCGCCTCGCGCCTGCGCCCTCTCGTCCGCTTGCAATGCGGCTCGTGTGCGCGGGTAAAAATCAAAAGCAATCACTAGCATGGGCCGGCACAGGCATGACGCCATCGGCTCACAGAGGAGACAGTCGTTGCGATTTGACCTACTCATCTCTTGAGAGCCGTGCGGCCGACTAATCGGTACCGGACTGCCGGCTTCGCACGCGCGCATGCATCGCCCGCGTGGCGCGCTTTTCCGCCGACACCCCGACACCCGAGCCCCGGCCACCCAAGCATTGCCGTTGTGTAACCACCGTTTTTTCAACGCTTCCTGGCGACATCAGGGGCCACTCGTTACTTGTTCAGGTGCTGGAGGAGATAAACAATGAAAGTCCGTAAGCTCATGGGCGCGCTGTGCGCCGCAGGTCTTCTGTGCGGCGCGACGGCGTCGGCGGTGCAGGCTGCCGAGGCTGTTTCCGTGCTGCACTGGTGGACCTCGGGCGGCGAATCGAAAGCGGTCGGCGTGCTCAAGGACGACATGACCAAGCAGGGCTATCAGTGGAAGGACTTCGCGGTCGCGGGCGGCGCAGGCGCTGCGGCAATGACCGCGCTGAAGACCCAGGTGATCTCGGGCAACGCGCCGTCGGCGGCTCAGATCAAGGGTCCGCTGATCCAGGAATGGTCGGAGCAAGGCGTGCTGGTGCCGATCGACTCCGTCGCCGGCGACTGGAAGAAGAACCTGCCGCCGGAAATCGACAAGATCATCCACGCTGACGGCCACTACGTCGCCGCGCCGTTCTCGGTGCATCGCGTGAACTGGCTGTACATCAACAAGGCCGCGCTCGACAAGGCAGGCGGCAAGGTGCCGACGACCTGGGCCGAGTTCTTCCAGGTGGCCGACAAGATGAAGGCCGCGGGCATCATGCCGATCGCGATGGGCGGCCAGCCGTGGCAAGACCTGACGCTGTGGGAAGACGTCGTGCTGTCGCAGGGCGCGGACTTCTACAAGAAGGCCATCGTCGATCTGGACCAGAAGACGCTGACCTCGGACAAGATGGTTCAGGTGTTCGACACCGTCCGCAAGATCCAGGGTTACTTCGATAGCGGCCGCACCGGCCGCGACTGGAACCTCGCCACCGCCATGGTCATCAACGGCAAGGCCGGCATGCAGTTCATGGGCGACTGGGCGAAGGGCGAATTCGCCGGCGCGAACAAGAAGGCCGGCACGGACTACATCTGCGCCGCGGTGCCGGGCACGGAGAAGGCGTACACCTTCAACGTCGACTCGTTCGTGTTCTTCCAGCAGAAGGGCCAGAAGGCCGCCACGCCGGGCCAGCTCGCGCTCGCGAAGACCATCATGTCGCCGGACTTCCAGGAACAGTTCAGCCTGAACAAAGGCTCGATCCCGGTGCGTCTCGGCGTGAAGATGGACAAATTCGACGACTGCGCGAAGAAGTCCTACGCTGATGAACAGACGGCGATCAAGTCGGGCGGCTATGTTCCGTCGCTCGCGCACGGCATGGCCCAGGGCGACGCTGTCGCGGGCGCCATGACCGACGTCGTGACGAAGTTCATGAATTCGTCGCAGGATTCGAAGAGCGCGGTTCAGGCGCTCGCGAACGCCGCCAAGACGAAGTAAGGACGTAGCAGCGTGACGGGCGGCAGGCGGCGCAGCACGGCCGCCCGCCGCCCGAGCCACAGAAGCGTCGCACATAAGTCGTACCAAGCGCGTACCAAGCGCCGGTCGTGCCGAAGTCAGCCGATCCGAAAGCACACCTTCGCACCGCGCGCGCAAGTCAGCGTCATTCAAGCGCGTCATGGCGCCATTCAAGCGCCGGCGCATCTTCCAGGAGTCGAGTTGTGACTGCCTCCCTCAGCGGTACCGCGGAAAAGAGTCCGCACCAGCCTCGCCGCGCTTCGCCCACGGCGGCGCTCGCCGATCGCTGGATTCCCAAGCTGGTGCTCGCTCCCAGCATCGTGATCGCGCTCGTGTTCGTCTACGGCTTCATCGCCGTGACGGGCTATCTGTCGCTGTCCGAATCGCGACTCATGCCGCGCTACGAGTTCGCCGGTTTCGACCGATACCGGCAACTCTTCGCCAACGACGTCTGGTGGACTTCCGCCGCCAATCTCGGCTGGTTCGGCATTCCGTTCATCGCCATCTGCGTCGGTCTGGGCCTCTTCCTCGCGATCCTGCTCGACCAGAAAATCCGCAACGAAGGCGCGCTGCGCGCGGTCTTTCTCTATCCGATGGCGCTGTCCTTCATCGTGACGGGCACCGCGTGGCAATGGATTCTGAACCCCGGCCTCGGCATCGAAAAGGTGTTCCACGACTGGGGCTGGACGAGCTTCACCTTTAACTGGCTCGGCGACCCGGACAAGGCCATCTTCTGCGTCGTGATCGCGGCGGTCTGGCAATCGAGCGGCTTCGTGATGGCGCTCTTCCTCGCCGGCCTGCGCGGCGTCGACAGCGAAATCTTCAAGGCCGCGCAAGTGGACGGCGCGACGCTGCCGACCATCTACCGCAAGATCGTGATTCCGAGCATGCGTCCGGTGTTCTTCTCCGTGCTGCTGATTCTCTGCCACATCACGATCAAGACCTTCGACCTCGTCGTCGCGTTGACCGCGGGCGGACCGGGCACGTCGTCGTCGCTGCCGGCCATCTTCATGTACACGTTCTCGTTCAACCGGGGGCAACTGGGCGTCGGCGCCGCTTCGTCGATGATGATGCTCGCCACGGTCGTCGCGGTTCTCGTGCCGCTCATGTATCTGGAATCGAGGAGCACCCGCAATGCAGCCTAAGATGACGATCAGCCGCGCCGTCATTTACGCGGTGCTGATTCTTTTCGCGCTCTACTTCCTGTTCCCGATCTACGTGATGCTGTCCACGTCGTTCAAGGACCTCGACCAGCTTCGCACCGGCAACCTGCTCACTCCGCCCACGCACGTCACATTCGCGCCGTGGGTGAAGGCGTGGCAGGAAGCGTGCACCGGCGTGCGCTGCGACGGCATGGAGCCGTTCTTCATGAACTCCGTGCGCATGGTGATTCCGGCCGTGCTGATCTCGTCGATCGTCGGCGCGTTCAACGGCTACGTGCTCACGCACTGGCGCTTCCGCGGCGCGGACGCGTTCTTCACGATGCTGCTCGTCGGCTGCTTCATCCCGTTTCAGGCCATTCTTTTGCCGATGGCGCGGCTGCAAGGCTTCCTCGGACTGTCGAACACGACGAGCGGCCTGGTGCTCGTGCACGTGATCTACGGCATCGCGTTCACGACCATGTTCTTCCGCAACTTCTACGTGAGCATTCCGGCTGAACTCGTGAAGGCGGCGCGCATCGACGGCGCGGGCTTCTTCACGATCTTCACGAAAATCCTGCTGCCCGTCTCGCTGCCGATCTTCATGGTCTGCCTGATCTGGCAGTTCACGCAGATCTGGAACGACTTCCTGTTCGGTATCGTGTTCTCGGGCGTGGATTCGATGCCGATCACGGTGGCGCTGAACAACCTCGTCAATACGTCGACGGGCGTGAAGGAATACAACGTGGACATGGCGGGCGCGATCATCGCGGCCTTGCCGACGATTCTCGTCTACATGATCGCAGGACGTTACTTCGTGCGCGGCCTGACGGCGGGCGCGGTGAAGGGTTGAGCGCAACGAACGCGCTTCCCGCTGAAGAGACAACATAGAGGATTCAAGCATGGCAAGCCTTTCCATCCGTGACGTGTACAAGACCTACCCGAACGGGGTGCCGGTTCTCAAGGGCGTCAACATCGACATCGAGGACGGACAGTTTCTGATCCTCGTGGGCGGCTCGGGCTGCGGCAAGTCCACGCTGCTCAACATGATCGCGGGGCTGGAGACCGTCACCAAGGGCGAGATCCAGATCGACGGCAAGACGGTCAACAACCTCTCGCCGAAGGACCGCGATATCGCGATGGTGTTCCAGTCCTACGCGCTCTACCCTTCCATGAGCGTGCGCGACAACATCTCGTTCGGCCTCAACATCCGCAAGGTGCCGAAGGACGAGCAGAAGAAGATCGTCGATCGCGTGTCCGAGACGCTGCAGATCGGCCACCTGCTCGACCGCAAGCCGGGGCAACTGTCGGGCGGTCAGCGTCAGCGCGTCGCCATGGGCCGCGCACTTGCGCGCGATCCGGTGATGTTCCTCTTCGACGAGCCGCTCTCGAACCTCGACGCCAAGCTGCGCATCGAGATGCGTTCCGAAATCAAGCTGCTGCATCAGCGCCTCGGCACGACCATTGTCTACGTGACGCACGATCAGATCGAAGCGATGACGCTCGGCGACCGCATCGCCGTGATGAAGGACGGCATCGTGCAGCAGTTCGGCGCGCCGCAGGAAATCTACGATTCGCCGTCGAACCTGTTCGTCGCGGGCTTCATCGGCGCGCCGCCGATGAACTTCATCAGCGGCAAGCTGGTCGAGGCCGGCGCGGGCGTCGGCCTGCAACTGGACACGGGCGTCGCGCGCAATGTGCTGAAGCTGCCGTTCGATGCCGCGAAGCTGCGCGGCAGGATCGGTCAGGACGTGGTGCTCGGCCTGCGCCCCGAGCGCATCACCGACGCGCGCAGCGCGCACGACGTCGCAGACGCGAGCCTGCAACCGATGGACGTGCGCGTCGACGTGATCGAGCCGACCGGCCCGGACACGCTCGTGTTCGCGCAGGTGAACGGCAAGCGCATCGTGTCGCGCGTGCACCCGGCGAGCAATCCGCAGCCGTTGTCGAACATGACGCTGCTGTTCGATGTGTCGAAGGCGGTGCTGTTCGATCCGAAGACGGAAGAGCGGCTGGCCTGAGCGCCGTCGTCGCTAATCTGCTTCGAAGCCGCGCCTCGTGCGCGGCTTTTTCTTTGATGGCGCGGTCGCACCGATGCGGCACAATCAGCGTTTCGCTTTTGAATGCGCCGCGCCATGTCCCTGCTCTCCGATCACCCTTCGCTCCTCTGGCCGCAAGCCGACAACCCTGATCCCTTCATCGGACTCGAATCGCTCGACGACGCCCGCGTACAAGCCTGGGTCGATGCGCAGAACCGCCGCACCGAAGCCGCGTTCGGCGAAACGCCCGACGCGCGCGCGCTCGCCGCGCGGCTCGAGAAGGCGTACACGTCGCAGGATCGCATCGTCACCTGCTCGCGATACGGCGACTGGGCCTACAACACGTGGCAGGACGACGCGCATCCGCTCGGCATCGTGCGCCGCGCGCCGTGGAGCGCGTGGCTGGCCGGCACGCCCGAATGGGACATCGTGCTCGACGTCGACGCGCTCGACCTCAACACGAACAAGCGCGACGACACGCGCTGGGCCCTCGCCGACTTCGACATGCTCTACCCCGGCTATGACCGCGCGCTCGTCTCGCTGTCGCCGGGCGGATCGGATGCGTGCATCGTGCGCGAGTTCGATATCGAGGAACGCCGCTTCGTCGAAGACGGCTTCGTGCTGCCGGACGTCGGCAAGCACGACATTTCGTGGATCGACCGCGATACGGTCTATGTCGGCTGGGACGACAGCAAGACGAGCGCGCGGCCCGCGCTCACCACTTCCGGCTTTCCGCGTCAGGCGCGGCGCTGGAAGCGCGGCACGCCGCTCGCGGATGCGCCCGTCGTGTTCGAAGGCGCGCGCCGCGACGTGTCGGCGGGCGCGGACTACGATCCGCTCGAAAAGCTGCATCTCGCGTCGCGCGCCGTCACGTTCTATGACACGCTGCACTTCTGGCTCGACGAGACCGCGAACGAATGGCGTCAGTACGACCTGCCTCAGCACGCCGAGATCGAGCACTGGAACGGCTGGCTCTTCGTCACGCCGCGCAAGCAATGGAACGTGGGCGGCCGGCGTCACGCGGCGGGCTCGCTCACCGTGATCCGGCGCGACGCGTTTCTCGACGGCTCGCGCCATTTCACTGCCCTCTTTACGCCCGCCGAGCGGCGCGTGCTGGCGAGCATCGACTTCACGAAGCAATGGCTGATTCTCTCGCAAATGGACGACGGCACGCCGCGCGTCACGCTCTGGCGTCCGCCCGCGGATCACGACGGCGCGTGGCAAGCGCGCGAGTTCGCGTTGCCGGAGGCGAGCCAGAGCTATGTCGATTCCGTCGACAGCGAGCGCGACGACACGGTGCTCATTCACGTCGAGCACTTTCTGATGCCGCCGTCGCTCTATCACGCCGATCTCGCCAGCGACGCCCCGTGGACCTTGCTCGCGCGCCTGCCCGCGCAGTTCGACGCGAGCGGGCTGACCGCCGTGCGCCGCCACGCGATTGCGCCCGACGGCGAGCGCATTCCGTACTGGCTGATCGGCCGCGATGTCGATGCGCAAACGCCGCAGCAAGCGCGGCCGTGCCTCCTCTACGGCTACGGCGGCTTCGAAGTCGCGCTCGACCCGCATTACGACGCGACGACCGGCATCGCGTGGCTGGAGCGCGGCGGCCTGTACGCGGTGGCGAACATTCGCGGCGGCGGCGAGTTCGGTCCGCAATGGCATCAGGCGGCGCTGCGCGAGAACCGGCAAGTCTCGTTCGACGATTTTGTGGCGGTCGCGCAGGCGCTCGTCGAAAGCGGCGTCACCACGGCGAAGCAGCTCGCCATTCGCGGCGCGAGCAACGGCGGCCTGCTCACCGCCGTGTGCATGGTGCAGCGGCCGGAGTGCTTCGGCGCGGTGCTGTCCGAAGTGCCGCTCGTCGACATGGCGCGCTTCCATACGCTTTTGCAAGGCGCATCGTGGATCGACGAGTACGGCGATCCGGACGACGCCGCCGATCTGCCGCATCTGATGGCTTATTCGCCGTATCAGAACGTCAAGGCGGATGCCGCCTATCCGCCGGCGCTCTTCACGTCATCCACGAGCGACGACCGCGTGCATCCGGGCCACGCGCGCAAGATGGTCGCGAAGATGCAGGCGCAAGGCCACGACAACGTCTGGTATCAGGAAACGGGCGAAGGCGGGCACGGCGCGGGCGTCGAGCCGGAAGCGGTCGCGCAGGCGGAAGCGGCGGCGTTCACGTTCCTCGCGTCCGTTGTCGGGCCGCTGCCGCTACAGCCGTGATCCGCTCGCGGCGCAACGGCGCGTTTCGGTGAAAAAGCGTCGCTCTCTTACGATTCGAATTCGTTCGATATAGCCGAGCTTACGGCCCGCCTATAGTTCAACCATTCCTTGTTGATCCGGCGAAACACCTTCCTCGACAGAAGGTGCGCGGCAACGGGAATGGTTTGACTGACTTTTCGACCGAAACGAACCGATCGGGAACACCTTTGACCCAGGCACCCGATTCTCGACAGGAGGAGACGCCTATCGCCCAAGCCGAATCGAGCGAGTATTCACCTTTGACCCGGACGAATACTGCCCACTGAGAACCGCTCGACCGCGCCGCCTTCTGACCCAAGGCGGCATGAGTCGAGTTGGAAGCACCTTTGACCCAGATTGACCTCGCCATCGCGCGAGGTTTTTTTTTGCCCGCGCGCCGCGCGACTGCCTGATTTCAGACGCGCACGGGCGCGGCGTGCGAGCGCATCACGAGCGTGCGCCCGGCGAAAGTCAGGACGCCGCACGTGCCGATCACGATGCCCATGCCGTGCGGCGAGACGTCGTGAAAGAGGCCGACCGCGAGACTCGCCAGCGCGCCGAGCGCGAGCTGCATTGCGCCGAAGACGGCGGCGGCTGCGCCCGCATTGCGCGGATAACGGTGCATGAGTTCGGTCGTGCAATTGGCGGACAAGAGGCCGACTACGCCGACCACGAAGAACAGGCTCGCGACGATCGACCACAAGCCGCCCCAGCCCGTCAGCGCGACGAACGCGACCACGATGGCCGCCACGACGCTGACGAACGCCGCTGCCGAGATCATCTTCATCGCGCCGACGCGCCCGACGAGCTTCGTATTGAGCACGTTCCCGCCGATGATCCCGACGATATTCAGCCCGAACAGCAGCCCGTAATGCTGCGGCTTGACGTGGAAATAGTCGATGTAGACGAAGGGCGTCGCGGTGATGTACGCGAACATCGACGCGAACGCCATGCCGCCGCAGAGCACGTGGCCCCACGTGACGGGATCGGTCAGGAGATGCCCGTAGGCCGCGAACGACGTGCCGAGCGCCGCGCCCGCGCGTTTCTCCTTCGGCCACGTTTCGGGCACGCGCAGGAACGCGGTCACCGCGCACAGCGTGCCGAAGAGCGTGAGCGCAACGAAGACCACACGCCAGCCGCCGAGCAGCAGCAGTTGTCCGCCGATCAGCGGCGCGAGCAGCGGGCCGATGGACGTCACGATGGACAGCATCGACAGGACGCGGGCGGCGTCGGACGGCGCGTGGGCGTCGCGGGCGATGGCGCGCGCCAGCACGGACGCCGCGCCCGCGCCGAGCGCCTGAAGGAAGCGCACGAACACGAGTGCGTCGATGGAGAACGCCGTCGCGCAGGCGATGCTCGCGATCGCATACAACGCGATGCCGCCCAGAAGAATCGGCCGCCTGCCGTAGGCATCGGACAGCGGGCCGTACAACAGCATGCCGAACGAGAAGCCGAACATGAAGCTCGTCAGCGTGCTTTGCGCGGCGGCCGGGCTCGTCCCGAACGCGGCGGCGAGCGACGGCAGGCTCGGCAAATACATGTCGATGGACAGCGGACCGCATGCGGCGAGCGCGCCGAGCAACAGGATCAGCCGGCCATCGGGCCGGCGGCGGGTGGTGTCTGACATCGAGTGTGCAAGGAAGAGGACGGGCGCTCAATGGCCCGTCGTGGTGGTTGCAGCTATCGGGGGAAGCGTTCGAAGCGAGCGGCCATTGTACGCGACGCCCGGATCTGGCCGGGTGCGCTAAGCTCACCGCTCCTGCGCTTTCCGCCTTGCCCCCTTGCCACGACCCGATGACCGCCTTTTTGCTGATCTGGAGCCCGAAGAAGTGGCCGTGGCCCGAGTTGCCCGACATCGCGCGCCGCGTGGCGGCAGGCGAAGCCGTCGCCGATGTCTGGGGCTGCGGCACGGCGCGCGGCCTCGTGCCGGGCGATCGCGTGTTCGTGCATCGCGTGGCGCAGGAGCCGAAGGGCGTGTTCGGCTCGGGCTACGTGACGCGCGCGCCGTACGAGGTGCCGGACGCGCAGTCGAAGCGCGGGTATCGGCTATGCATCGACTTCGTGTATGACTGGCTCGCCGATGCACACGAGAAAGTCGTCGTCACGCGCGACGAACTGCGGGCGCACCCGTTCTCCGTGCAGACGTGGGATGCGCAAAGCTCCGGCACGCTCATCAAGCCGATGGCCGAGGGCGCGCTCGAAAAGCTCTGGACCGAGCGCACCGGCCGGCGCGGACGTCCGCCCGCGTTGAGCAATCCCGTTCCCGCGATGCCGAGCAAAGCGAGCGCGCGCCAGGCCCGCGCAGCCGACGACGCGCCGCCGCGCAAGCCCGCGCGAACGCGCCAGCCGTAACCGGCTCCCCTTCAACGACTCCGGTACAATTTCAGGCAACATTTGTCGCACCGGACGCGCATCGGCGCCGTGCTTTCATCGCGCCGGGCGGCGTCTTTCGCCGCGTAAGCCGGTCGCGTGTCTTGCATCCACTTTCAGCGCAGGCCTTCTCCATGTCCAAGAACCAAGCCCTCTTCGAACGCGCTCAGCGAACCATCCCCGGCGGCGTGAATTCGCCGGTGCGGGCGTTTCGCTCGGTCGGCGGCACGCCCCGCTTCATCGAGCGCGCGCAAGGCCCGTACTTCTGGGATGCCGAAGGCAAACGCTATATCGACTACATCGGCTCGTGGGGGCCGATGATCGTCGGCCACGTGCACCCGGAAGTGCTCGAAGCGGTGCAGCGCGTGCTCGCCGACGGCTTCTCGTTCGGCGCGCCGACTGAAGCGGAAATCGAAATCGCGGAGGAAATCTGCAAGCTCGTTCCGTCGATCGAACAGGTGCGCATGGTGTCTTCGGGCACCGAAGCGACGATGAGCGCACTGCGTCTTGCGCGCGGCTTCACGAACCGCAGCCGCATCGTAAAGTTCGAGGGCTGCTATCACGGCCACGCGGACAGCCTGCTGGTGAAGGCGGGCTCGGGCCTGCTGACTTTCGGCAATCCGACGTCGGCGGGCGTTCCCGCGGACATCGCCAAGCATACGACGGTGCTCGAATACAACAACGTCGAGCAACTCAACGAAGCATTTGCTGCGTTCGGCGCGGAAATCGCGTCGGTGATCGTGGAGCCGGTCGCGGGCAACATGAACCTCGTGCGCGCGACGCCCGAGTTCCTGAACGCCCTGCGTGAACGCTGCAACGAGTACGGCGCCGTGCTGATTTTCGACGAAGTGATGTGCGGGTTTCGCGTCGCGCTCGGCGGCGCGCAGCAGGTGTACGGCATCCAGCCAGACCTGACGTGCCTCGGCAAGGTCATCGGCGGCGGCATGCCGGCGGCGGCATTCGGCGGACGACGCGACATCATGGCGCATCTCGCGCCGCTCGGCGGCGTCTATCAGGCGGGCACGCTCTCGGGCAATCCCATCGCGGTCGCGGCGGGCCTGAAGACCTTGCAGATCATCCAGCGCGAAGGCTTCTACGACGACCTCGCAAGGAAGACGCGCAAGCTCGTCGACGGGCTGACTGCCGCCGCCCGCCAAGCGAAGGTGCCCTTCTGCGCCGACTCCATCGGCGGCATGTTCGGCCTGTACTTCATGGATCAGGTGCCGGGCAGCTTCGCGCAGATCGCGAAGGGCGACACGACACGCTTCAACGCGTTCTTCCACGCGATGCTCGATGCCGGCGTGTACTTCGCGCCGTCCGCGTTCGAAGCCGGGTTCGTGTCGAGCGCCCACGACGACGCCGTCCTCGACGCGACGCTCGACGCCGCGCGTGGCGCGTTCGCGTCGCTCGCGGTTTAAGGCCGCGTCGCGCAACGGGCCGCCGCGATGTTCTCGCAATCCGATTTCACCTACATGGAGCGCGCGCTCGCGCTCGCCTCGCGCGGCATGTACACGACGACGCCGAATCCGCGCGTCGGCTGCGTGCTGGTCAAGAACGGCGAAGTGATCGGCATGGGCTTCACGCAGCCGGCCGGCCAGGATCACGCCGAAGTGCGCGCGCTGAAAGACGCCCGTTCGCGCGGCAAGGACCCGCGCGGCGCGACCGCCTACGTGACGCTCGAACCGTGCAGCCACTTCGGGCGCACGCCGCCCTGCGCGCACGCGCTGATCGACGCGCGCGTCGAGAAAGTCATCGCGGCGATGGAAGACCCGAACCCGACGGTCTCCGGGCGCGGACTCGCGATGCTGCGCGACGCGGGCATCGACGTGCGCTGCGGGCTGCTCGCGAACGAGGCGCACGAGATGAACATCGGCTTCGTCTCGCGCATGACGCGCCGTCGCCCGTGGGTGCGCATGAAAGTGGCGGCGACGCTCGACGGGCGCACGGGTCTGCCGTCGGGCGAGAGCCAGTGGATCACCGGCGAAGACGCGCGCGCCGACGGTCACGCCTGGCGCGCTCGCGCCTGCGCAATCCTGACCGGCATCGGCACGGTGCGCGAGGACGATCCGCAACTCACCGTGCGCGCGGTCGACACGCCGCGCCAGCCGCAGCGCGTTCTGATCGACAGCCGGCTCAACGTGCCGCTGGACGCGCGCATTCTGGACGGCGCGCCGCCGTGGATCTTCCATTCCGCCAATGCCGACGCGCAACGCGCCGCGTTGCTGCGCGACAAGGGCGCGCAATTGATCGAGTTGTCGAACGAGCACGGCAAGGTGGATCTTCCCGCGATGCTCACGGCGCTCGCGGATCGCGGCATCAACGAATTGCACGTCGAGGCGGGCCACAAGCTGAACGGCTCGCTCTTGCGCGAAGGCTGCGTCGATGAACTGCTGGTGTATCTCGCGCCGAGCCTGCTCGGCAGCGCGCCCGGCATGTTCGACTTCGCGCCGCCCGCCACGCTGGATGCGCGGCCGCATCTCAAGTTTCATCGCATCGACCGGCTCGGCGACGATCTGCGCATTCTGGCGCGCTTCGCCGATGCGCACGTCGCCGGTCCGCTGCTCTAAACACGCTTCGATAAAGGAACGCGCTTCATGTTTACAGGAATCGTCGCGGCGGTAGGCCGCATCGAAAAGGTGACGCCGCTCGGCACGGAGCCGCAAGCCGGCGTGCGTCTGCGGGTGGCGGCGGGCGGCCTCGACCTCGCGGACGTCGAACTGGGCGACAGCATCGCGATTCAGGGCGCGTGCATGACGGTGATCGAAAAGACGCCGGATGCGTTCGATGTCGACGTCTCGCGCGAAAGCCTGAACAAGACGGTCGGCCTCGGCGATGCGGGCGCGGAGGTCAATCTGGAAAAGGCGCTGCGGGCGCACGACCGGCTGGGCGGGCATCTGGTTTCCGGCCACGTCGACGGGCTCGGCACGGTGTCGCGCTTCGAGCGCGTGGGCGAATCGCACGAATTGCGCATCGTCGCGCCGAAGGACATCGGCAAGTATCTGGCGTACAAAGGCTCCGTGACCGTGAACGGCGTCAGTCTCACGGTGAACGCCGTGGAGGATCGCGCGGACGGCTGCGAGTTTTCCATCAATCTGATTCCGCACACGGTCGAAGTGACGACGTTGAAGGCGCTTCACGTTGGCGCGAAGGTGAATCTGGAGATCGATCTGATCGCGCGATATGTGGAGAGGATGATGTCGGCGGGGTCGCTGGCGAATGGCGCGTAGCCCCGAAGCCGCAACATTCTTCGGCGATCGCTGACCGCTGCCGCATGTTGATTTAAATGCGCATGCATCGCCACATGAAGAGAGCGAACATGCGGCATGCGACGAGCGACTCCGTTCCGCGCCGGGCGACGAACATCAGCCTGCCCGAAGACGTCTATAAGGACGCGAAAGCGCTCGGCATCAACTTCTCGCAGACGTGCGAGCGGGCGATCCGGCAGGCAGTACAGATGGAAAAGGATCGCCAGTGGGCGATCAAACGCGCGGCCTTCATCCAAGCGTACAACGACATGATCGAGCGCGACGGCTTACCGCTCGGGCAGTATCGGACGTTTTGATGGCCCGGTTCGACGTTTTTCGCGAATCCATTGGACACGCCAGTACGCCTTACATTGCCGAGGTCCAGAGAAATCGTCTGTCGGGGCTGGCAACCCGCGTGGTCATTCCACTGCGCCGATTAGACCGGCTCCCTGTGGTACCGCTTCCGCCCGATCTAATCCCCGTGTTCGTCATCGAGGGAATCGAGTGCATGCTCGATACCCCGACGCTTGCCGCCATCCCGCGCAGCGCGCTGACCAAGCCAGTCAGCTCGCTCGTACATCGACAGGACGAAATTTGTCGACGCTAGACCGGTTGTTTGGCGGATGGTGAGCGTCATACGCAAACGTCGCTGAAGCGCGCGCGTTGCCGGACATCGCGCATCGTGCGGCGCCGGGGCCGCCCCCCCCCCCCCCCCCCCCCCCCCCCCCCCCCCCCCCCCGGCGCGGTGGAGGAGGCGCAGGAGCGCAGCCGCGAGCAGGAAGCGCGTCGCGCGGAGCTCGAAGTCATGCGCGCGA
>NZ_JALQDQ010000008.1:0-121956 GCF_023631105.1 Caballeronia sp. AZ10_KS36 | reverse complement strand
ATATCTATTTTTTTTTTTTTTTGTTGTATTTTTTTTTTTTTGGTTTTTTGTTTATTATATATGTTAATGGTGGGTGGGGGGGGGGGTGGGGGGGGGGGGGCGGGGGGGGCCGCCCCCCCCCCCCCCGCGGCCCTACGCCCTGCCCTAGCCGACGCAGCGCTCGGTAGCGTTGCAAGCAGCACGACACGCCGCCCTGCCCCGCGTTTTCCCGGCGACTGTCCATCGGCCGTGGCGTAAAATACAGGCCTTTCCCAAACAGACCTGCCGGGACGCCACCATGTCGATCGCTTCCACTCCAGAAATCATCGCCGAGCTCAAGGCCGGCCGCATGGTGATCCTCGTCGACGAAGAAGATCGCGAGAACGAAGGCGATCTGATCGTCGCCGCCGACTTCATCACGCCCGAAGCGATCAACTTCATGGCGCGCTACGGACGCGGCCTGATCTGCCTCACGCTCACGCAGGAACGCTGCAAGCTGCTGAACCTGCCGCTCATGACTCAGCGCAACGGCACGCAGTACGGCACGGCGTTCACCGTCAGCATCGAAGCCGCCGAGGGCGTGACCACCGGCATTTCCGCCGCCGACCGCTCGCGCACCATCGCCGCGGCGGTCGCGGCCAATGCGCGCGCCGAAGACATCGTCCAGCCGGGCCACGTGTTCCCGATCATGGCGCAGCCGGGCGGCGTGCTCGTGCGCGCGGGGCATACGGAGGCCGGCTGCGACCTGACCGCGCTCGCGGGTCTCACGCCCGCCGCCGTGATCTGCGAAGTGATCCGCGACGACGGCGAAATGGCGCGTCTGCCCGACCTCATCGAGTTCGGCGAGCAGCACGGCATCAAGATCGGCACCATCGCGGACCTGATTCACTATCGCAGCCGCACGGAATCCATCATCGAGAAGGTCAGCGAGCGCACCATGCAGACCGCGCACGGCACCTTCCGCGCGGTGCTGTATCGCGATGAACCGACCGGCTCGCCGCATATCGCGCTCGTGCGCGGCACGCCGTCGCCGGATCGCGAAACGCCGGTGCGCGTGCACGAACCGCTGTCCGTGCTGGATCTGCTCGAAATCGACGCGTCCACGCACTCCTGGACCATCAACGCCGCCATGAAGGAAATCGCCGCGCGCGATCTCGGCGCCATCGTCATGCTGAATTGCGGCGACAGCCGCGAGCATCTGGTCGAAACCTTCCGCGCGCTCGACGAAAGCGACAAGGCGGCCAAACCGCAGCGCCGCCCGATCGACTTCAAGACCTACGGCATCGGCGCGCAGATTCTGCGCGATCTGGGCGTCGGCAAGATGCAGGTGCTCGCCAATCCGCGGCGCCTGGGCAGCATGTCGGGCTACGGGCTCGAAGTGACCGGCTTCATTCCGATGCCCGGCTGCCCCGCGACGGCGGCGAGCGCCCCGGACGGCACGGTCGCGCATCTGCGTTCGGCCTGATTCACGACAGCCGCTGCATCCAACTTATTCCAAACCAACGGATCTCTACATGGAAATCGGACAATACCAGCCGAACCTCGACGGTGACGGCCTGCGCATCGGCATCGTGCAGTCGCGCTTCAACGAACCGGTGTGCAACGGCCTCGCGGATGCATGCATCGAGGAGCTGGAGCGCCTCGGCGTGATCGGCGAGGACGTGCTGCTCGTGACGGTGCCGGGCGCGCTCGAAATTCCGCTCGCGCTGCAAAAGCTCGCCGAATCCGGCCAGTTCGACGCCCTGATCGCGCTCGGCGCGGTCGTACGCGGCGAGACGTACCACTTCGAGCTCGTGTCGAACGAGAGCGGCTCGGGCATTTCGCGCATCGCGCTCGACTTCGGCATTCCCGTGGCGAACGCGGTGCTCACGACCGAAACCGACGAACAAGCCGTCGCGCGCATGACCGAAAAAGGCCGCGACGCTGCGCGCGTGGCGGTCGAAATGGCAAACCTGTCGGTCGCGCTGGAACAGCTCGGCGGCGACGAAGAAGACGACGAAGACGAAGACGAGGACCGCGCATGAAGAGCGCACGACGCCGCTCGCGTGAACTCGCGACGCAAGGGCTTTACCAATGGCTGCTGTCGGGCGCGCCCGGCGGCGAGATCGACGCGCAACTGCGCAACGCGCAGGGCTTCGACAAGGCCGACCACGAACATCTGGATGCGATTCTGCACGGCGTCATCAAGGAAGCCGATGCGCTTTCCGCCGAACTGCAACCGTGCCTCGACCGCCCCATCGACCAGTTGTCGCCGGTCGAGCGCGCGGTGCTGCTCGTGGCCGCGTTCGAGTTCAAGCATCACATCGACATTCCGTATCGCGTCGTGATCAACGAGGCGGTGGAGCTGACGAAGACCTTCGGCGGCTCCGACGGCTACAAGTACGTGAACGGCGTGCTGGACAAGCTCGCCGTCGCCATGCGCCCTGCCGAAGCGCAGGCGCGCGGGCGCGGCTAACGGGAAACGGGATCGACGGCATGAATACCGCTTCGGAGCCGCTCATGCGGCTCGCCTCCCGCGTCGACGCGATCGAGCCGTTCTATGTGATGGAACTGATGAAGGACGCCCAGGCGCTCGAACGCGCGGGACGCGACATCATCCATATGGGCATCGGCGAGCCGGACTTCACGGCGCCCGCGCCCGTCACGCGCGCCGCCGCCGACGCGCTCACGCGCGGCGTCACGCAGTACACGAATGCGCTCGGCGTCACGGCGCTGCGCGAGGCCATCGCCGCGCATTACCGCGACGCGTTCGGCCTCGCCGTCGATCCCGCGCGCATCGTGGTGACGGCGGGCGCGTCCGCCGCGCTCTTGCTCGCGTGCATGGCGCTCGTCGACAACGGCGACGAAGTGCTGATGCCCGACCCGTGCTATCCCTGCAACCGGCACTTCGTGTCGGCGGCGGACGGCAAGCCGGTGCTGATCCCGAGCGGCCCGGCCGAACGCTTCCAGCTCACCGCCGATCAGGTCGAAGCGCACTGGACGAGCGCGACGCGCGGCGTGCTGCTCGCGTCGCCGTCGAACCCGACCGGAACCTCCATCGAGCCGGACGAATTGCGGCGCATCGTCGGCAAGGTGCGCGAACGCGGCGGCTTCACTATCGTCGACGAGATCTATCAGGGCCTGAGTTACGACGCGAAGCCCGTGTCGGCGCTCTCGTTCGGCGACGACGTGGTGACGGTCAACAGCTTCTCCAAGTACTTCAATATGACCGGCTGGCGGCTGGGCTGGCTGGTGGTGCCGCACGCGATGGTCGGCGCGGTCGAGAAGCTCTCGCAGAATCTGTTCATCTGCGCTTCGGCGCTGGCGCAGCATGCGGCGCTCGCGTGCTTCGAGCCGGAGACGCTCGCCATCTACGAAGCGCGGCGGCTGGAGTTCAAGCGGCGGCGCGACTACATCGTGCCAGCGCTGCGTTCGCTCGGTTTCGGCGTGCCGGTGGTGCCGGACGGCGCGTTTTACGTCTACGCCGATACGACGAGCGTGCCGCATCCCGCCGCCGGAGACAGCGAAAGGCTCACGCGTTCCATGCTGCACGACGCGGGCGTCGTGCTCGTGCCGGGCGCGGATTTCGGCTTTCATGCGCCGGACCGTTACATCCGGCTCTCGTATGCGACGGCTTATTCGAAGCTGGAAGAAGCGGTGTCGCGGCTCGGGGATTTGTTCAGTCGCTGAGTTCAGTCGCGGAGTTTCGGTCGATGCAGACGACAAAAAGGGCACCCGCATGAGGTGCCCTTTTCTTTTGTCCGACCGTCCGACTGACCGATCAGGCGCCCAGTTCGGCGGACGCGGCGTGCTTCGACTCGCCCGAATCGCTGTCGTCCTGCGCGTCGGCCTTCTTCGCGCCGTCGATCGTCACGTGAACGCGCTTGGCCGTATCCGCCGAGGCGGACGCCAGCACCTGCTTCGGCGCGGCCTGAACCGGCGCCTGCGGCGCGTTGATCGGCACGTTGCGGCCGCGCGCGACATCGCGCAGACGCGCACGCTCGGCGAGCACTTTGGCGCCATAGCCGCCGTCGTCCTGCGAGGTCGAGCCGACGTAGTAGCGCAGGCCGCCCGCCACCGAGCCGCCCCGCGCGATGCAGTCCTTCAGCACCAGCGCCCCGACCTTGATGTTCGCGAGCGGATCGAGCGCCGCGTGGCTGCCGCCGAAGTACTCGAACTTGTCCGAGTGCACCTTCGACATGACCTGCATCAGCCCTTTCGCGCCGACGCCGCTTTCCGCATACGGATTGAAGCCCGATTCGATGGCCATCACCGACAGCAGCAGCAGCGGATCGAGACCGACTTCGCGGCCGGTGTCGAACGCGGCGCGCACGAGGTCGCTGACCGGCTCTTCGGCCACGCGATACCGCCGCGCGATGAAGCTGGCAACGAGCTTCTGCTCGCGCGTGGAGACGAGCACGCGGTCGTCGCGCGCATCGGCGACGATGCGCTGCGCCGGAATCGCGCTCGCCAGCAAGCTGACCGAAGGCATCGTGCGCGGATCGAGCCCGTTCGGCGACACGGCGAGACTGATGCCGCCCGTCAGTTGACGGGTGCTCTCGTCGTCGGTGGCGGCGGCGCCGAGCGACGGCACCTGCGCCGGCGGCGCAACCGGCAGTTCCGGATTCGCGGCGAGGCTGACCGGCGCGGCGTCCGCCGGCTGGCGATGCACGGCCGAGAACGGCGGAAGCGGCTGCCCGGCCAGAAGCCGCGCCGGACCCGCCTGGACCGCCGCGGACACGAACGGCATGATCCGTGCGGCAAAGGTGGTGCGCCAGGACGGCAGAAGCCACAGCGCGAGCGCCGTGACGATGGCCGCGCAACCGACCAGGCTGAAGAGATAGTGACTCATACGGCTTCCACGACGCAGCGCGGTGCGCAAACTTTGCGCGACGCGAGTGTCAGGACGCCACGATAACCAAGCGTTCATCGATGCTCCCAATGTTGCATGACTTAGGCTGATGAATACCAATAAACCGGTGTTCGAAAGCGCAAATCAGACACCGCTCGCTCTTGGCAAGGCGTAAGCGGCATCGGGGAAACGGCATGCGCCGTCTGGAAAGCCGAACCGGCAAAAGCGGCCGGAGTGCGCGGCACGAACAGCATGCCCTTGATGCGCAGATGGCTTCCCACGCGAAAAACCGGCGTTCGATAACGCCGGCCGTGACAACCAACAGCCATGAATCGCCGGGCAGGTGCGGCGCAGGCGACGCATAGCGTCTGAGAAAAGACCTGAGGCTAAGGTAAAAAGTTTCAAAACCTGCAATGGATGCGAAGGGATTCTAGCAGGGTTTAATGATCCGTCAATGCTATACCGTTCCGTTTCAATTACTTACAGTAATAATGAACACTGTTTAGGAGTGCCAGCGCACGTGCCGGAGGCGCTTTCCAGCGGAATTTCCTGAATGTCTCCCAGCGCACGGACTGACACGCAGGTAAAATCGACAATCGCCTAGCGCGCAGCCGTCCCGCCCGTCCCGCTCCATGTGGCGGCCTCGAGTCCTCGTCCGACCATCGATGAAATATAAAGATCTGCGCGACTTCACCGCCCGCCTCGAAGCGCTCGGTGAACTGCGCCGCATCCGGCAGCCTGTCTCCCCCGTCCTGGAAATGACCGAATTGTCCGACCGCGTCTTGCGCGCGGGCGGCCCGGCGCTGCTTTTCGAAGCGCCGACCGGTCACACCATGCCAGTGCTCGCGAACCTCTTCGGCACGACGCGGCGCGTGGCGCTCGGCATGGGCATCGAAACCGAGGCGCAGCCCGGCGCCGATGCGAGCCTCGGCAGCGACACCGCCGCGCTCAGTTCGCTGCGCGATATCGGCAGGCTGCTGTCCGCGCTCAAGGAGCCGGAGCCGCCGCGCGGCCTGAAGGACGCCGGCAAACTGCTCTCGCTCGCCAAGGCCGTGTGGGACATGGCGCCCAAGTCGGTGAGCGCGCCGCCTTGCCAGGAGATCGTGTGGGAAGGCAACGACGTGGACCTCGCGCGTCTGCCGATCCAGACCTGCTGGCCGGGCGACGCCGGACCGCTGCTCACGTGGGGCCTCACCGTCACGCGCGGGCCGAACAAGACGCGGCAGAATCTCGGCATCTATCGGCAGCAACTCATCGGGCGCAACAAGCTCATCATGCGCTGGCTCGCGCATCGCGGCGGCGCGCTCGATTTCCGCGAGTTCGCGCTCGCCAATCCGGGCAAGCCGTATCCGGTGGCGGTCGTGCTGGGCGCGGACCCGGCCACCATTCTCGGCGCGGTCACGCCGGTTCCCGACACGCTTTCTGAGTATCAGTTCGCCGGCCTCCTGCGCGGGTCGCGTACCGAACTCGCGAAGTGCCTGACGCCGGGCGTCGATACGTTGCAGGTTCCGGCGCGTGCCGAGATCGTGCTCGAAGGCTTCATCTATCCGCAGGAAGGCGCGATGCCGCCCGCGCCGGAAGGCGCGCCGCCGCGTCCGTCGACAGGCGCCGCCGCGCGTTACGAACACGCGCTCGAAGGCCCGTACGGCGATCACACCGGCTACTACAACGAGCAGGAGTGGTTTCCGGTCTTCACCGTCGAGAAAATCACGCTGCGCCGCGACGCCCTCTTCCACTCGACCTACACCGGCAAGCCGCCCGACGAACCCGCGGTGCTCGGTGTCGCGCTCAATGAAGTCTTCGTGCCGCTGTTGCAGAAGCAGTTTCCCGAGATCACGGACTTCTATCTGCCGCCGGAAGGGTGCAGCTACCGCATGGCCATCGTGCAGATGAAGAAGAGCTACGCCGGCCACGCCAAGCGCGTGATGCTCGGCGTCTGGAGCTTCCTGCGGCAGTTCATGTATACGAAGTTCATCGTCGTGGTGGACGAAGACGTCAACGTGCGCGACTGGAAGGAAGTGATCTGGGCGATCACCACGCGCGTCGATCCGACGCGCGACACCGTCATGGTCGACAACACGCCGATCGACTATCTCGACTTCGCGTCGCCGGTCGCGGGCCTCGGCTCGAAAATGGGACTCGACGCGACCAACAAGTGGCCAGGCGAGACGAACCGCGAATGGGGCCGCCCGATCACGATGGATGCGGCTGTCAAGCGGCGCGTCGATGCGCTTTGGACCGAAATCGGACTGGACAACGCGGGGAAAAACGCATGATCGCAGCGACCTTGTATCGGGGAAACGCCGTCGAGAACACGCACGTCGCGCATGTCGCGGTGGTCGATGCCGACGGCCGTCTGCTCTATTCGTTCGGCGATCCGCATCGCGTGACGCTGCCGCGCTCGGCCGCGAAGCCGGCGCAGGCGCTTGCCGTGATCGAAACGGGCGCGCTGGAACAGTTCGGCTTCGACGAAGCCGATCTCGCGCTGATGTGCGGCTCGCACAGCAGCGAGCCGCGCCACATCGAACGCGCCCGCGCGATGCTCGCGAAGTCCGGCGCGAGCGAGGGCGATCTGCGGTGCGGCGGCCATCCGCCGATATCGGACGCCGTCTACAAGGACTGGATTCGCCGCGATTTCACGCCGACGCCCGTGTGCAGCAACTGTTCCGGCAAGCACGCCGGCATGCTGGCAGGCGCGCGGGCCATGAACGCGGCGCTCGACGGCTATCACCTGCCGGAGCATCCGCTGCAGGCGCGCGTGAAGCATGCGACGGCGCAGGCAGTCGATCTGCCGTTCGGCGACGTGCTCTGGGCCATCGACGGATGCAATCTGCCGACGCCCGCTTTCCCGCTCGACCGCCTCGCGCGGCTTTACATGAAGATCGCCGATGCGCCGGACGGCTCGCCGCTCGGGCGCATTTATCGCGCGATGACGTCGCATCCCGAACTCGTCGCGGGCGAAGGACGCTTCTGCACGCGCTTGATGCGGGCGTACGGCGGCGCGCTCGTCGGCAAGACGGGCGCGGACGCGAGCTATGCGATCGGCGTGAAGCGTCCAGAAGGCGCGCTCGGCATTGCGGTGAAGGTCGAGGACGGCAACACGAACGTGCTGCATGCGATCGTCGCGCACGTGCTGGAGCTGCTCGACATCGGCACGCGCGAGCAACGCGCCGCGCTCGACGATTTCCGTCACCCGCCGATGGTGAACACGATGCGCGTGCCGACCGGCCATCTCGACGTCACGCTCGCGCTCACGGAGCACGCATGACGCATTCGTGGTCGTTGATGTCGGACGGCTTCTTCTTGTCGCTGTCGCTGTGTCTGGATATCGGGATCGCCAACGTCGCGATCATTTCGCTCGCGCTGTCGCACGGGTTCAAGCCGGGGCTCGTGCTCGGCCTGGGGACATGTTTCGGCGACCTGTTCTACGCCGCCCTGGCGCTGGCGGGCATGTCCGCGCTGCTGCAATTCTCGGCGGTGCGGTGGGTCGTGTGGATCGGCGGGGCCATCGTGCTGCTGTTTCTGACGTGGAAGATGGCGCGCGAGGCGCTGAATCCCGCGTCCGCGCCGCCCGTCGAGGGCGAAGCGGATACGCGCGCGCCGCGCCAGAGCCATCTCAAGAGCTTCCTGCGCGGATGCCTGCTCGCGGTTTCATCGCCGAGCGCGATTCTGTGGTTCGCGGCGGTCGGCGGCGCGCTGATCGCGAAAGCCGGCGCAACGAGCCCGATGAGCGCGTCGGTGTTTCTGCTCGGCTTCTTTTGCGGCGGACTCGGCTGGACGCTCTTCGTCTGCACGCTCGCCGCCCACGGCCGCAAGCGCGCCGGCACGCGCCTCCTGCGCGCGTGCCATGTGATGTCCGCGGTGCTGTTCGCTTATTTCGCGTACAGCGTGATCGTCAACGGCTACCGCGATCTGATCGTTCACGCGGCGTCCTGACGGCCCGCTTCACGCGATGAACTGCGCGAAGCGCGCCAAGTCGACGTTGCCGCCGCTCACGATCACGCCCACGCGCTTGCCCTCCACCGGCACGACCTTCTGAAGCACGGCCGCTGCCGCCAGGCAGCCGGTCGGCTCGACGACCATCTTCATGCGCTCGGCGAAGAAGCGCAGCGTATCGACGAGCTGCGCGTCGCTCACCGTGACAATGCGCTCCACGTGCTTGCGGATGATCGGAAAGTTGTATTCGCCGACGTGCGTGGACGCGGCGCCGTCCGCGATGGTGCGCGGCACCTCGATATGCACGATCTCGCCGCGCGCGAGCGACTGCTGCGCGTCGTTGCCCGCTTCCGGCTCGACGCCGATGACCTTGCACGAAGGCGACAGCGCCGCCGCCGCGAGCGCGCAGCCCGCGATCAGCCCGCCGCCGCCGAGACACACGAAGAGATAATCGAGCGGCCCGGTTTCCTCGATCAACTCCTTCGCCGCCGTGCCCTGCCCCGCGATCACATGCGGATGGTCATACGGCGGAATCAGCGTCATGCCGCGCTCTTCGGCCAGCACGCGGCCGATCTCCTCGCGATTCTGCGTGTAGCGGTCATACGTGATGACTTCGCCGCCGTAGCCGCGCGTCGCCGCGATTTTCGCGGCGGGCGCGTCTTCCGGCATGATGATCGTCGCGCGGATGCCGGCGAGCCTGGCGGAAAGCGCGATCGCCTGCGCGTGATTGCCCGACGAATACGTGATGACGCCGGCCGCGCGCTGAGCGTCGTCGAAATGCGAAAGCGCGTTGAACGCGCCGCGGAACTTGAAAGCGCCCATGCGCTGGAAGTTCTCGCACTTGAAAAAGAGCGACGCGCCGGCGATTTCGTCCGCCGTGCGGGACGTGAGAACCGGCGTGCGATGGGCGACGCCGTCTATACGGCGGGCGGCATCGGCGACGTCATCGAAAGTCGGGGCAGGAAGTGGAAGCATCGGATATGAAGTGGCGTCGGAAAAACGCCATTCTCGCCAGTTCCGAAGCAAACCGGAATAGCCAGTTACAGCGATGCAAAAAAAAGCCCCTTGCGGGGCTCGTGCGGTGGATCGCGAAAATCGGTTATTAGTGCCAGCGGCCGTGACCGTAGCCGTAGCCGCGACCATGTGGGTGGCCATAATACCCGTGCCGCCAATAAGGACGGCCGTAATATCCGTATCCATAGCCGCCCACGACGACTGCCGGCGGCGGCCCATAAACGACAGGCGGTGGCGGCGCGACATAAACCGGCTGCGGGGGAGCGACATAAACCGGCGCGGGCGGCGCCTGATACACCGGATACGCCGGCACGCTGATACCGACCCCGACCGAAACATGCGCTTGTGCGACACCCGCGGCACCCAGGCCGAGGGTGCCGGCGATCAATAAACTACCGAGCTTTTTCACTTTGGTTCTCCTCGCCGCTTAGGCCGACCGGTCCATCCGGTCGCGCGGCTGCGTACTCTGAATTTAGCGAAAAACGTGCGCGGACGCTCGGGCCATTTGTTGCAAATTGCAAGGTCTGCGAATGCCGCGCGGGCGGACTGGCGATGCATCGGGCTAGGAACTGGCCGAGCGGCAAGGTGGACGGCGCACCGGCCATCTAGCTGCGTCGAGCGAACGTGCGATTGAAGTAACGCATCTTTACAAATCAAATTAAAAGCCCCGCCGGACTGACCGCCCGGCGGGGCTGTGTATTGTGTCTCGACTCCTTTTGAGGCGATCAGCCTACTTTCACATAAGCGAATTCGCGCGTGACATTAGGCGGGACATACGCCCCACCGATTACGACACGCGGCGTCAATCGCTTCTTCTGATCCCACCAGCGACGCCTTTGCGCCTGGCTCAAGAAACGCAGATGCTTTCGATAAGAGAAAATGCTCATGCGACCTCCGAACGTAGCGTTTTGAAACGTGGAGGAAAGCAGCCGCTTAAAAAGCGGACGATGCGTTTCCGTTAATCACTCTTGTCTTTAGTATTCGCGCCCGGTTCGTTCATCAATGTTCGCAAAAGAACCAAAACACGCAAGCCGCGTGCGGTGAACCACATAATCAGCAGAAAACATGCCATCGATTAAACGGCGCAATGCCGCGAGATCCGTAACGGCGTCCGATTCAATCGTTTTCTGTCGTCCTATGCTGCCATCTTTGCGTGAAACGCGCTCGCGGAAAGCGTCGTGCGGCGGCAACATCAGGGTTTGCGGCAATGCGCGCGTGCATACGCTATGCTTGCGATCTGCTTTCAGTCGACTGTGAGAGGAAACGCTCGCCGTTGTTCGACAACGCGCCCAAGCCGCCCCGCAGCCATGTTATGGTGACGTCCGGCGCGCCACCGGCATTGACGGTGGGCGGGGAACGCAAGGCGCCAGTGGCTTGCAAGAGAAAGAAATCGCGGCGCTCGCGGGCAGCGGCACGAGCGCGACGACTTCACATGACATCCAGTCCAGAGAACGAACAATGATCAAGGTCACTCATTACGACTCGCGCGACGCAGCGTGCGCGTTCGCCGCGCCAAGCCAGCGTCTATCCCGGCGGCCGTCGTAGCGGCTGCCTGCGTCATTCGTTCCTTCGCTTTTCCCGACCCCGGCGCGGCGCTCGTCCCGCGCACGTTTTCCAGAGGACCCGAGATGTTCGGCGATATCGCCCGTTTTCTGCTCAATACCGTTTTCACCCTGTTCGGCGCGGCGCTGCTCCTGCGCGCGTGGATGCAGGTCGTGCGCATGCCGCCGTACAACCCGGTTTCGAATGCCGTCATGCAGGCGACCAACTGGATCGTGCTGCCGCTGCGCAAGATTCTGCCGGGCGGCAAGATCGACTGGGCCAGCATTGTCGCCGCCTATATCGCGGCGCTCGTTTATGTGACGTTGATGGTCTATCTCGCCGGCGTCGATCCGACGGTCATGCTGCCGATGCTTCTGCTCGTCGCGGCGCTGACGGTCGTGAAGTGGGCGCTCAACCTCATCATCTGGATGACGATTCTGATGGCGCTGCTTTCGTGGCTCAATCCGCAGTCGCCGGCCATGCCGCTGCTCTATCAGATCACCGCGCCGTTTCTCGAGCCGCTGCGCCGCATCTTGCCGCGTTTGGGCGGCATCGATTTGTCGCCGATACTGCTTTTCGTGATCGTGCAGGTTCTGTTGATGGTCGTGACGCGCGTCGCGGTCTCGATGACGCTCTTCGGCATTTGAGTGAGGCCGCGCCGCCCGCGATTGCGCGGCGGCGCGCGTTGCGCTTACAATAGTCGGCTCACGCGGGCGTCGTATAATGGCTATTACCGTAGCTTCCCAAGCTACTGACGTGGGTTCGATTCCCATCGCCCGCTCCAGAATCACGAGCAACACATGAGCAGCACATAAGCAGCAATTAAGCAGCAAATAAGCGAAAGCCGCCTTCCATACAGCGAGGCGGCTTTTTAGTTTCCGCGCGACGCTTCTTCGCCTTCCGACCCCGCCATGAACGACCAATCCCACGATTCCCACGACGACGACGCGCATGCCGCCGGTGAGCGTACCGAGAGTGCGGCATCGCAGCCGCTGCATCATCGGCGCATTCGCAGTTTCGTGACGCGCGCGGGCCGCGTTTCGCCGGGGCAGCAACGCGCGATGGACGAACTGGGTCCGCGTTTCGTCGTGCCGTACGCGCCGGAACTGGCGGACTGGGACGCCGTCTTCGGCCGGCAGGCGCCGCGCGTGCTGGAGATCGGTTTCGGCATGGGCGCGACGACGGCGGAAATCGCGGCCGCGCGCCCCGGCGACGACTTCATCGGCGTGGAAGTGCACGAGCCGGGCGTCGGCGCGCTGTTGAAGCTGATCGGCGAGCAGCAGCTCGGCAACATCCGCATCCTCCAGCACGACGCGGTCGATGTGCTCGAACACATGATCGCGCCCGCGAGTCTCGACGGCGTGCACATCTACTTTCCCGATCCGTGGCACAAGGCGCGGCACCACAAGCGCCGGCTCATTCAGCCGAAGTTCGTCTCGCTCTTAAGCTCGCGCGTGAAGCCGGGCGGCTATCTGCATCTCGCGACCGACTGGCAGAACTACGCGGAGCAGATGCTCGACGTGCTGTCGGCGGAACCGACGCTCGAAAATACCGCGGACGGCTACGCGCCGCGTCCGGATTACCGGCCGGTGACGAAGTTCGAGCGGCGCGGCTTGCGGCTCGGACACGGCGTCTGGGATCTGCTCTTTCGCCGCAAGTAAGTCGCGCTGAAAAAGACAACGCCACGGCTAGCCGTGGCGTTGTCTTTTGTGCGGCACGCGAGCCGGATCAGTCCGCCCAGCTCAACCCGCCGCTATAGCCGACGATCAGGATCAGCAGCCCGAAACCGATGCGATACCACGCGAACGCCGTGAAATCGTGCGAGGCGACATAACGCAGTAGCCAGCGCACGCAGATGAAGGCGCTCACGAACGCGGACACGAGCCCGACGGCGAAGAGCCCGAGGTCGTTCACGCTGAGCGAGCGCCAGTACTTGGCCATTTCGTAGAGCGTCGCGCCGAAGATGATCGGAATGGCGAGGAAGAACGAGAATTCGGTGGCCGCGCGGCGCTCCAGCCCGAAGAGCATGCCGCCGATGATCGTCGCGCCCGAACGCGAGGTGCCCGGAATCAGCGCGAGACATTGCGCGAGGCCGACCTTGAGCGCGTCGGCGTACGAGAGGTCATCGACCGAATGCACGCGCGGCGGCGCCCCGCGATCCCGCTGGCGCGCCTCCGCCCACAGAATCACGATCCCGCCGACGATCAGCGCGACCGACACCGGCACCGGCGAGAACAGCACCGACTTGATCTTCTTCTCGAGCAACAGGCCCAAAACGATGGCCGGAATCGTCGCAATGATGACGTTGATCGCAAACCGCCGCGCGTCCGGACGGCTGCCGAGCCCGCCCACCACCGAGCCGATCTTGGCGCGGTACTCCCAGCAGATCGCCAGAATCGCCCCGAACTGAATGACGACGTCGAACGTCTTGGCTTGCGCGTCGGTGAAATTGAGCAGACTGCCCGCGACGATCAGGTGCCCCGTGCTCGACACCGGCAGAAACTCGGTCAAGCCTTCCACGACGCCCAGCACGAGCGCCTTCACCATCAAAATCCAGTCCATCCGTCAGCCCTTGTTCGCTTTTTTGCTGTGGGTGTGCAGCACTGCGCGCCGAGATTTCGAATCACTTCTCGACAATCTGAACGCGTATGCCGTTTGTAAGGACTGTGATTGTACCGGGTTCGTAAGACACGCCCGCAAATTGCAGCTCTTCCGGCTTGAACGTGTAGATCGGATAGCGGTCGAGCAATTGCGCGGCGAGCAGCGCGCCGGCCGCCGCAATTTGTTGGTTGTACTGGGCAGCGTCGCCGGTTAGCTGCGAATCGTCAACTGTTGGCGAGACGAGCACGACCGAGCGGCTCGGTGCGTCGTAGGCCAGTTGCGTCGACAACGTGAACGCGCCGTTCACCGGGTTCGGCATGAAGGGCGTGGACAGCCGCGCGTCCACGCGCACCGTGACGCGGTTGCGGTCCGCCGCCATGCCGACCACAGGATTGCTGAGCACGACATCGAAAATCTGCCGCGCGGTGCGTTCCAGCGGAAACTTGCGCGCGACCGCTTCCTGTACCTGCTTTTGCGAAAATGTGTAGTGATCCGGAATAAACGGAAAGATGGATGCGGCATGCGCCGTCGATACGAGCGCGAGTGCCGGCCACGCGGCGAGCGCGCCCAGCAGCAACCGGCGCCTGAGCGGCGCGACGGGTCGTGGCATGCGGGAATCTCCTCTACTGAATGTCGTGACGGTGCTTGGACACACGAAGTTCATTGCGGTTGCGTGTCGATTTCGAGCCGCGCGAGCCATTGAACGGCGTGCTCGCGCGTTTCGCCGCACATCTCGGCCGACGGCTGCAGGCCGCCGCAGCACGCGGGCCGGCGCGGATCGCCGAAGATCTTGCAGCGCAGGTCATCGTCGAGCTGGACGCACGGCTCGCCCGCGCGCTTGCCGTTGGGCATGCCGGGAATGGCGCTCGTGATGGACGGCGCGATGCAGCACGCGCCGCATCCTTCGCGGCAGGCATGAGGGGACGAAGACGAAATTGACATGGCAAGAACGAGACAGCGGACGATCCTCCATTCTCCCATGCCAAGCCAAAGCGGCTGCGACGTTATCACGCAAGGCGCGCGCGCACGCGCCCGCGTAAGATCGGCGCAACTCCAAGGCTGCCCATGACTCTCGCCGACACCCTCTTTCGCCCGGACCTGCTCGCGCGCTACGACGCGCAAGGCCCGCGCTACACGTCGTACCCCACGGCCGTCCAGTTCACGGATGCGTTCGATCCCGCGCACTACTTCGAAGCCGCACGCCAGGGCGGCGCATCGGCGGATCTGTCGCTGTACTTCCACATTCCGTTCTGCGACACCGTCTGCTTCTACTGCGGCTGCAACAAGGTCGCGACGAAAAACCGCGCGCACGCCCGCCCGTATCTGGACCGCATGAAGCGCGAACTCGCGATGCAGGCCGCGTGCTTCGATACGCGCCGCCCCGTCACGCAGCTTCACTGGGGCGGCGGCACGCCGACATTCCTTTCGCACGGCGAGATGGCCGAACTCATGGCCGCGACCGCCGAGCACTTCAATCTCGTGCCCGATGCGCGCGCCGAATATTCGATCGAAGTCGATCCGCGCGAAGCGTCCGCCGAAACCATCAACGTGCTGCGCGAACTCGGCTTCAACCGGCTGAGCCTCGGCGTGCAGGACTTCGACGAGCGCGTGCAGCAGGCCGTCAACCGCATCCAGCCGCGCGCGATGACCGAGGACGTGATGCGCGCGGCGCGCGAGCACGGCTTCGAGTCGGTGAGCGTCGATCTGATCTACGGCTTGCCGCATCAGAGCGTCGAGAGCTTCACGCGCACGCTGGATACGATCATCGCGCTCGCCCCGGACCGCGTCTCCGTGTTCGGCTATGCGCACATGCCCGCGCTCTTCAAGATGCAGCGTCAGATCGACGAAGCGGCGCTGCCTTCGGCCGCCGTGCGGCTCGCCATTCTGCAGCGCGTGATCGAGCGGATGAGCGATGCGGGCTACGTCTACATCGGCATGGACCATTTCGCGCTGCCCGGCGACGAACTCGCCCGCGCCTTCGAGGCCGGCACGCTCCAGCGCAACTTTCAGGGCTACAGCACGCATGCGGACTGCGATCTGATCGGCATAGGCGCGTCGTCCATCGGCAAGGTCGGCGACGTCTACGCGCAAAACGCGCGCGATCTCGCCGACTACGCAGCCGCCATCGACGCGGGCCGCTTCCCCATTCAGCGCGGCGTGCGCCTCACCGCCGACGACCTCTTGCGCCGCGACGTCATCATGCGGCTGATGTGCGGCGGCGTCCTGCGGTTCGCGGACGTCGAGCGCGAACACGGCATCGTCTTCGCCGACGCCTTCGCGCCCGAACTCGCGCGCCTCGCGCCGATGGCCGACGACGGCCTCATCGACATTGCGCCGGACGCCATTCGCGTGCTGCCGGCCGGACGCATGCTCGTGCGCAACGTCGCATCGGTGTTCGACCGCTATCTGGGACAGGCCAGCCTCCGGCGCTTCTCGCGGACGATCTAGACACACGACTCATCGCGAGGTCGGGTATTTCTTACTGCGCTGGCTTAGAATGACAGCCACCTTGGGCATCCGGCTTGAATTCGCCAACCGCCCGCCCCTTTCACCGCCGATGCGCCGCGCCGCCGCCCGCATCGGACCGCCGCCGGCACGATGACCGAAGCCCGCCGCACGCTTCGCCTGCGCCGCCGCCGGCAACGCCACTGCTCGATGCCATGCCGACCACTTCGCCGCAGTTCCCCCCGCTAGCCCTCCTCGCCGCAGAACTGAAGTGCGGCCGCACGACGAGCCGCGCGCTCGTCGAGACCGCGCTGGAACGGATCGCCGATCCCAACGGCCAGGGCTCGACCGTCTTCCTTCAGGTCGATGCGGAACACGCCCGCGCCGCCGCCGACGCCCACGACGCGCTGCGCCGCGCCGGCACGGTGCTCTCGCCGCTCGCGGGCATTCCGGTGTCCGTGAAAGATCTCTTCGATGTCGAAGGTCAGGTGACGCGCGCCGGATCGCGCGTGCTCGCGAACGCGGAGCCCGCCCGCGCCGACGCCGTCACGGTGGCGCGCCTGCGCCGCGCGGGCGCGGTGATCGTCGGACGCACGAACATGAGCGAGTTCGCGTTTTCGGGGCTCGGCCTGAATCCGCACTACGGGACGCCGCGCTCGCCGTACCGGGCGAACGGGCGGGACGACGCGCGCATCGCGGGCGGATCGTCGTCGGGCGCGGCAGCATCGGTCGCGGACGGCATGGCCGCCGTCGCGCTCGGCACCGATACGGGCGGCTCGCTGCGCATTCCCGCCGCGTTCTGCGGCCTGACCGGCTTCAAGCCGACCGCGAGCCGCATTCCGAAGCAAGGCGGCGTGCCGCTTTCCAAGACGCTCGATTCGTTCGGCCCGATCGGCGCGACGGTCGCGTGCTGCGCGCTCGTCGACCGCATTCTGGCGGGGCGCGAGCCGGACGTGCCCGCCACCCGCCCGCTCGACGGCGTGCGCCTCGGCGTGCTCACGAATTACGTGACGGACGGCGTGGAAGCGCCTGTCGCGCAGGCCGTGCAGGCGGCGGTCGATCATCTCGCCGCTGCCGGCGCGCTGGTGGAAGACGTGCGCTTCGCGCCGCTCGACCGCCTGCCGGAAATCAACCGCTTCGGGCTGGTGGCGATCGAGGCGTACGCGTGGCATCGCAAGCTGATTGCCGAGCACGCAAGCGAATACGACCCGCGCGTGCTCGCGCGTCTGATGCGCGCGGAAACCGCGAGCGCCGCGGACTACATCGAACTGTGCGAGGCGCGCGCCGCCATGATCGAGGCCGCGCGCACGACGCTCTGGCAACGCTTCGACGCCATTGTCTGCCCGACGGTGCCCGTGCTGCCGCCGCGCATCGCCGATCTTGAAGCCGACGACGACCGCTTCGCGCGCACCAACGCGCTCGTGCTGCGCAACCCGACGACCTTCAATTTCCTCGATGCCTGCGCGCTGTCGCTGCCGTGTCATCGGCGCGGCGAGGCGCCCGTCGGCCTGATGCTCGCGGGCGCGCCGAACGCCGACGACACGCTGCTCTCCATCGGACGCGCGGTCGAAGCCGTGCTGGAGACGACGCGCTGACACGCCGCATCGGTCACGAAAACGCGGCTGTGTTTCGCACCGGGCGATCGCGCTAGAATTCCTGCGCGATGCCCGCCCGGTCAGGTGCTTCCTTCTCGAAACGTTGCGAAACAATGAACAACCATCTACATCAATTCACGATGCACGAGGACGACCGCGCGCTGCGCCGCGAGCGTCGGCTCTTGACGCTCTTGGGCTTCGTGTGTCTCGCGCTCGTCGCCGGGGCGCTGTATCTGCAGTTCTTCCATGGCGAAGACCCGTGTCCGCTTTGCATCATCCAGCGCTACTTCTTCGTGCTGATCGCCGTGTTCGCGTTTCTCGGCGCGGGCTTCAACGGCTGGCGCGGCGTCGCGCTGCTGGAGGCGCTCGTCGCGCTTTCGGCGCTCGGCGGGCTGGCCACGGCCGCGCGGCACGTCTACATTCAGGCGAATCCCGGCTTCAGCTGCGGCTTCGACGCGTTGCAACCCGTCGTCGACAGCCTCCCGCCCGCGCGCTGGCTGCCGCAAGTCTTCAAGGTGGCGGGGCTTTGCGAGACCGCTTATCCGCCGATTCTCGGGCTCTCGCTGCCGCAGTGGTCGCTGGTCGCGTTCGCCATTATCTTCGCGCTGGTTGCGTTGAGCCTCCGGTCGAGGCGCAAAACGCGGGCGGCGGCGCTTTGACTCGCCTTCGGCGCGGGCATTCACGTCCCGCGCGTCTTGCCTTTCCCTCGCATTTCACTTCCCCGCATCAGCGCTTCCGCATAATCTGAATACGATCCCAAAAATATTTTTGGGATATTGCGGTGCTATGGTCGAGGCTGGATGGCGATCTACGTGCGCGCAGTCCGCATGACATGCCCGAATTTCGGGATGCAGCGGAAACCGCGTAACGCGCGCCTGGTCCGCAATGTCCCTGCCCGGCTCATGACAACGCACACCATCCGCTTCCTGCACCGCGGCGCCGTCCGCGACATCGCCGATGCGCCCGCCACGCGCACCGTGCTTCAGCATCTGCGCGCGAACGACTGCACCGGCACCAAAGAAGGCTGCGCCGAAGGCGATTGCGGCGCGTGCACCGTGGTCGTCGGCGAACTCGATTCAGCGGGCGAGCTCGCGCTCAAGGCCGTCAACGCGTGCATCCAGCTTCTGCCGACGCTCGATTCGCGCGCGCTTTTCACCGTCGAAGATCTGCGCAACGCCGACGGCGCGCTGCACCCGGTGCAACAGGCGCTCGTCGATTGCCACGGCTCGCAATGCGGCTTCTGCACGCCGGGCTTCGTCATGTCCCTGTGGGCGCTGTATCACGCCCATCCGCGCGATGCCGGCCCGCCCTCGCGCGACGAAATCGCCGCCGCCATTTCCGGCAATCTGTGCCGCTGCACCGGCTACCGGCCGATCATCGACGCCGCCGAGCGCATGTTCGACTACCCGCCGCCGGCTTTCGACCGCGATGCGATCCGCGCAACGCTCGCCGGCTTGCGACGCGAACAGACGTTCGAGTACCGCGCTCCGGACGCGCGCGGCGAAAGTTTCGGTGCGCCGGCGTTCCATGCGCCCGTCACGCGCGCCGAATTCGCCCGCCTCCGGGCAGCGAACCCGGACGCGCGGCTGCTCGCGGGCAGCACGGATATCGGTCTGTGGATCACCAAGCAGTTTCGCGATCTCGGCGACATCCTCTTTATCGGCAACGTCGAGGAACTGAAGCGCATCGAGCGCGACGCGCAGACGCTGACGATCGGCGCGGCGGCATCGCTCGAAGATGCCTATGCCGCGCTCACCGCCGATTACCCGGAACTCGCCGAACTGTGGACGCGCTTCGCGTCGCGCCCGATCCGCAATGCGGGCACGCTCGGCGGCAACATCGCGAACGGCTCGCCGATCGGCGATTCGATGCCCGCGCTCATCGCGCTCGACGCCGAACTCGTGCTGCAACTCGGCGACAAGACTCGCACGATGCCGCTCGACGCGTTCTATCTCGCGTATCAGAAGACCGCGCTTCAGCCGGGCGAATTCGTCGCGGCGATTCGCGTGCCGCGCTCGGGCGCGGACTTGCGGTTCCGGACGTACAAGGTGGCGAAGCGCTACGATCAGGACATCTCCGCCGTCTGCGCCGCCTTCGCGATCCGGCTCGACGACAGCCATCGCGTGACGCGCGCGAGGATTGCGTTCGGCGGCATGGCGGCGACGCCCAAGCGCGCGGCGCAGGCCGAAGCGGCGCTCGTCGGCGCGCAGTGGAGCGACGACACCGTGCGCGCAGCCATGAACGCGCTCGATGCCGACTTCCAGCCGCTCACCGACATGCGCGCATCCAGCGCGTATCGGGCGAAGGTGGCGCGCAACCTGCTGCGGCGCTTTCATCTGGAGACGCGCGCCGACGCGCCGCTCGCGCTGGCCCAAGTGAACGCGTTCGCGTACGCCGCGCATGCGTCGATCTCCGAGGAGCAGCCATGAACAAGGCGAGCGAACCCATCGCACTCGATACGGCACTGGATGCCGCAGCCCGCCCCGCCGACGCCGACGCCGCGGGCGCCGCGCTGCCGCACGAATCGGCGGCGCTGCATGTGAGCGGCGAGGCGGTCTACACCGACGACATCCGCGAATTGCGCGGCACGCTGCACGCGGCGCTCGGGCTGTCGCGGTACGCGCACGCGCGCATCGTCTCGATGAATCTCGACGCCGTGCGTGCCGCGCCCGGCGTCGTCGCGGTTCTGACCGCCGCCGACATTCGCGGCGAGAACAACTGCGGCCCTGTGCTGCACGACGACCCGATCCTCGCCGCCGACGAAGTGCAGTACCTCGGCCAGCCGGTGTTCGCCGTGATCGCCGAGACGCACGACCTGGCGCGCCGCGCCGCCGCGCTCGCCAAAAGCGACGATGTCGTGCGCTACGAGCCGCTCGAAGCCGTGCTCACGCCGCGCGAAGCCAAGGCGCGCAAGCTGTTCGTGCTGCCGCCGCTGCATCTGAAACGCGGCGATCCGGACGCGCGCATCGCGGGCGCGAAGCATCGCATCGCCGGGGAATTCGAGGTCGGCGGGCAGGAGCAGTTCTATCTCGAAGGCCAGGTGGCGTACGCGGTGCCGAAGGAAGCGGACGGCATGCTCGTCTACAGTTCGACGCAGCATCCGAGCGAAATGCAGCAGGTCGTCGCGCACATGCTCGACTGGCCGACGCACGCGGTCGTGTGCGAATGCCGGCGCATGGGCGGCGGCTTCGGCGGCAAGGAATCGCAATCGGCGCTCTTCGCGTGCGTCGCGGCGCTCGCCGCGCATGTGCTGAAGCGCCCGGTCAAGCTGCGCGCCGATCGCGACGACGACTTCATGATCACGGGCAAGCGCCACGACGCGGTCTACGAATACGAAGCGGGCTTCGACGACGACGGGCGCATCGTCGGCGCGCGCGTCGAGATCGCGCTGCGGGCCGGCTATTCGGCGGACTTGTCGGGCGCGGTCGCGACGCGCGCCGTCTGCCACTTCGACAACGCGTACTTCTTGAGCGATGTCGATATCCGCGCGTTCTGCTGCAAGACGAACACGCAGTCGAACACGGCGTTTCGCGGCTTCGGCGGTCCGCAAGGCGCGCTCGTGATGGAAGTGATGCTCGATGAAATCGCGCATCGGCTGAAGCGCGATCCGCTCGATGTGCGGCGCGCGAACTATTACGGCATCGACGAGCGCAACGTGACGCCGTACGGCCAGACGGTCGCGGACAACGTCCTCGCCCCGCTCACCGACGAATTGATCGCGACGAGCCATTACCACGCGCGCCGCCAAGCGATCGCCGCGTTCAACGCGACGAACGACGTGCTCAAGCGCGGCATCGCGTTCACGCCGGTCAAGTTCGGCATCTCGTTCAACGTGCCGTTTCTGAATCAGGCCGGCGCGCTCGTGCATGTCTACAAGGACGGCTCGGTGCTCGTCAATCACGGCGGCACGGAAATGGGCCAGGGGCTCAACACGAAGGTCGCGCAAGTGGTGGCGAGCGTGCTCGGCATCGGCCTCGCGCGCGTGCGCGTGACGGCCACCGATACGTCCAAGGTCGCCAATACGTCGGCGACGGCGGCATCCACCGGAAGCGATCTCAACGGCAAGGCGGCGGAAGCGGCGGCGCTGACCATCCGCGAGCGGATCGCGGAACTGGCCGCGAAGCAACTCGGCGGCGCAGCGGCCGACGTGCGCTTTCACGGCGGCGTTGTCGAGGCGAACGGCGGGCAAATGCCGTTCGAGCAACTGGTCGCGGCGGCGTATCTCGCCCGCGTGCAGTTGTGGTCCGACGGCTTCTACGCCACGCCCAAAGTCCATTGGGACGCGAAGACGCTGACGGGCCATCCGTTCTACTACTTCGCGTACGGCGCGGCGGTGTCGGAAGTCGTCGTCGATACGCTCACCGGCGAATGGAAGCTGCTGCGCGCGGACGTGCTGCACGACGCAGGGCGCTCGATCAATCCGGCCATCGACCTGGGTCAAGTGGAAGGCGGCTTCATTCAGGGCATGGGCTGGCTCACGACCGAGGAACTGTGGTGGAACCGCGACGGACGCCTGATGACGCACGCGCCTTCCACCTACAAGATTCCCGCCGTCAACGACACGCCCGCCGCGTTCCACGTCGCGCTCTTTCGCGGCGCGGGCAACGAGAATGTCGAGCCGACCATCTTCCGCTCGAAGGCGGTCGGCGAGCCGCCGCTGTTGCTCGCGTTTTCGGTGCTGCTCGCGATCCGCGCGGCGATCGCGGGAGCTTCGCCCGATGCGCAGGACGCCCCGAAGCTGCGCGCGCCCGCCACGCCCGAAGCGATTCTCGACGCGCTGGCTTCGCTTGCCGTCGAAGCCGAGTCCGCCGCCCCGGTAAACTAGCGCCTGCGACGACGCAACAACCCGATCCTCTCCCGGAGCCTCATCCATGCAAGTTTGGCTGAACGACCTGCAACACCTGCTCGCGCACGGCGACGCCGTCGTGCTCGTGACGGTCGCGCGTGTCGAAGGCTCCGCACCGCGCGAGCCGGGCACGAAGATGATCGTCACGCGCGAGGACGCCCGCTACACGATCGGCGGCGGCCATCTCGAATGGAAGGCGATCGAAACCGCCCGGCAAGTGCTGAAGGACGGCATGCGCAGCCCGCGCATGCGCAGGCTCGAGCGTTTCGCGCTCGGTCCGAGCCTCGGCCAGTGCTGCGGCGGCGCGGTCGTGCTCGCGTTCGAGCGGCTCGACGTATCGGACCTGAACTGGGTGACTTCGCTCGCCAAACGCACGGCGGCCGGGCTTTCGACGGTGCGCAGCGTCTCTTTCGCGCCGATGCCCGACGCCGTGATGCTGTCCGATCCCGAGCCGGGCGCCGACAGCGCCGACTGCCTGTTGTGGGACGGCGCGGGCTTCGACGAGAGCGGCGCGCTGCTCACCGAAACCATCGCGCCGCGCGACTTTCAGGTGGTGCTGTTCGGCGCGGGTCACGTGGGCGCGGCGCTCGTGCGCGTGCTCGCCACGCTGCCCTGTCACGTGCGCTGGGTCGACGAGCGCGACGCCGCGTTTCCGGCCGCGCAGTTCGTGCCGGACAACGTGACGATCGAGCCGAACGACGCGCCCGACGAAGCCGTCGACAACGCGCCGGCCGGCACGTACTTCATCGTCATGACGCACAACCATGCGGTGGATCTCGTTCTGGCCGAACGCATTCTCGCGCGCGGCGACTTCGCGTTCTTCGGCATGATCGGCTCGCACACGAAGCGCAGGCAGTTCGAGCACCGGCTCGCCGCGCGCGGCATCGACCCCGCGCGCATCGCGAGGATGGTGTGTCCGATCGGCATCGACGGCATCGTCGACAAAGCGCCCGAAGTGATCGCCGTCGCGGCAGCCGCCCAGCTGCTGCAGGCCGTGGAAGCGCGTGCCGAGCTTTCCGCGTCGTCGCAACAGACCGCTTGACCCCGAGCGGAAGCCCCTAGCATCGACATAAGAACCCAGCCCATGAATCCCACACTCGCCGACAAGATCGCGCGCGCGCCGAAGGCGGAACTGCACATTCACATCGAAGGCTCGCTCGAGCCGGAACTGATCTTCGCGCTTGCCGAAAGGAACGGCGTGAAGCTCGCGTACGACTCCATCGACGCGCTGCGCGCCGCGTACGCGTTCACCGACCTGCAGTCGTTCCTCGACATCTATTACGCGGGCGCGAGCGTCCTCTTGCATGAAGCCGATTTCTACGACATGACGATGGCCTACGTCGAGCGCGCGCTCGCCGACCACGTCACGCACGCGGAAATCTTCTTCGACCCGCAAACGCATACGGAGCGCGGCGTCGCCATCGAGACGGTCGTCGCGGGCATCGAGCGCGCGCTTGCGGAAGGCGAGAAGCGCGGCCTCACGTCGAAGCTGATTCTCTGCTTCCTGCGTCATCTGTCGGAGGAAGACGCGCTCGCCACGTACGAGCGCGCGCTGCCGCTCTTCGACCAGTACGCGCACCGGCTGATCGGCGTCGGGCTGGATTCGTCGGAACGCGGACATCCGCCGTCGAAATTCGAGCGCGTCTTCGCGAAAGCGCGTGAGCGCGGGCTGAAGCTCGTCGCGCATGCGGGCGAGGAAGGTCCGCCCGCGTATGTCTACGAGGCGCTGGACGTGCTCAAGGTGGATCGCGTCGATCACGGCGTACGCAGCATCGAGGACGCGGCGCTCGTCGCGCGTCTCGCGGATGCGCGCATCGCGCTGACCGTGTGCCCGCTCTCGAACATCAAGCTCTGCGTGTTCGACGACATGACCAAGCACACGCTGAAAGACCTGCTGGATCAGGGCGTCGCGGTGATGATCAATTCGGACGATCCCGCGTACTTCGGCGGCTACGTCAACGCGAACTACTTCGCCATCGTCGATGCGCTGAAGCTCTCCGACAAAGAGGTCTACACGCTGTTGAAGAACAGCCTGGAAGCCTCGTTCGTCACCGACGAGGAACGCGCCGCGATGGTCGCGCGCCTCGACGCGTACTGGAAGCAGTAACCCCAAGCACTAACCGCACTAAAGCAAGACAGATGGATACCACAGCAACAACACAACGCGACACCACCGCCCTCGAACGATTCTTCGGCATTCGCGCGGCCGGCTCGCGCACGAAAACCGAGATCGTCGCGGGCATCACGACGTTTCTCACGGCGATGTACATCATCGTCGTCAACCCGGGCATTCTTTCGCAGGCCGGCGTGCCGTTTCCGGCCGCGCTCACGGCAACCGTCATCGTCAGCTTTCTCGGCAGCTGCGCGATGGGCCTCTATGCGCGCAATCCCGTGCTGGTCGCACCCGGCATGGGCATGAACGCGCTCTTCGCCTTCGTGATGGTCCACGGCGGCAAGATGCCGTGGCAAACGGCGCTCGGCTGTGTGTTCTGGGCCGGCGTGATCTTCGCGGTGCTCGCGGTATTCAACGCACGCAAGCTCGTCGTCGATGCGATTCCCGCGAACCTACGCCATGCGGTGTCCTGCGGCATCGGCTTGTTCATCAGCCTCATCGGGCTCGTGAACGCGAAGTTCGTCGTCGGCGATCCGGTGACCATCGTGCATTCGGCCTCGCTCAATCCGGTGGTCATCACGTTCCTGATCGGCCTCGCCGTCACGACGATTCTCGTCGCGCGCAAAGTGACCGGCGCGCTGATGCTCGGCATCGTGTTCACGACGATCATCGCCATTCCTATCGGCCGCGTCTGGGGCGACGGCACCGCGTACTGGCCCGCCGCCATCGCCACGAAAACGCTCGTGAACTGGAACGGCCTGTTCTCCGCGCCGGACTTCTCGGGCATCTGGCAACTGGACCTCACGGGCGCGCTGAAAGTGGTCTACTGGCCGTTCATCTTCGTGATGCTGTTCACGTCGTTCTTCGACGCGCTTTCCACGTTCATGGCGATCTCGGAGGCCGGCAAGCTCTTCGACGCGAACGGCAACCCGCGCAACATCCGGCAGTCGATGATGGTCGACGCCTTCTCGGCGCTCGTTTCCGCGCCGCTCGGCACGAGTCCCGCGAACGCGTATATCGAATCGGCGGCAGGCATCTCGGCGGGCGGGCGCACCGGTCTCGTCGCAGTCGTCGCGGGGTTGTGCTTCCTGCCGTTCCTGTTCCTCTCGCCGCTCCTGTCGCTCGTTCCGGCGATCGCGACCGCGCCCGCGCTCGTGCTGGTCGGCGTGTTCATGATGGAAGCGATCACGCAGATCGAATGGCATCGATTCGACGAGGCCATTCCCGCGTTCCTCGCGATGATCCTGATTCCGCTGACCTACTCGATCACCGACGGCGTCGCGTACGGCTTTCTCGCGTTCGTCGTGCTCAAGGCCGCGACCGGGCGCGCGAAGGAAATCAAGCCGGCGATGTGGATCATCGCGGCCTTCTCGCTCGTATTGCTTTCGCAGTTGTAGACATCACTAGAAATCGGAGACGTTGCACCATGACTCAGACCGCCTACCGCGCCCAGTTGCTCACCTTCCGCGAAGACCCCGCGCTCGCCGCCGACGGCGCAGTGTACGAGGCCGACGGCCTGTTGATCGTCGAGGACGGCAAAGTGGTCGCGGCGGGCGCGTACGCGTCGCTGCGCGACAGGCTCGGCGCGGACGCGACCGTGTACACCATGCGCGACAAGCTGATCGTGCCGGGCTTCATCGACTCGCACATTCACTTTCCGCAGACGGACATGATCGCGTCGCCCGCGCCGGGTCTTCTGCCGTGGCTCAACACGTACACGTTTCCGACCGAGCGCGGCTTCGAGAACCCGGCCGTCGCGCGCGAGACGGCGAGCTTTTTCCTCGATGAACTGCTCGCCTGCGGCACGACGACGGCGCTCGTCTACTGCACGGTGCACAAGCAATCCGCGGATGCGTTCTTCACCGAGAGCGAGGCGCGCAATCTGCGCATGGTGGCGGGCAAGGTGCTGATGGATCGCAACTGCCCCGAGTTTCTGCGCGACACGGCGCAATCCGGCTACGACGACAGCGCCGAGCTCATCGCGCGCTGGCATGGCCGCGGACGTCAGCATTACGCGCTGACGCCGCGCTTTGCGCCGACATCGACGGAAGCGCAGCTGGAAGCGTGCGGCGCGCTCGCGCAGCAACATCGGGATGTGTTCATTCAGACGCACGTCGCGGAGAACACCGACGAGATCAAGTGGGTCGAAAGCCTGTTTCCGGGGCACCGCAGCTATCTGGACGTCTACGATCACTACGGCCTCTTGCGGCGGCGCGCGGTGTACGGCCACTGCATCCATCTCGACGATACCGACCGGCAGCGCATGGCCGAAACGGGCGCGGTGGCGTCGCATTGCCCGACTTCGAACCTGTTTCTCGGCAGCGGCTTGTTCGATTTCGAGAAAGCTGGCGCGTCCAAGATGCCGGTCGCGCTCGCGACGGACGTGGGCGGCGGCACGTCGTTTTCCATGCTCCAGACGATGAACGAAGCGCACAAGGTCGCGCGTCTCACCGGGCATCACCTGAGCGCGACACGCATGTTCTGGCTCGCGACGACGGGCGCGGCGCAAGTGCTCGAACTCGACGACAAGATCGGCACGCTCGCGCCCGGCAGCGAAGCGGATTTCGTCGTGCTCGATCCGGCCGCGACGCCGCTGCTCGCCCGGCGCACGGCGCGCGTCGAGTCGCTCGAAGAACTGCTGTTCGCGTTCGCGCTGCTCGGCGATGACCGCGCCGTGTTCGAAACCTACGCGGCAGGCAGGCGCGTGCACGAGCGGGAGCGGCGCCGGACGACGGCGCTGGAACTGGCGGCCTGAGTATTCAAGAAGCGCCCTTCGCACGAAGGGCGTTCTTCTTTGCGGGATGGACCGGACGCGCTCATTCGAGCACAATTTTTGCGCGCTCGCTAAAGTGCAAGCTTTCGTCCATCACCGTGAAGATTCGTTATGAAGGCCGCTGCGCTTTTCTTTCGCCTAGCCGCATCCATTGCGCTCGCCATGTCGGCCGCGCCGTCGCATGCACGCGCAATCGAAGCGCAACTCGACTGCCACTCCACCGCGCACGACTTCATCGCGCCGCTTCAGCGAGAAGGTTTGATCGAGAAGAAGCCCATGCGTGTCGAGCCGAACTCGGTCAACGCATTCAAGGCGGTCAAAGGCGCGACGCTGACGGCATACGGTTTCAAGGTGTATGCGGTCGTCGGCTACCAGAAGGACGATCCGATGTTCAAACAGGGAAACGGTGAGCCGATCGCGGATTCGGCTTACGGCGTGGTCGTCTGGGCGAGCGACGACGCCGTGAAGGAAAAGGTCGACGCAGCGGGCAGCGACGCGGACGTGCACCACGTCGCGCCCTTCATCACGGCGATCTTCTGCAAAGGCCGTTAGCTGTTAATGCAGCAGTTCCGCGACGGATGCGATCAGGCGATCCATGTCGCTGGCATCGAGCGCGCCCATCGTCGAGATGCGGAACAAGGTCTTCGACAAGCCGCCCTGCCCCGCGTAGATCACGAAGCCCTTGGCCTTCAGCGCATCGTGCAGCGTTTCGTAGCTGATGCCCGCCGGCAGCCGGTACGCGCGCAGCACGACCGACGACTCGTCCGCCGGCAACGCGCTCTCGATACCCAGCGCAGCAAAGCCCGCGCGCACTTGCTCGGCGAGCGCCGCATAACGCGCGTGGCGCTTGCGCCAGCCGCCTTCGTCCTCGAACTCGCGCAACGCCTCGACGAGCGCGTAGTACGCGTGCACGGACGGCGTGAACGGCGTGTTGCGCGCGTCCTGCAACTTTGCGAGCCGCGCGATGCCGAGGTAATAGGTGCGGCTCGCGGCCTTCGCCAGCGCGTCGCGCCGCGCGATCACGAACGCCGCGCCCGGCACGCCGTGCAGGCACTTGTTCGCGGTCGCCGCCACCGCGACGATGCCGCCGCCGTCGAAGTCGATTGCTTCCGCGCCGAAGCTGCTCACGCCATCGACCAAGAGGCCGACGCCGCGCTGGGCGCACGCCCGCGAGAGCGCATCCAGCGGATTCAGGCGGCCGGTCGTCGTTTCGTGATGAATGATTGCGACGTGCGAGAACGCCTTCTCGTCGATCATGCGGATGATCGCGTCGGTGTCCGGCGCCTGCATCCATTCGTACTTCAGCACTTCATGCTCGATGCCGTACTGCGCCGCGATCTGCGCGATGCGGTCGCCGTACACGCCGTTCTCCACGACGAGCAGCCGCCCGCCTTCCGGCACGAGGCCCGCGATCATGCTTTCGACGGCAGCCGTGCCGGAGCCGGTCATTAGCACCGCCGTCCACTTCGCGGGATCGAGATCGTACGCCGCGACGAGCCGCGTTCTCGCTTCGTCCTGCAAGTCGAAGAACTCCGGCTCGCGATGGCACAGGTCCGTCCGCAGCAGGCTGTTGCGCACGCGTTCGGTCAGCGTGACGGGGCCGGGATTGAGCAGCAGCATCAGCGTTCTCCGATGTGTCGTTGCAAACGTGCGCGCACGTCTTCCGGCGTGACTTTCGGGCGCGGCAGGTCGGCGGGCGTGCCCGTGGTGATCGACAGCCGCGCGAAGCGCGCGCCTTCGGGCGCTTGCGCGTCGAAGAGGCGGTCGATCACGCCGATGTCGTCGCCGTCGAGCGCGAGCGCGTACCCGCACGCCGACGCGATCGACGCGAAGTCGACGCCGCGCGAGACGGTCGCCTGTCCGCCGGTCGATTCGTGCGCGCCGTTGTCGAGCAACAAGTGGATGAGGTTGGACGGGCCGTAGGCGCCGAGCGTCGAAAATGCGCCCATGCGCATGAGCGCCGCGCCGTCGCCGTCGAGCGCGACGACGGTGAGATCCGGACGCGACAACGCGAGCCCGAGCGCCATCGGCGTCACGCAGCCCATGGAGCCGACGAGATACAGCTGGTTCTCGCGGTCGTCGATAGCGTACAACTCGCGGCCGCAGAAGCCGGTCGAGGCCAGCACCACGGTCGAATCCTTAGGCGTGCGTGCGATCACGCGCTCAAGCGCAGCATGACGCGTCACGCGCTCGCCTGCGAATCGGTCGACCGGCGCAGCGGCTTGACCGGAGCGCACGCCCGACAGCCCGGTCTTCTTCAGTTCGTACGGCGCGACGCTGCCCTTCTGCATCACGAGCGCGTACGGGCGGCCGGTGCGGTCCATGTATTCGGTCGCGCGGTCGAGCGCCGGACCGATGGCGTCCGCTTCGGTCGGGAAAAGCTCCCACGGAATCTCCATCGTGTCGAGCATTTGCGGCGTGATCGGGCCCATCAGCGCGTGCTGCGGCTCGTCGGCGACGCCCGGCTGGCCGCGCCACGTCACGATCAGAAGCTGCGGCAGCCGGAACGTCCACGTGAGCGAGGTCAGCGGGCTCACCGCGTTGCCGAGTCCGGAGTTCTGCATCATCGCGATGCCGCGACGTTTGCGCTCGCCGTTCCCCGCGCCGTTCCCCGTGCCGCTTCCCGCGCCAAGCGCCACGCCTGCAATCAGCGCGACGGCATCGCCTTCGTTCGCCGCCGACACGTAATGCAGCGATTCGTCCTGCAGCACGTAGTTGATGAACGGCGTGAGGAACGAGCACGGCACGCCCGCATACCAGTCGAAGCCGCGCGCGCGCGCCGCCTCGACGAACTGGGCGGCCTCAATCACGCGCGTTCTCCAGACCTTCCGAGCCGATCGGCGTCTGCCCGTGTGCGAAGTCGCCCGCGCGGCGGAAGTCGTCGAGGTCGTTCACGCCGCGCCAGTGGCCGTGCACGTACTGCACTTCGATCTTCTCGCCCGCCGCGACGAGCGCATTCAGCAGCGCGGCCATGTCGAGCGTATCGAAGTCGGGCCGCGCCTGAAGCTGCGCGAGCACCGCGAGCAGGCGGTCGCGCGCACCGCTGCGCACATTGATGAGACCCATCCAGCGGCCCTGCGGCGCGCGTCCTTCGGTCAGAGCGTGTCCCGCGCCGACCACGCTTTCCAGCCACACTTTCTGGCCGAAGAGCGCGCGGTCATCCGGTTGCGAGCAGTAAGCGAAGTCGGTCGCGGACGCGCCCGATTCCGGCGTCTGCGACGAATCGACGACGACGCAGAAGTCGCTCGGCGATTCGACGAGATCGCGCAGGATATAGCTGCGAAACAGCAGGTCGCCGTAGGAGAGCACCGTGTCGCCGGTGATGTGCTTCGCGGCGCACGCGAGCGATGCCAGTTCGCCCGTCGACGCGTGCTTGTCGTTGACGACGAGGCGCACGCCCGACGTATCGATCGCATCGGCACGGTAGCCGCCGACCACGGTGATGTCGTTGATGCCTTCCTTCTTGAACGCCTCGACGAGATGGCGCAGAAGCGGCTTGCCCGCGACCGGCAACATCACTTTCGGACGATCGGCCGTCACGGCTTCGAGTCCCGCGCCGCGGCTCGCCGCCAGCACGACCGCGCTGCGCTTTTCGTTGGCGGCCGTCAGATAGATGTTCTCGGCGGCGGAGTATTCGTCGGCGTCTTGCAGGCGGAAGATCTCGTTGACCGTCGCGATGCGGTCTTCCACATTGACGAGCGTTTCGCTGTCGTGGATTTCCTTCGCGATGGCCTGCATCGCGGAAACGGCGCCGCGAATCAGATGGTTCGCCCAGATCACGCAGCTGATGCCCGCCTGACGGAACGCGTCGGTCGGCGTGCTGTAGTACTTGGTCGGCACGATCACGAGCGGACCGCGCCCGGCCCATTCGCGCGCGAAGGTCAGGATTTCGTCGGGCTTCGAGAGCTTGCTGTGGATCAGGATCGCGTCCGCGCCCGCCTGGCGATACGCTTCGGCGCGCTTGAGCGCTTCCTCCATGCCCCAGCCCGCGATCAGCGCCTCGACGCGCGCCACGATCGAAAAGTTAGGATCGCTTTGCGAATCCTTGCCGGCCTTGATCTTGCCGCAGAATTCGTCGATGTCGGCGAGCGGCTGCGCTTCGCCGTTGATGAAGCTGTTGGTCTTCGGGAACTGCTTGTCCTCGATGCACACGCCCGCGATGCCGCGCTGCTCCAGCTTCTTCACGAGCCGGCGCACGTTGTTGAAGTTGCCGTAGCCGGTGTCGCCGTCGAGCAGAATCGGCAGATCGCTCGCGTCGGCCATGAATTCGAGGTTATCGACAACCTGCGTCCAGCTCGCTTCGTTGTTGTCGCGCACGCCGAACTGCGCCGAGATCGAGAGGCCCGAGCCCCAGATCGCCTTGAAACCGGCTTCCTTCGCGATGCGCGCGGAAATGCCGTTGTGCGCTTCCATCAGGAATTCGAGGCGGCTGCTTTGCAGCATCTCGCGCAGGCGCATGGTGCGCGAGTAGCCGACGGGAATGGTTCGGGGTGCGTTCATTGTTGGGAGGCTCCTGCAAACTGACGTAGCGGTTGCAACTGCGGCAGCACTTCGTCGGCTGCGCGCTTCACGTCGTTCTGAAAGTCGATTTCGATCCACGGCGCGCCGGTCACATCGGCGATATCGAACACGTGGGCTTTTTCCAGCAGCAGGTCGCGCACCGCTTCTTCGTGCGGCATCTTCCCGCGGCCGGTTTCGACATAATCCGCGACGATATCGGCAAGACGCGCGGCCGTCTTCTCGTCGAAGCGGAAGAAACCGACCGATTCGCCGATGGTGTCGTACGCGAGGCCCGCCGCGACCTGCTTGCGCAGTTCCACCGGCACGCCGTTCTCGATGCACAGCTTCACCGGCTCGTCGCCGGCTTCGAAGTCGCGGTCGATCAGCAGGCGGTTAACGGTTCCGCCCGCGACCAGCGGTTCGATGATGCGCTCGTCGTAAAGCACGTCGGCGTCCATCAGCAGCACGTCGCCGCCGCGCGTCATCGCCTCGCGCGCGGTGTGCACGGACAGCACGCTGCCGAGCGTGAATTCCTCGTTCACGACGATTTCGGTCTTCGGCTTCCAGTCGATCGACGCGAGTTCCGCCTCGATCTGTTCGTGCTTGAAGCCGGTGACGAAGACGATTTCATCGACGCCCGCGCCCTTCAGATAATGAAGATGGCGTTCGAGGAGCGAAGCGTCGCCAAAGCGCAGCAGGCATTTCGGCTTTTGCTGGCCTTCGGGCTGAACAAGACGCAGTCCCATCCCGGCCGCAAGAATAATTGCGCGCATGGTTGTTGTTCCCTTCGAGGGTGAATCAGTCGATATCCGGCACGCGCGCAAGACGACGGCGCTGCCAGCCTTTTTCAACGAAATGCAGATAGACGATGCCCGGCACGCCGAGCAAGAGCTCGCGGGCGCGCTTGGCGAGCGAGAGCGCCAGCGCCGTTTCGGGCGGCAGGCCGACGAGGCGCGCGAGCAGCAGATAACCGCCCTCCTGCACGCCGAGCGAGCCGGGAATGGCAAAGGCCGCGCCGCGAATCGCCTGACCGAGGCTTTCGAGCAGCAGCGCTTCCGTCCAGCCGACCGGATGCCCGAGCAGATCGAGCACGATCCAGACTTCGCCCGTGCCGACGATCCAGCCGAGAAGGCTCAGGCCGAAGCTCGCCGCCACCTTGCCGCGCTCGCGATACAGCGCGTGCACTGCCGTATCGACCGCCTCGGCGCGCGTGACGAGCGACGACCAGTCGCGCTTCTTCGAGAAGCGCGCGGCGATGCCGGACGCAAAGCGCATCGCACGGCCGAAGAGACCGCGCCGCTGCGCGAGATAGAACCCGAAGATCATCGCGCCGATCACGCCCACGACCGCGAGCACCGCGATCGACACGACCGTCGACGAGCCGCCCGCCGCGTAGCTCGTCAACAGCACGACGCCGACGAGCGCGAAGAGGAGTTGCGCGACGGTCTGCATCGTCGTGCTCACGGTGATGACGGCGGCGGCGTCGCGTGCGCGCATGCCGCGCTGCGAGAGATGGCGGACCATCAGCATGGGCCCGCCGATCTGCCCGGCGGGCATCAGGCTATTGACCGATTCGCCTGCCCAGCGCGCGAGCAGCGCGTCGCGCAGCGCGACGTCGCGTTCGTTGCGGGAAAAGAGCACGCTGATCGCGCCGGCGTCGAGCGCGAGCGGCGCGAAGTGAAACGCGGCCACCGCAAAGAGGCCCCAGCCCGCGTCAGCGAGCGTCGACGCGACCGAGCCGAAACCTTGCCAGCCGAGCAGCGCGATGAACAACACCACGCCGATCGAGAGCAGAAACGTGCCCGCGCGACTCATGCCTGTCCGTTTTTGCCGCCTTTGCGGCGAAAGACCTGCTTGAAGCCGAAGTACGCGATCGAGTCCTTCATGTTCGAGATGAAACGCTGGAACGGCCGCATCTCCGGGTTCGTGACGTACTCAAACGTGAGCGACACGCGCATCTCGTTTTCGCCGAGCGGCGTGACGCGATGCCGTAGCTTGTCGCCGTCGAAGAACACGAGCGCGCCCGGCGGATACTGCACCGAGCCGGGTTCCGGCGTCGCGTTCGGCGTGCGCGTATGCAGTTCATAGTCGAGACGGCAGGACGAGTCGTCGATCACGCCGAGCAGCATGGTGTAGCGGCGCCCGTTGTAGTACGACGTGTCGTAGTGCCAGCCGATGTGATCGCCGGGGCGCGTATAAAAATAGAGCGCGTAGGCGTGAGGATCGTCTTCGGGCGAGAGTTGCAGCTTGTCGCCGCTCACCGCCCCCAGCCACTTGATGAGCGCTTCCGAGCGGTACAGGTCCGCGATGAACGGCGCGAGCTTGTCGAGCGTATGACGGCTCACGCTGCCGCCTGCCTTGTGGCCCGGCAGATAGTTGCGGTTCACGGCCGGCATCACGTCGTGCACGGCGGCGATCAGGCGTTCGGTGTAGTCGCGCGGAAGGAACTCGTCGAGATAAAGGAAGGAGCCTTGTTTCTCGTAGTCCGCGTGCAGTTTGGGCGTGGGCAGCGAGGCGAGGCGCGCGTTGAGGGTCGCGTCGATATCGCGCGACGACGGGAGGCTCGCAGGGTCCGCGTGTGACTGTCGAGGTTGCTGGTTGACCGGAGTTGCCGTATCGCTCATCTCACCGCCTGGAAATCGTTGCCGTCCTTGCGCGCGGCGTGCGCCGACTGCGCCGACTGTGCCGTCTGTGCCTTGGCGCGTACGGTGGCCTCGGCGCGCACGCGGCGCGTCACGCGCCGGTAGTCCACCGCGACGAACACCGCGAACAACGGCGCGCCGATGGCCGCCGCGATCAAGAACGGCGTCATGCCGTTCAGCACCGTCACGACCGGCAGCAGATACAGCACGTCTTCGGTTTCGAAGCCGGCGACCGAAGCCTGCTTGGTGCCGGACTTGCCGACCATCGACTCGATGCGCATGCGCAGGAAGAAAATGAGCGCGACCGCGACGCCCGCCACGCCGCCGAGCCACTGCGCGGCCGTCGCGTACGAAGGATGATGCACGGCGACGTAGAAACCGATGCCCGCGAAGAGCAGTACGGTCACGAGCGCGTCGCACGCAAGGTCGTAAAAGTGTCCGATCTTGCTCGACTGACCGCTGATGCGCGCAAGCTCGCCGTCGGTGTGATCGACGAAATTTGACAGCGCGATCAGAAGCGCGCCGAGCGAGCACAGCCAGAAGTCGCCGAGCGAAAGGTAGTACGCGCCGCCGAGCCCGATGGCAAGGCGAACGGTCGTCAGATGATTCGGCGTGACGGGCGTGCCGACGAGCGGCGTGACGAGGCGGCGGGCGAGCCGGGCGTCCCATGCGGCGGGCTCGGGAACGGCTTTCGGATGGGGCGGACACGGTTTTGTCATGACCGCGAATATATCGCTTATTGACCGCCGCTGCATATATTGCGGCGCGGTCGAATGCCCTCTGCTGGCGCGTTCCGGCGTGCCGCAAGCCACCGTCACTCAGCAGTTTTGGGCGCTGTTGCCGGTGCCGGCGCGGCCCCGCTCGCCGTCGAATCGAGCGATGCCGCCGTTTCGTTGCCGATGCCGCCGTTCTTGTCCACCGGCAGCGTCACCGTGCGCACCGTGCCGTTGCCGAGCGGGAAGTCGGCGAGCGCGCTGCGGGCGAGATACGGCATCGCGCGATACAGCGAGGCGTCTTCGGACGAATTCACCGCCGTCACCTTGTAGACCTCGCGTCCGGTCGCCCGGTCGGTCATGCGGATTTGCAGCGCGTGAATATAGACGGGGTAACTCTGGTCGACATAGCCCGTCGGACCCCACGGGCCGTATGGACCGAAGCCGCCCCACGGGCCCCAGAAGGGACGGCCGTAGTAGCCGTACCACGGCCATGGATCGTAATAGACGGGCCGGCGCACCGTCACCAGGTCGCCGCGCACCGAATACGCGAGCGCCACCCGGTAATGCGCGCTCGCTTGCGGCGCCTCCTTGAACGCGTATTTCGACAATTCGCTCGCGACGAGCGTCTCATAAGTCTTCTGCTCGATGCTGTTCTGCTGTTCGTCAGCGCGAGCGAACGCGTACGTGCGCGTGGCGTCGCTGCCGGTCCAGTCCGAGAACGCGGTCACCTGCGTCTGGACGTAGGTGGTGCAGCCCGCGAGCCATAGCGCGCCCGTCAGGCAGGCCGCGCGCATCAGGCGATGGATCGAGAGATTCATGGTCATCCTCACTTCGTTGACTGCGCTTCGGGCGACGTCGCACTGCGGCGTCCCACTCACCGGACTCACGATAGCCAACCGTTTTGTACAATGGTTCGACCTGCGGAGCCCGCATTCGTGCCGTACTCATGCACATGATCGAGCGGGCCGCCACTCTCACCGAGAAGATCTTGCCATGTCCAACACGCCCGCACCGACCGCGTCCGCTGTGATTCGCCGCGAGGACTATACGCCGCCCGCTTTCCTCATCGATTCGGTCGCGCTGGAATTCGACCTCGTGCCGTCGCGCACGGTCGTGAAGAACACCATGCGCCTGCGCCGCAACCCGGACGCGCCCGGCCACGCGCCGCGCCTCGAACTGATCGGCGAGCAACTCGAGTTCGTGCGCGCGGCGATCAACGGCGCGGCGCACGCGGATGTGCAGACCAGCGACAACGGCCTGTCGATCGGCGATCTTCCCGGCGACGCGTTCGAGCTGAGCATCGAAAGCATCTGCAATCCGGAGCAGAACACGACGCTCTCGGGACTTTACGTGTCGAGCGGCAACTTCTTCACGCAATGCGAGGCGGAAGGCTTCCGGCGCATCACGTACTTCCTTGACCGTCCGGACGTGATGGCCACCTACACCGTCACGCTGCGCGCCGACAAGGCGGCGTATCCGGTGCTCTTGTCCAACGGCAATCTCATCGAAGAAGGCAATCTGCCCGATGGCCGCCACTTCGCGAAGTGGGAAGATCCGTTCAAGAAGCCGAGCTATCTGTTCGCGCTCGTCGCAGGCAAGCTCGTCGCGCTGGAAGAACGCATCAAGACCGGCTCGGGCAAGGAGAAGCTGTTGCAGGTGTGGGTCGAGGAACACGACCTCGACAAGACGCGCCACGCGATGGATTCGCTCATCCACTCGATCCGCTGGGACGAGAAGCGCTTCGGGCTGGAACTGGATCTGGACCGCTTCATGATCGTCGCCGTGAGCGACTTCAACATGGGCGCGATGGAGAACAAGGGCCTCAACATCTTCAACACGAAGTACGTGCTCGCCAATCCGGAAACGGCGACGGACACGGACTTCTCGAATATCGAAGCGGTGGTCGGCCACGAGTACTTCCATAACTGGACCGGCAACCGCGTGACGTGCCGCGACTGGTTCCAGCTGAGCCTGAAGGAAGGGCTGACGGTGTTCCGCGATCAGGAGTTCTCCGCCGACATGGCCGCCGGCGACGCCGATGGCGCGGCGAGCGCCGCCGCCCGCGCGACGAAGCGCATCGAAGACGTGCGCGTGCTGCGGCAGATGCAGTTCGCCGAGGACGCCGGCCCGATGGCGCATCCGGTGCGCCCGGAGAGCTACGTCGAGATCAACAATTTCTACACGATGACCGTCTACGAGAAAGGCTCGGAAGTCGTGCGGATGTACCAGACGCTGTTCGGCCGCGACGGCTTCCGGCGCGGCATGGATCTCTATTTCCAGCGCCACGACGGCCAGGCCGTGACCTGCGACGACTTCCGTCAGGCGATGGCCGACGCGAATCATCGCGACCTCGCGCAATACGAGCGCTGGTACAGCCAGGCGGGCACGCCGCGCGTCACCGTTCGCGCGTCCTACGACGCCGCGAACAAGAAGTACACGCTGACGCTCGCGCAAGGCTACGGCGAGACGTCGGAAGCCGCCCGCGCGACGCAGAAAGGACCGCTGCTGATTCCGTTCGCGGTCGGTCTGATCGGCGCAAACGGGGCGGATCTGCCGCTGCGTCTGGAAGGCGAAAAGGAGCCGAGCGGCACGACGCGCGTGCTCGAATTCACCGAGCGCGAGCAGTCGTTCACCTTCGTCGATGTCGCCGAGGCGCCCCTGCCCTCGCTCTTGCGCAATTTCTCGGCGCCGGTGATCGTCGAATTCGACTACACGAATGAACAGCTCGCGTTCCTGCTCGCGCACGACAGCGACCCGTTCAACCGCTGGGAAGCCGGCCAGCGCCTCGCCACGCGCGAGTTGCTCGCGCTTGCCGGGCGCGCCGCCAACGGCGAGACGCTTTCGATCGGCGATGAAGTCATCGCGGCGTTCGCGCAAGTGCTCGACGACACCACGCTCACGCCCGCCTTCCGCGAACTCGCGCTGATGCTGCCGTCCGAGAGCTATCTCGCCGAGCAGATGAGCGTGTCGGACCCGGCCGCCGTCCACGCGGCGCGCGTGTTCATGAGCCGCCGGCTCGCGTCGCAGTTGCGCGACAAGTGGCTCGCCGTCTACGAGGCGAACCAGACGCCGGGCGAGTATCGGCCGACGCCCGAAGACGCCGGCAAGCGCGCGCTCAAGAATCTGGCGCTCGCCTATCTGAGCCAGCTCGACGATCCGAGCGACGCCGTGCGTCTCGCGCAAAAGCAGTACGACGACGCGAACAACATGACGGACCGCTCCGCCGCGCTTTCCGCGCTGCTGCTCGCGAGCGCAACCGCTGGCGCGGACGCGACCGTGGCGGACGCGGCGCTGGCGGACTTCTATCGCCGCTTCGAGAAGGAGGCGCTGGTGATCGACAAGTGGTTCGCGCTTCAGGCGACGCAGCGCGGCGGCGACGAGCGCAAGGTGATCGATATCGTGCGGCAGCTGATGCAGCATCCCGCGTTCACGCTGAAAAATCCGAACCGCGCGCGCTCGCTCATCTTCAGCTTCTGTAGCGGCAATCCCGCGCAGTTCCACGCGGTCGACGGCTCCGGCTACGCGTTCTGGGCCGAGCAAGTCATCGCGCTCGACGCGCTGAATCCGCAGGTTGCGGCGCGGCTCGCGCGCGGACTCGAGATGTGGCGGCGCTTCACGCCGGCGCTGCGCGAGAAGATGCACGCGGCGTTGAGCGAAGTCGCGTCGAAGGCGAAGTCGCGCGACGTGCGCGAAGTGGTCGAAAAGGCATTGGCGGCGTAACCGCGCTTTGCCCGTTCAGTGGCCGTCGCGCGATGTTTCGCGCGGCGGCCATTCTTGTTTATGGCGGCGACGGCCGGTGCTGTCACACGGGCGAGCAGGATCGAGCGGTTAGAATCGTGAATATTCGTCTAACGCTCACCGGAGCCCAGCATGTCCTCCATTTCAAGCCGTACCACGCTCACGAAGTATCTGATCGAGCAGCAGCGCGAACACCAGAACCTGCCCGCCGACTTGCGTCTTCTCATCGAAGTCGTCGCGCGTGCCTGCAAGCAAATCGGCTATCAGGTGAGCAAGGGCGCGCTCGGCGATGCGCTCGGCTCCGCCGGCAGCGAAAACGTGCAGGGCGAAGTGCAGAAGAAGCTCGACGTGCTCTCGAACGAAATCCTGCTCGAAGCCAACGAATGGGGCGGCAACCTGGCCGCGATGGCATCGGAAGAGATGGAAAAGATCTTCCCGATTCCGAACCGCTATCCGAAGGGCAACTATCTGCTGACGTTCGATCCGCTCGACGGCTCGTCGAACATCGACGTCAACGTGTCGATCGGCACGATCTTCTCGGTATTGCGCTGCCCGGACGGCGCTGACCCGACGGAAGCGGTCTTCATGCAGCCGGGAAGCGCGCAAGTGGCTGCGGGTTATGCAGTGTACGGGCCGCAGACGGTGCTGGTGCTGACGACGGGCAATGGCGTCAACTGCTTCACGCTCGACCGCGAACTCGGATCGTGGGTGCTGACGCAGCGCGACATGCAGGTGCCGACCGAAACGCGCGAATACGCGATCAACGCATCGAACAGCCGCCACTGGTACGAGCCGGTGCAACGCTACGTCAACGAACTGAACGAGGGCAAGGACGGTCCGCGCAAGGAAGACTTCAACATGCGCTGGATTGCGTCGATGGTCGCGGACGTGCATCGCATCCTGAATCGCGGCGGAATTTTCATGTACCCGGCCGACAAGCGCACGCCGGATCGCCCCGGCAAGCTGCGCCTCATGTACGAAGCGAATCCGATGGCGTTCATCGTCGAGCAGGCGGGCGGTGCCGCGACCGACGGCGAGCGGCGCATCCTCGATATCGTTCCGACGAGCCTGCACCAGCGCGTGCCGGTGTTCCTCGGTTCGAAGAACGAGGTGGACCGCGTGACCCGCTACCATCTCGAAAAGAAAAATTGATTCAGGGTCTTGCCAAATCGAGAATGTGGTCGCTATAATCCTGTTTCTCTGATGCCGGAATAGCTCAGACGGTAGAGCAGCGCATTCGTAATGCGAAGGTCGGGGGTTCGATTCCTCTTTCCGGCACCACAAGATTCAAGCAGCAAACCAAAACCCGCGTTCATGCAAATGACGCGGGTTTTTGCTATTGGTGGTCTCGCATTGGTGGTCTCCTATCGGTGGTCTCGAACGCGCGCGACACCGGCCCTCCCCTCAGCGCAATTGCCCGCCCCTCTCCACTGCTTCCCGATTCGGTTCTCGACGGAAATACGCAAAAGCATTTCGCATTTGGACACTCGGAATGTCGAAGTTGCGCCGAATGTGCGCTTTCGTACAACGACGAACCTTTTTCCGCTTTGCACCACAGCGTCAACGAAGGTTTCCCGGTATCGTTATATCCATAGAGGAAAGGCGACGATCCAGCGTGGACACGCCGCAGCGCCTCGCGCGACGGGGCTGTGCGCTGTCCCGACGGCCTGGTCCACTGCGGTTGTTTTTGCTAAAACTTAAGTAAGCGGGTTTATCCGCCAGCGAGAATTACCGACCGCCGCACGAACGGTCATATGCTTGATCGGTTGCCGCAGGTTCGCGCTCAAGCCGAAGCCACGCCGAACCGATAACGCTTAATTAGAGGATCAGTTAATCGGCCATTGCGGCGGCGCACGAGACATGCAGCAGCCGCGATCGCCAGCAATCGAATGTCGATGTCACCCGAGGAGAGAACCATGGACGCCAAACCGACGAAAATCCCGACGCCCGACAAGGTACATTGTCCGGACCCGGAGCCGGTAGCCGTCGAGTTTCTCGCGACCGAACTGCCCGAGCACGTGCGCGCGTTCTTCGACGAACAGCGCAAGCTGGCTTCGGTCAAATAGGCGGCTGCGCTGAACCATCACGCCGCCGTCGTGAACACGACGCCCGGTGCGCGCGGCGCGCACGGACTTCTCAGTCCGCACATGGCGCTCGCCAGGAAGCGTCACGCCCTCTCCTTCTGAAACGAGTCGGGCTGACGCCTGGCTTCGCTCGTCTGATCTCAGAGCCCGCACGACTGCGCGCCTGCGCTATGCTGGCGCTTTTGCGCGAACCGCCCAGACGATGCGCCACCGATCGGCCCCCGCTCTTCTCTCTCTTCTTCCTCGCCTGACCGTCGCCTGCACGCTGCTGCTCGCGGCCGTCGCGCCCGCGCAAGCAGATGGCGACGACACGGCGTTCACCAACCTCATCGCGCTCGTTTCGCAACGCTTGGCACTCGCGGAACCGGTCGCCCGCTACAAGTGGGCGCGCCACGAGCCGATCACCGACGCGCCGCGTGAAGCCGCGCTGCTCCGGCACGTGGACGAAAGAGCGCGCGCCGCGGACATCGATCCCGACTTCGCGCAACAGTTCTTCCGCGATCAGATCGACGCGAGCAAGGACGTGCAGAACGCGCTCTTCGCGAACTGGCGCGCGCTGAAGGCCGCGCCCGAAGGTTCGCCGCCCGATCTCGCCACCGACACGCGTCCGAAGCTGGATCGCCTGACCAGCGCGCTGTTGACCGCCCTTTCCCGTATCGAGCCGATGCGCCACGCCGATGACTGTCCGCTGCGCCTCGCCGACAGCCTCGCGCGCTGGAAGCACGTCACGCGCTATGACTCGTCGATGAACGCGCCGCTCGGGCGTGCGTTGTCGCACGTGTGCGCGGCCGGGGGCGTCGGCGCGGTCGGCTGACGTTACGAAGTCGCGCTCGCCAGCACGTCCTGCCGCAACGGCACGAATGCGAGACCGCGAGCAAGACGTTCGCCGAGAATGCGGTAGATGGCCAAGTCGAAGCGCGCAGGCTCCGCCTTCCCGCGCAATTCGCCCGCTTGCTCGAGCGACTCAGCGGTGCCGAAGTACTGCCAGTTGTCGATCACATGCCATGCGCGTTGCCCGCTTGCCGCGTCGCGTTCCTCGATTGCGACGGCGCCTGCGTGCGGCCACGGCATGCCGCGCGCATCGCCAGAACGCGACTTCGGCGCGCGATTGAGCGAAGGACGCAGCGTCGCGATCATTTGCGCTTCGGCAAGCATCGCGCCGATTTCGCCGCCCGTCGCCTTCCATTCCACGCGCCGCACGAGCGCGGCCAGGCGCAAATCTTTTGCAGGTCGGCGCGGCCCGGTCAAATGCGAACGCACGCGCTGGCGCAGCCGCACGCTGCGGCCGACATAGAGCGGTGCGTCGTCGTCGCCGAAGAACACGTACGCGCCGCAGCCGGCCGGAATGCGCTCGATCGTGTCTTCGTCGATCTGCGCCGCGAGCCGGAACCGGCGCGTCACGCGGCCCACGTGCTCCGCAACCGTCTCCGGCGCGTGCGCCCGATGCAGATGCTGCCAGAACTGCCAGAGAAGATCTGCATCGGCGAGCGCGCGATGCCGGGCGGCAGGCACGAGCGCGTGACGTTCGACGAGCGCATCCAGACCGTGCCGCGTTTCGGCCGGATACACCGCCCGCGACAGTTGGACCGTGCACAGCACGTCCGGCACGAAGCGCATGCCGATGCGCCTGAACTCGCCCTTCAGAAAACTGTGGTCGAAGTGCGCGTTGTGCGCGACGAAGAGCCGCCCGTCCATCCGGTCGAGCAGGCCGGCCGCGAGTTCGGCGAATGTCGGCGCGTCGCGCACCATCGCGTCGTCGATGCCGGTCAGCTGCTGAACGAAAGCGGGAATCGGCCGCTCAGGATTCACGAGCGAGGTCCACTGCGACACGCCTTGCGGCCCGGCCTCGACGATTCCGATTTCAGTAATGCGATCGACGCCGAACGTGCCCCCTGTGGTTTCGAGGTCGACGAAAACCAGAGGGGTGGAAGGCAGGGTGAGCGCGGGAGGGAAATGAGGGTGCATCGTGATCTGAGACAATGCGGCGGCTTCGGCCGTGCAGCGGAGGTTTCTGAATTGCCCATTCTAACGCACCGGTATCTCGCAGGCATCGGCGGAAAGTTCGGAGAAAGCGGGTGTGGGCGGCATTCCATCGGATATCTTTAGGGCATCGGCGTAAGTATTTTCACCGATTTACCGGCGCATTATGCAGTCGCAGGGGCGACCATAACGCATAAGCCTTTTGTGCGCTTCCGCTCATATTTACCGCTTTGCAATCTCGTATAAGACTCGAGTGAGCAGACCCTTCAGCGAATATTTTTCGGAAATTTGGCGTGGTAGGGCTCGCCGGGCGTCCATCGCGGGACGCAGCCTTCCCGACAAGGTTGCTGCGCCGAGCCTCTCGGGTTGCGCAGCCCCCGCGAGGCCGCGCGCGACGCGCTATGGCAGATTATCTCCCATGGGTCCGTATTCATAACGCGTATTCAATCAGCCTCAGTTGGATCACCCGCAGCTTTACTTCCCATATAACGCGCAATGCAAAAGGAGCGATGCTCCCGACTGATTATCTCGCACGGTCTTCAAGTGCCATTGCGCAAGATTAAGTGTTAACTCGCCTTGCCTGATTCTCCGCCCGAGAGGATCATTGGGATTAGAACGCTGCGTAATGAACGGGAGGATCGACGATGAATTACTTGACGCACTTTGCGCAATGGCTGAAATCACGCGTCGGTCCGTCGTTTTCACCGAGCACGCCGTCGATATCGCCACTTCCATTTGCACCGGCATGGCATGGCGACCACTGGCAAAACCTGCTTGCATCGCCGATGGACGCCCGCCGCTATGTCATGGAGGACTGGGCGACGCCGCTCGACGACGACCTGGTGCCGGACTCGGACGAAGCCGTCGGCTTGCAGACGCTTTGATCCGCCGCGACGTACAGAAATCGGCAAAAAAAGCGCGACCCAAAGGCCGCGCTGACAAAGTTTGGAGATCTTTTCCGTCAACGAAAAAGTCTGCTTCGGAAAGCAGAAATGACAGTATAGCCACGGCCATCGCAATAATTACCCTCAGGCGCAGCAATCTTCTGTTGCCGATTCCTCAACAATCGGTTTTCTTAGAGTTTTCCGATTGCCTAAGCGTGCGAATCGTGTCGCACATCTGCAACGCGGATTGGTTGACACTTAATCGCGCGACACTTTATTCAACGATAAAGCATTGAAAGTAAAGGCGAAAAACGCCTCTTTCGATCATTGCTAATCGGAGAATGATTTATTGCGCGAACTGGAACGTCCCGTCTGTAACACCGTCTTTACACTTCGTCTGGTCCGGAAACAAATGTGTCGCCCCTGGCGGCACGTTGCTCCTCCGACCGCGCCTCTCGCAGCCGGTCGCAGCGAGGTTTCCTCAAAGCCTGGGTTCCTTAGGCCCAATCTGCTCTCGGAGTTACAAAGATGAAAAAGACTCTCATGGTCGCAGCCCTCACGGGCGTCTTCGCTACCGCAGCTCACGCGCAAAGCAGCGTCACGCTCTACGGCCTGATCGATGCGGGCATCACCTACACGAACAATCAGAACGGCCACAGCAACTGGAAGGCGACGAGCGGCGCGGTCAACGGCAGCCGTTGGGGCCTGCGTGGTTCGGAAGACCTGGGCGGCGGCCTGAAGGCGATCTTCACGTTGGAGAACGGCTTCAACATCATGAACGGCACGAACGGCCAAGGTGGTCGTGAGTTCGGCCGTCAGGCATATGTCGGTCTGTCGAGCACCCAGTTCGGCGCCGTTACCCTCGGTCGTCAATATGACTCCGTGGTCGACTTCCTCGGGCCTCTGGCTCTGACGGGCACGCAATACGGCGGCACGCAGTTCGCCCACCCGTTCGATAACGACAACCTGACCAACACGTTCCGCGTCGACAACTCGGTCAAGTACACGAGCGCGAACTACGCTGGTCTGAAGTTCGGCGCGATGTACGGTTTCTCGAACCAGGCTGGCGGTTTCGCGAACAACCGTGCGTATAGCGCGGGCGTGTCGTACAACTACGGTCCGTTGAACGTGGCGGGTGCGTACTTCCAGACGAACAACAGCGCGCCGCTCAATGCAGCGGGCGCGGCAATCGCGGGCGGCGCGGTCACGGCTGACCAGGCTCCGTTCTCGGCAGGCCGTCAGCGCATCTTCGGTGGTGGCCTGAACTACGCGTTCGGTCCTGCGACGGTCGGCTTCGTCTTCACGCAAACCATGCTCGACAGCGGCGTCGGTCTGACGAACGTCGGCTCGCAAGGTCTCGGCAACATCGCGCTGGGCAACAGCGTGCGCTTCCAGAACTACGAAGTGAACGGCCGCTACAACCTGACGCCGGCTCTGTCGCTGGCAGCGAACTACACGTTCACCGATGCGCGCATCGAAGGCGTGAAGCCGAAGTTCCACCAGGTCGACCTGCAAACGGCATACGCGCTGTCGAAGCGTACCGACGTGTACCTGCAGGGCGAGTACCAGCACGTGACGAACACGGACGGCACGAACATCGGCGCGACGATCAACGGCGTTGGCATTTCGTCGACGTCGAACCAAGTCTCGGCAACGGTTGGCGTTCGTCACCGCTTCTAAGCCTCGGCTGCAGTTCTGCTTGTCAAAAAGCCGCTCTTCGGAGCGGCTTTTTTTTCGTCCGTTCGTCGCGTGACGCGCGAACTAGCGCGGATATCGCACATCAAGAATATCGATCTGCTGCACGCCCGCCGGCGTGTGCAGCGGCACCGTATCGCCGATTCGCGCCTTCAAAAGCGCCCGCGCGACCGGCGAGATCCAGCTCACGTGCCCGCGATCCAGATCGACCTCGTCGACGCCGACGATCGTCACCGTATGCACGATGCCGTCGTCGCCCGCGTAGTCCACCGTCGCGCCGAAAAAGACCTGATCGACGTTCTCCTGCTTGCGCGCATCCACGACCTCCGCGAGATCGAGGCGCTTCGTCAGAAAGCGGATGCGCCGGTCGATCTCCCGCAGGCGCCGCTTGCCGTAGATATAGTCTCCATTCTCCGAGCGATCACCGTTCGACGCCGCCCACGACACGAGCTTGACCACTTCGGGGCGCTCGTTGTCGAGCAGTTGCAGCAACTCGTCACGCAGCCGCTGATGGCCCGCAGGCGTGATGTAGTTTTTCGCGCCGGCCGGCACATCCGGCTGGGCCAGTTCGAGATCGTCGTCGCTCTCGTCGGATTCTTTGACAAATGCCTTGTTCATGATGCAAACCGATTCCAGAATTCCGCGCATCGCGCGCTGAGTGTGTAGAGGCGTGTAATCGTCAACTTACCACGGCGCTAGCCGGTCTCAGCCACTTTTCGGTCAACGCCTCTTCCTTTTTCAAACAGGCTTGGCTATAATTCCGCTTCTGCGTGCGGCTGTAGCTCAGTTGGATAGAGTACTTGGCTACGAACCAAGGGGTCGTGGGTTCGAATCCTGCCAGCCGCGCCACTTTTTCCGGTGTTTGGCTTCAAAGCCGAACACCAGCGCTTAACCAAAAGCGCGTTGAAGTCACAAGTAGTAGTACCGTTTAGTAGCACCGTTTTGCGTGCGGCTGTAGCTCAGTTGGATAGAGTACTTGGCTACGAACCAAGGGGTCGTGGGTTCGAATCCTGCCAGCCGCGCCACTTTCGAAGGGCCTTCCATCCGGAAGGCCCTTTTTGTTTTGGCCGCGCTTATCGCTACGCTTATGGTCAGGGACGCGGCGGCGACTTGATATCGCCGATGCGCGCGTTGGGCGCCGGCACATCCTCGGCCGAGATGAACGCCGTCGGCTCGCTGATCGCTTCCGCGCGCGTGCCGAGCAAGGTTTGCGGGTGCCGCAAGTAGACATCCTCGACGGTATCGCCGAACGAATGCCGCACGAACGCGCGCAAGAGCGCCACGCGTAGCGACGGCCCCCGCGCGCGCACCGGCTCGCCGTCCTTGCCGAACGTCGCGGTGCATTCCACTTCGCCGCGTCCCACGTCGCTCATTTCCAGCCGGCAGGCGCGCTCCAGCACGACAGAGGCGGCCTCCCACGACGTCGACGGCAGAAACCGCCCGTCCCACGCCTTGCCGCGGTCGTTGCCGCGGATCGAAAGCGTCGTGCCGCTGTCGGTGAAGTGGATTTCCCTGATGAAGTCATGAAGGCCGCGCGCCACCCAGTAATCGAGCGTGGGGCCTTCGAGGTCGGATGTATTCATATCGGCGCTCTCCATGCTTTCGGTCGACTGACGACCGCATGCACGCCGCGTTCCCGCGCCGGATCAGTAGTCGGCGCGTTCCCGGTCGATGCGCATGCCGCCGTCCTGATTGCGATGATGCGGCTCGTCGCTCGGACGCTCGCGCGCAATGCGCATCACGTCCAGATTCGTGCGCACCCGACGCATCACATTCGCGAGATGCACGCGATCGCTCACCTGAATGACGAAGCGCAGCAGCTTCGCTTCCTGAGAGACGTCCTCGTCCATCGCGATGTGAACGATGTTCGCGTCCGCCGACGTGATATCCGCCGCCACGCGCGCGAACACGCCCTTCGTGTTCTTCACGAGCACCTTCACGGCGACATCGAAGAGACGCCCCGGCTGCGGCGCCCATGCCACGTCGATCCAGCGTCCCGGATCGCGTCGGTGGATGCGCTGCGCGACGCGGCATTCCGTCGTGTGGATCGCCATGCCGAGCCCGATGCCGATATAGCCCATGATGTCGTCGCCGGGAATCGGGCGGCAGCACGGCGACAATTGCACCGACATGCCTTCCGTCCCGGTGATGACCACGGGCGGCGCGGTATTGGTGTTATGGTGCTCGCGATGCGGGTGATCCTCGTCGTCGGCGATGCCGTTCATCAGCACTTCGATGCGCTTGGCCATGACCGCCGCCACGCGCCGGCCGAGGCCGATATCCGCGAAGATTTCCTGACGCGTCTTGTTGCCGGTCCACTGCACGAGCTTTTCCCACACTTCCGGCGTCACGTCCGACAGCGCGAGTCCGTAGCCCTTGAGACTTTGATCGACGAGGCGCTCGCCCAGCTGCACGGATTCGTTCAGGCGCATCGTCTTCAGATAGTGACGGATGGCCGAGCGCGCCTTGCCGGTGCGCACGAAGCCGAGCCACGCGGGATTCGGCTTCGAATACGGCGCCGTGATCACTTCGACGATATCGCCGCTCTTCAACTCCGTGCGCAGCGGCAGCAGTTCGTTGTTGATCTTGACCGCGACGCACTGATTGCCGAGGTCGCTGTGAATCGAATACGCGAAGTCGAGCGCCGTCGCGCCACGCGGCAGCGGCATGATCTTGGACTTCGGCGTGAATACATAGACCGCGTCCGGGAACAGGTCGATCTTGACGTGTTCGAGAAATTCGCTGGAATCGCCCGCCTCGCTCTGGATGTCGAGCAGCGACTTGAGCCATTGATGCGCGCGCTTCTGCACGTCGTTCAGATCGGCGCCGCCGTTCTTGTAGAGCCAATGCGCCGCGACGCCTGCCTCGGCGATCTCGTGCATCTTGCGCGTGCGAATCTGGAACTCGATCGGCGCGCCGAACGGCCCGACGAGCGTGGTGTGCAACGACTGATAGCCGTTCACCTTCGGAATCGCGATGTAATCCTTGAACTTGCCCGGCACGGGCTTGTAGAGCGCATGCAGCGCGCCGATGCACGTGTAGCACTCCAGCGCGCTTTCCACGACCACGCGAAAGCCGTACACATCCAGCACTTGCGAGAACGACAACTGCTTGTCCCGCATCTTCTTGTAGATGCTGTAGATGGTCTTTTCGCGGCCGGTGACTTCGGCGCTGATCTTCGCGTCGGCGATCGTGCGCTGCACCGCTTCGAGAATCTTGCCGACCACTTCGCGCCGGTTGCCGCGCGCCGCCTTCACCGCTTTTTCGAGCGTGGCGTAGCGGTTCGGGTTGAAGTTCGCGAAGCTCAGGTCCTGCAACTCGCGATACGTGTTGTTGAGGCCGAGCCGATGCGCGATCGGCGCGTAGATATCCAGCGTCTCGCGCGCGACGCGCCGGCGCTTCTCCGGCGGCACCGCGCCCAGCGTGCGCATGTTGTGCAGCCGGTCGGCGAGCTTCACCAGAATGACGCGCACGTCGCGCGCCATCGCGAGCAGCATCTTGCGGAAGTTTTCCGCCTGCGCTTCCTCGCGGTTGCGGAATTCCATCTTGTCCAGCTTCGACAAGCCGTCGACCAGTTCCGCGACTTTCGCGCCGAATCGCTCGGCGATTTCCGTCTTGGTCACGCCCTGATCTTCGATCACGTCGTGCAGGAGCGCGGCCATGATGGACTGCGCGTCCAGCTTCCAGCCCGCGCAGATTTCCGCGACCGCGACCGGATGCGTGATGTACGGCTCGCCGCTCTGGCGATATTGCCCGAGATGCGCTTCGTCGCTGAAATGGAAAGCCGACTTGACTTCCTTGATCTCGTCGGCGGAGATGTAGCTTGCCAGCGCGTTCGTCAGATTCGCGATGGAAACGACGTCGTGCTTGCGCGGCTGCTCCGGCGTGGCGGTCGGCCCGAACAGATGGCGAAACGACTGTTCGAGAACCGCGTCGATGTATTTGCGCGCCGCGTGCGGCTTGTCGGCATCGAGAAGCGAATCCTGATCGATCTCGACGTCCGGTTCCACTGAAGCGGAGACGGGCAGCGGTGTCTGACTCATGTTCGCCTCCGTGTTCGTCTGACGCGCCGCTTGTCCATCAGTTGCGCCGGGTTTGCAAAAAGTGAAACGGATGAAACGGGTAAAAGAGGTCGAAAGAACCGCCCGTCAGACGGGCACTTTCTTCAGCATTTCGACGCCCACCTGCCCCGCCGCGATTTCGCGCAGCGCGACGACGGTCGGCTTGTCGCGGCTTTCGATTTTCGGGGTGTGGCCTTGCGCGAGCTGACGCGCGCGATACGTTGCCGCGAGCGCGAGCTCGAAGCGGTTCGGAATTTGTTTCAGGCAGTCTTCGACAGTGATGCGGGCCATGTTTGTATCCTTCTCGATGTGGGTTTTATTCTACCTTATGTGACCGATACGACTCGGCCACCGCTCGCGTCATTGCGGGTGCGTGGGATGAATGCCGAGCTCGACGAAAAGCTGCGTGTGACGCGCGTATTGCGACGTGAAGCGCAGGCGCGTGGCGGCCACGAGACAGCGCAGTTCGTTGAGCGCGCGATCGAAGTTCTCGTTGATGACGACATACTCCGCTTCCGACGCATGCGCCATCTCGCTGCCCGCCGCAAGCAGCCGCCGCACGATCACGTTGGGCGCGTCCTGGCCGCGCTTCTTCAGGCGGTCTTCGAGCGCATCCAGCGAAGGCGGCAGAATGAAAATCTCGACCGCATTGCGAAAGCGCTTCTTGACCTGCTGTGCGCCCTGCCAATCGATTTCGAGCAGCACGTCGTGGCCCATCTTCATCTGGTCCTCGATCCACAGGCGCGAGGTCGCGTAGTAGTTGCCGTGCACTTCCGCGCTTTCCAGAAACTCGCCCTTGTCGTGCCGCTCCATGAATTCGTCGACGGACACGAAGTGATACTGCACGCCGTTGGTCTCGGCCGGGCGCGGGTCGCGCGTCGTGTAGGAAACCGACAGGCGGATGGCCGGGTCCTGCGCCAGCAGCGCGTTCACGAGCGTGGACTTGCCCGCTCCCGACGGCGCGACGACCATGAACAGGTTGCCGGGATAAATGCCCGTGTAGGTGCTATGCGAGCGGTGCGTGGTGTTCGGCATGATCGAGCGTTACTCCAGATTCTGTACTTGTTCGCGCATCTGTTCGATGAACAGCTTCAGCGTCATCGACGCATCCGCGAGTTCCTTGGCGGCCGCCTTCGAGCCGAGCGTGTTCGCTTCGCGATTGAGCTCCTGCATCATGAAGTCGAGCCGCTTGCCGACCTTGCCGCCCTTTTGCAGCACGTGGCGCGTTTCCGTGAGATGCGCGCTTAAGCGCTGCAACTCTTCCGCGATGTCGATGCGAATGCCGTACATCGTCACTTCCTGGCGGATGCGCTCGGCGATTTCATCGCGCGGCACGCTCGTCGTCGTGGCATTGTCCGACGTCGCGATGCCGAGCGCGTCCTGCAGGCGCTCGACGATCTTCTGCTGATGCTTCGCGATCAGTTCGGGCACGAGCGGCGTGATGCGCGCGACGATCGCTTCCATCTCCGTCACGTTGTTGATGAGCACGCTGGCGAGCGCCGCGCCTTCGCGCGCGCGCACTTCGATGAGATCCGCGATCGCCTGCTTGGCGCACGCAAGCACCGCTTCGCGCAGCGCGTCCTGCGAGACCGAGCTTTCCGCGAGCACGCCCGGCCAGCGCAGGATTTCGCCGGTGCGCATGCGTTCGGCATCCGGAAAGACGTCGAGCACCGCGCGCTCCAGCGTGGCGAGTTGCGTGAGCGCGTCGCGATTGAGCGCGCCGGCATTGGCCGTCTGCTCGACGCGATTCAGGTTGATGCGGATATCGACCTTGCCGCGCGAGAGCTTCGTCATCAGCATTTCGCGCATTTGCGGCTCGGTGGCGCGCACGTCTTCGGGCATGCGGAAGTTCAGGTCGAGAAAGCGCGAATTCACCGTGCGCAATTCCACCGAAACGCCGACGCCTGCGCCGCCCGCGCCGTCCGCTGCGACTTCGCGCGTCGCGCTGGCATAGCCTGTCATGCTGTAGATCATGGTACGTCTCGCGATGTGCGCCTTCGCTTGCCGAAGGCCGGTTCAACGAAACGCCCGGCGCGAATGAAGGTGCGCTGGGATTGGCACGCGTTTGGCCGCCGGGCGATGAACCCGCATTATCCCATTTTTGCCGCGCGCCCCGCCCGCTCCGGGCGCGCGCCGCGCATTCCGCAGCCGGCAACGCCGCCCGGTGATTGACGATAAAATCGCACCACCTGGCGCACCGAACATTCGAATCGCGCCCGACTCTTTCTTCCCTCGCTCACCATGACCGACTCTCCCCTGCTCAAGCCTTCCATCGCCCGTCCGAGCGGCCGCCGCGCGAGCCAGTTGCGCGACGTGCGCATCACACGGCATTACACGAAGCACGCGGAAGGATCGGTGCTCGTCGAGTTCGGCGATACGAAGGTGATCTGCACGGCGAGCATCGCCGAACGCGTGCCGGCGTTTCTTACCGGACGCGACCAAGGCTGGCTCACCGCCGAATACGGCATGCTGCCGCGCGCGACGCACACGCGCAGCGACCGCGAAGCCGCGCGCGGCAAGCAGACCGGCCGCACGCAGGAGATTCAACGTCTGATCGGCCGGGCGCTGCGCTCCGTGTTCGATCTGAACGTGCTCGGCCCGCGCACGCTGCATCTCGACTGCGACGTGATCCAGGCCGACGGCGGCACGCGCACCGCGAGCATCACGGGCGCGTTCGTCGCCGCGCACGATGCCGTGACGAAGCTGCTCGCGAGCGGACGCATCGCGCAATCGCCGGTGAAGGATTTCGTCGCGGCCATTTCGGTCGGCATCTTCGAAGGCTCGCCCGTGCTCGACCTCGACTACGAAGAAGACTCGCAGTGCGATACCGACATGAACGTCGTGATGACGGGCGCGGGCGGCTTCGTCGAAGTGCAGGGCACGGCCGAAGGCGCGCCGTTTTCGCGCGACGAGATGAACGCGCTGCTCGACCTCGCCGATAGCGGCATCAAGGCGCTGATCGCCAAGCAGAAGGCCGCGCTGGAGATCGAAGGTGTCTGATTCACATGGCATCGGGCATGGCATCGGCCGCGTCGTGCTCGCGTCGAATAACGCGGGCAAGCTGCGCGAGTTTGCGTCGCTTCTGAACGCCGCGGGCATCGAACTGATCGCGCAGGGCGAACTGGGCGTGCCGGAAGCCGAGGAGCCGCATCCGACATTCGTCGAGAACGCGCTGGCGAAGGCGCGTCACGCATCGGCATTGACCGGCCTGCCCGCCCTCGCCGACGATTCCGGCCTCTGCGTGCGTGCGCTGAACGGCGCGCCCGGCGTGCACTCGGCGCGCTACGCGATGAAGCACGGCGGCGAAAAGAGCGATGCCGCGAACAACGCGCGGCTCGTCGCCGACCTCGCGAACGAGGCTGACCGCCGCGCGTATTACTTCTGCGTGCTCGTGCTCGTGCGTCACGCCGACGATCCCGAGCCGCTCATCGCGGAAGGCCGCTGGCACGGCGAAGTGATCGACACGCCGCGCGGCGCCCACGGCTTCGGCTACGACCCGCACTTCTTCCTGCCGGCGTTCGGCGCGACCGCCGCCGAGCTGGAACCGGCGCGCAAGAACGCGGTGAGCCATCGCGCGCTTGCATTGCGCGATCTGCTGCAACGACTAAAGGAACTCGCGTGAGCAGCGGACCGAAGACGATCAACATCGTGCAGGCGTTCACGTCGCCCGGAAGCATCCGGCTGACGTCGCTGCCGCCGCTTTCGCTGTACGTGCATTTTCCGTGGTGCGTGCGCAAGTGCCCGTACTGCGACTTCAACTCGCACGAGTGGAAGGACGATACGTTCCCCGAAGAACGTTATCTCGATGCATTGCGCGCCGACCTCGAACGCGCGTTGCCGCTCGTCTGGGGACGGCACGTGCATACCATCTTCATCGGCGGGGGCACGCCGTCGCTGTTGTCGGCCAAAGGGCTCGACAGGCTGCTCTCGGACGCGCGCGCGCTCTTGCCCATCGACGCCGACGCCGAGATCACGCTCGAAGCGAATCCCGGCACATTCGAAGCGGCGAAGTTCGCGTCGTTCCGCGCGAGCGGCGTGAACCGGCTGTCGATCGGCATTCAGAGCTTCAACGAGGCGCATCTGAAGGCGCTCGGCCGCATCCATGACGCGACGCAGGCTCAGCGCGCCGTCGAGATCGCGGCAAAGCACTTCGACAACTTCAACCTCGACCTGATGTTCGCGCTGCCGCAGCAGTCGCTCGACGAATGCCGGCGCGATATCGAGACGGCGATTGCGTTCGCGCCGCCGCATCTGTCGCTGTATCACCTGACGATGGAGCCGAACACGCTCTTCGCCAAATATCCGCCCGCCCTGCCCGACGACGATGCCGCCGCCGACATGCAGGACTGGATTCACGAGCGCACGCGCGATGCCGGCTACGAGCGCTACGAAGTGTCGGCGTATGCGAAACCGCATCGGCAGAGCCGCCACAATCTGAATTACTGGCGCTTCGGCGATTACCTCGGCATCGGCGCGGGCGCGCACACGAAGCTGTCGTTTCCGTCGAAGATCGTGCGGCAGGCGCGCTTCAAGCATCCGGCGACTTACATGGATCACGCGCTGTCGCAAACCGAAAGCGCGATTCAGGAAGAGCGCCAAGTCGGCCCGCGCGATCTGCCGTTCGAGTTCATGCTGAACACGCTGCGGCTGGTCGAAGGCTTTCCGGTGCATGCGTTCGTCGAGCGCACCGGACTCGCACTCTCGGCGATCGAGCCGGCGCTCGTCGAAGCGGAGAAGCGCGGCCTCATCACGCGCGATTTCGAGCGCATCGCGCCGACCGAGCGCGGCCAACGCTTCCTCAACGATCTGCAAGAGCTTTTTCTGGACGATTCGGCACGATGAGCGCACCGACGATGGCGCCGGGCTCCGTCATGCGGCATCGCCCGTTCGCGCTCTTCTGGACGGCGCGCGTGATGTCTTCCGTCGCGTTTCAGATGATGTCCGTGGCAATCGGCTGGCAGGTCTATTCGATTACGCACAGCGCGTTCGCGCTCGGTCTCGTCGGCCTCGCGCAGTTCCTGCCGATGTTCGTGCTGACGCTCGTCGTCGGGCACGTCGCGGATCGCTATGACCGGCGCACGATTGCGTATATCTGTCAGACGGTCGAGAGCGTCGCGGCGCTCATGCTGTGTCTTTACGCATGGCGCGGCTGGAATCACGCCGGCCCGATCTACGCGATCGCCGCGATCACGGGCGCGGCGCGCGCGTTCGAATCGCCGTCGATGGCGGCGCTCCTGCCGAACCTCGTCGCGCGAAACCAGTTGCAGCACGCGAGCGCCTGGTCGACGTCCGCGAACCAGACGGCGCAAATTCTCGGCCCCGCGATGGGCGGCCTGCTCTACGGCCTGGGCGCGTCGACCGTGTACGGCGCGGTGTGCGTGGCGTTTCTCGTTGCCGCATTCGCGGTCGGCGCGATTAAAATCGAGAGCGCCGTGCGCGTGCGCGCGCCGTTGTCGTTCGAGGCGCTGTTTTCGGGCATCGGCTTCATTCGCAGCAAGCCGGTGATTCTCGGCGCGTTGTCGCTCGACCTGTTCGCCGTGCTGCTCGGCGGCGCGACGGCGCTGCTGCCGGTTTTCGCGCGCGACATTCTGCACACGGGGCCGTGGGGACTCGGCATTCTGCGCGCGGCGCCGGCCGTGGGCGCGCTCGCCGGGTCCATCTGGCTCGCGCATTTTCCGCTGCGACGGCGCGCGGGCACGGCGCTCTTCGCTGGCGTAATCGCGTTCGGCATTGCGACGATCGTCTTCGGGCTCTCGCGCAACGTTTATCTTTCGCTGATTGCGCTGGCGGCGCTGGGCGCATCCGATGTGATCAGCGTGGTCGTGCGCATGTCGCTCGTGCAGTTGCAGACGCCGGACGAGATGCGCGGTCGCGTCGGGGCGATCAACTCGCTCTTTATCGGCACGTCGAACCAGCTCGGCGAATTCGAATCGGGCATGACGGCGGGCCTGTTCGGCGCGGTGCCGGCGGTGCTGATCGGCGGATTCGGGACGATCATCGTCGCGCTTTTGTGGATGCGGCTTTTTCCCGCGCTTAGGGCGACGCGTACGCTCGAAGGCTGAGGTCCTCGACGCCGACGAGTTGCGCTACAATACGCGCCTTGCTGGAGGTGTGGCCGAGCGGTTTAAGGCACCGGTCTTGAAAACCGGCGAAGGAGCGATCCTTCCGTGAGTTCGAATCTCACCGCCTCCGCCAAAATCTTGGACGCGCGCTTTTTCTTCCCGTCTAAATAATCCCTGAAACGCACGGGGGGTGCGGCTCCCCGGTCGGAACGCCTTTCGGAACACCGAGATCAACGCCCAGCGCGGGTCCCCGCGAAAGGTTTGAAACAGTTGACAGTACAGGGCAATCTCGACTGCGCATGGGGCAGCGGCAGGACCCGAGACGGACAACTCCCGCTGGAACGGAGCGTAATCGATAGACGTCTGCCAGATCAATCGAACTCCTCTGTCGAAGCGCAGTAGTCCGCTGATATGATAACGGCCCGCTGTCCAACGACGTCATAAGCACAGCGATAAGCTGTCCATTCCGTCACCGTAGTAACAAAGCCAGCCTGAACCAGGAGCCCCAAGGTCCGGCATTCGCGTTCGTGGCGGCGAAGGCAAGCGTCACCGCAGGCAGCAAACAGCGAATCGACGCATCGCCTATTCCTTCAGATCCGCAGAGGTTGCCTCTTCGTCACAACGCCGTCCACACGATGATTCCCAATTGCACGGGACGACTGAGCCGATTGGCTCTCTCCCGATAAGTGCTGATGGGATGTGCGCGAGTAAGACGAGGACTGGCGCCGCTTCGGATGGCCTGCACTGTAAGTTAGGATTCCTTCGCGTCTCACCCAGACGCCCCGTTCACCGTCTCATCGAAGAACTGCTCGAACATTCAGACAAACCGCATTGCACCCCCACTCACCGCCGAGTATCGTCGCAAAGCTTCTTCGCGCGTTCCCCGTATCCGCGTGATGGGAGCCTTCGATGGTAGGTTGGCTTGGGCCTCGCCGAGCGCGAGGCTCTTTTTTGCCGCTGCGGTCACTTCTAACGGCAAGTGAACGCCGCGCCCGTTGCCGCATCTAACCGCGCTTATGACACAGCGCGGAGACCTGCCGATGCACCGCACTCGCAGCATCCCTCTTCTGTTGGCGCTCGCCTGCTGCGGCGAAGCGTCGGCGCCGGCGGACACATTGCCCAACGCCCAATGGCGCCGCGCCGACACCACTCTCTTCGATCTGGTCCAGAACGGCTACACCATCGTCGCGGTGACGAGCGCGCCCGCGCGCGACTCGGCGTCGCCCGAAGACACTTACATTCTGCAGAGGACGAACAGCGTGTACCGCTGCGTGGAAGCGCGCGAAGCGACGCGCCCGACGTCGCCGCTGCGCTGCGCCGAACTCGTCAAGCCTTACTCCGACTAGCCCGGCGCGCAACCGCGCTCAACCCACGGGCGGTTCGCCCTCGCCGGGCTGCTGGCCCGGGTTGTCGTGCGGCGCCTGCTTGCGCCCCTGATCGTCACGCTCCGGCAGCTTGCTCTTCTCGTTATCGCTGTGTTCGGCAGGCTGCGCGTCCTCAGGACGATTCGTCTCACCAGTCATGGCTCTCTCCTTGTACGTTCGATGTATCTGAGTAGCGGAGCAAAACCCGCACCCGGAAAGCGCTAATACCGCGCGGCGCCGGCAGCGGCTACTATTTCTTTATCGCCCTCTGCGCCACTCGTCCTCACGAATCATGATTGCGACGTCCGCATCGCCCGTTCGCATCGCCGCCGCCTGGCTCGGCATCGCGCTGATCCTCGCGACGACCGCCTGCACGTTCACGCCGCCGCCGAGCGTCGTTCAGGCGCGCGCCGCCGCGCCTTCGGCGGCGCCCGGGCTGACGCTCGATCAGTACAAGGCGCGCATCGCGGAGAGAATCTTCGAGCGCAATCCTTCGCTCGTGCTGCACGGCACGCCGCAGGCAATGCTGCGGTCCTTCGTGCTCGTCGCGTTTACGGTGGACCGTAGCGGGCGGCTCGTGCAATCGTCCGTGTATCGGACCAACGGCGACGACGAAGCCGAAGCCACAGCACTTGCCTCCCTGCGTCGCTCGGCCCCGCTGCCGGCGCCGCCCGTCCGCCTTCTGGACGGCAAAGGTCAGGTCGAATTGTTCGAAGGCTGGATGTTCAACGACAACGGACAGTTCCAGTTGCAGACGTCGCACTCGCCGCAAGCGACGAGCATCGAATAGCGCGAAGTGGCGCAGCCTCCCGCGCGTTGGTGCAGATTGGCGCTCGCCGGGCGCGATCGTTATAATTTTTGGCATCCCTCGCCGGTTCCACACCGGCCGGCCTTCGCCACGCGCTTACCCCGCGCGCCGTGCGAAGCGCCTCCAAGCATGGCCCGCTCGCACCACGCCTCGCGCACCACGCCTCGCGCGAGCCCGAGCCATCGCGCCCGACTTTCCAGACGCATGCAGCGCCCATCGAGCACGTCCCGCGAATGCGAGCGCGCAGCAACAGACACTACAACGCTATAAACGGAGACAGCATGTCATCACCTTCGCTTTCCGCCGCCAAGCCCGGCGACAAAGCCCAAAGCACGTCGCGCGTGATTTTCGCGAGTTTCATCGGCACCGCGATCGAGTTCTACGACTTCTACGTCTACGCGACCGCCGCCGCGCTCGTCATCGGGCCGGTGTTCTTCCCGCACGGTTCGCCCGCCGCACAGGCGCTGTCGGCGTTCGTGACGTTCGGCATCGCGTTTCTCGCGCGGCCGGTCGGCTCGTTTCTGTTCGGACATTTCGGCGATCGCGTCGGCCGAAAATCGACGCTCGTCGCGTCCTTGCTGGTGATGGGTGTGTCGACGACGCTCATCGGCTTCGTTCCCGGCTATGCGTCGATCGGCAGCCTCGCGCCCGTGCTGCTGTGCATCCTGCGCTTCGGGCAGGGCATCGGGCTCGGCGGCGAATGGGGCGGCGCGGCCCTGCTCGCTACCGAATACGCGCCGCAAGGCAAGCGCGGCCTGTTCGGGATGTTCCCGCAACTCGGGCCGTCGGTCGGCTTTCTGGCGTCGAACGGTCTTTTCTTCGGCCTCGCGCTCTCGCTGTCCGACGAGCAGTTTCGCAGCTGGGGCTGGCGCGTGCCGTTCCTCGTCAGCGCGGTGCTGGTGGCGCTCGGGCTGTATGTGCGACTTAAGATTGCCGAAACGCCCGCGTTCCGCGCCGCGCTGGAGCGTCACGAGCGCGTGAAGGTGCCGATCGCGACGCTGTTCAGCCGCTATCTCGCGCCGACGCTGCTGGGCGCGCTCGCGATGGTCGTCTGCTACACGCTCTTCTACATCTCGACGGTGTTCTCGTTGTCGTACGGCGTCGCGACGCTCCACTTCTCGCGCGAGAAGTTCCTCGGGCTGCTCTGCTTCGCGGTGCTGTTCATGGCGATCGCCACGCCGATCTCGGCCATCGCCAGCGACCGGTTCGGCCGCAAGCCGGTGCTGATCGTGAGCTGCATCGCGGCGATTCTGTCCGGTTTCGCGATGTCTCCGCTGCTCGGCAGCGGCAACACGGCTTACGTGGCGCTCTTTCTGACCATCGAGCTGTTCCTGATGGGCGCGACGTTCGCACCGATGGGCGCGCTCCTTCCCGAGCTTTTCCCGACGAACGTGCGCTACACCGGGGCGGGCGTCGCCTACAACCTCGGCGGAATTCTGGGCGCGTCGGTCGCGCCGTATATCGCGCAATTGCTCGCCAATCGCGGCGGGCTGGCGTGGGTCGGCGGGTATGTGTCGGCGGCAGCGGCGGTCAGCCTGCTGGCGGTGCTCGCCATGCGGGAGACGCGCGACATCGTGATGGAGTGAGGGCGTGGCCGGCGCGCTAGCGCGTGCGATGACGCGCGGAAGCGGAAAAGGCCGGCCTGCCCAGCAATCATTGGAGAAGCGCTCGGCTACTGTCGCGGTGTCGTAGCTGGCGCGCTCGTCAGCGCGAAGACGTACCCGAATGAAGCGGCGTTTGCGGGCCGTCGCTGTGTCGGGGACGTCAACGAGTCCCGCGACAACGACGAGCAGCCACGCACGCCAGCGCTCACCGATCGCACCGTTTGACCGCATGCGCGGGAACGGGCCGTCGATTCATGGCGGCACGAGGCTTGGCCGTCGCGTGCCCGACGCGCGCCGCCTTGGCTGCTCTCGCCGCTTTGCGCTCCGCCCAGAACCGCGCGAGCCACATCAGAAAGCCGACGGCGATCGCATCCGCGGCGATCCCCGCCAGCCAGTGCGACGGATACCGCCCGAGGTTCTCGACGCCCATCGCGCGCAACGCCGAATCCAGCACGAGCGACACCGCCGCGCCCGCGATAAAGCATACGAGCCCCTGCTGCCCCACCGTTACGATGCCCGGAAATCGACGAGCGAGCGCGCCGATCCACCCCGCGTAGACCGCGCGCGCGATGATCCACGCCACTGCGCCGAAGCTCACGATGCGCAGCGTCGCGAGGTTCTGCTTCATGTATCCGGGCGGCGCCTGCGTTTCCAGAAAGAGCTTCGCGAACGCAAACGTCAGCGCGAACGCAACCGCCAGGCAAGTCAGCGCCCGCGCGACGCGGCCCGCGTGGAAGTCGTCGCTGATCGGCTGCACGCGCGCGAGCACGCCAGTCACGAACATCAGCTGCCACGCGAACGGATTGAAGGACCACGCCTGCGCATAGGAAGCCGGAAGCGCGTTCGCAAGCGGCGTGGCCGCGAGCCAAAGGAGCAGGCTGCCGAACATCGCGACGACGGGCCTGCGCGCGGCGAGCGGCACGACGACCGGCACGGCGAGCGCGAAAAGCGAATACATCGGCAGGACCGACGACAGATACGGCTGCTGCCGCAGCAGCGCGACATCGAAGAGCAGGCTGAACGGATGCGCGAGAAGCGCCGGCCATTCGGTGTACTGGAGCATCGGCGAATCGATCCGCAGCAGCATCAGGAGCGCGCCGCCGATGAGCATCAGCACCGCCGTCAGCAGATACGCGCGGTAGATTTCCCAGCTGCGCCGGAAAAAGCGACGGCGAGCGGCCGAATCACTCCGGCGCGTCGCAAGCGCCGTGTAAGCCGCCGCCGACGCGTAACCGCCCAGAAACACGAACACTTCCGCGGAATCGCAAAAGGCGTACTGATGCAGCGTGAAGCGCGACAGCACGCTTCCCGATATGTGGTCCACCGCGATGATCAGAAGCACGATTCCCCGAAAGAAATCGACTTCGAGCGAACGTGCCGGCGGGGAAGTCATCTGTCGAATGCTCCTCGGACTGCGGTCGGGCGCGCCTCTCGGAAGCGATCGCGCGCATACGGGGTTTGTACCTAGCGTCGAAATAAAATTCCCGTGGCAACGTAATCAGGTACGTACTTTCAAGGTAACACCCTCAGACGGTCGGCAAGCTGGCGGCGACATGGCTTTTTCGCCGGTTTCGCCGCGCCCGCTTCGACCGATCCTGGACAACAACGGACTTGCATCGAGACCATCATGTCCCTCCACCTGACAAGCTCCCATCTCGTCGCGATGATCGCCATCGCGCTCTCGGTCGCCTTGCTGCTCGCGATCCGGTTTAGGCCTGCGACCTGGCGCGGCGTGGTGTGCGAGGCGCTCCTTGCCAACCTGAGCGCGATCGCGGCGGTCGTCGCTTTCGAAATGCTGACAGCCTGACTTTTTGCGGACTACTTTCGATTTCTTTGAACTCTGGCGAGCGGGCGTGGTCGGAAGCTGTATTGCCGTTCGCGTCGCTTGATTGCGGCGCGCCCGGCTCTCTTCTCCTCTCCGCTCCTGGTTGATAGGAGCGTTTCCTGGGCGCCTGGCGAAAGCCTCGCGCCTGTTCTTTTTTCCGCGCCCGCTTTCCTGTCTTCACGCTGGCGACGCTGATTGCGTTTTGAGATCGTCGTTATAATCGGCGCTTTGCCGGTGGCTTTCGCATGATCCGCGCGCTTCGTTCCCTCTCGACTCTCACCACGCGCCGAACGCGCAGCCTCTGGCGCCGCTACGGCATCTTCTGGCTGGGCGCGATTCTCGTCGGTCTCGTCGCCGTGTATTACGCGCGGCTCATCGACTGGGGATACGGCCTCTTCATGGGCTTTCGCGCGGAACATACGTGGCTGCCGCTCATCGTGACGCCGGCGGTCGCCGCGCTTTGCGTGCTTGTCACGCGCGCGTTCTTTCGCGGCTCGGAAGGCAGCGGCATTCCGCAGGTGATCGCCGTGCTGCACAGCCCGACATCGGCGGCGGGCGGGCGTCTGCTCACGCTCAAGATTCTCGCCAGCAAGATCGCCGTTTCGTTCCTCGCCATTCTCGGCGGCTTTACCATCGGTCGCGAAGGGCCGACGGTGCAGGTCGGCGCGGCGCTCATGTTCAACATGCGGCGCTTCTATCCGCGCTCGAATTCGCTGATCGAACGCCAGCTCGTGCTCGCCGGCGCGGCCGCCGGATTGTCCGCGGCATTCAACACCCCGCTCGCGGGCATCGTGTTCGCCATCGAGGAACTCACGCGCAGCTTCGAAGTGCGCGCGAGCGGCGTGCTCATCACCGGCATCATCATCGCGGGTATTGTCGCGCTCGGGCTCAACGGCAACTACACCTACTTCGGCACCATCGACGTCGGCGCGCACTTTCCGAAGGTGCTGGCCGTGGCCGTCGTCGTGACGGCGATCGTCACCGGCATCGCGGGCGGCGTGTTCTGCTGGCTGCTGCTCAACACGAGCAAATGGATTCCCGCGCCGTTGCGCAAGCTCCATGCGTCGCAGCCGGTCGCGTTCGCCGCGCTGTGCGGGCTCGTGATCGCGGCGGTCGGCATCGTGTCGGGCGGCAACACCTTCGGCAGCGGCTACGCGGAAGCGCGCGGCCTGCTGGAAGGACGCGAGCATCTTTCGGTGTTCTATCCGCTCCTGAAGATGGTCTCGATGATCGGCTCGTATCTGCCCGGCATTCCGGGCGGGATTTTCGCGCCGTCGCTGTCCATCGGCGCGGGCTTCGGCAACGTCCTGCACATGGTCTTCTCGGACATGCAGTTGCCGATGCTGATCGCGCTCGCGATGGTCGGCTATCTCGCCGCCGTCACGCAATCGCCGATCACCGCGTTCGTGATCGTGATGGAGATGATCAACGGGCACGCGCTCGTCATCTCGCTGATGGCCACCGCGCTCATCTCGAGCCGCGTGTCGCGCGTGTTCGCCCCGCCGCTCTACGAGGCGCTCTCTGAGCGCTACATGACGCCGCTCGCACATCCCGCCGCGCCTTCGCCCGAAGTGCCGGACCCCGAGACGGAGGCCGCTGCCGAGGCGGCAACACCGCAGAAATAGCGCGCGCAAACGATAGCGCGGCAAACAAAAAGCCAGGATCGCGCGATCCTGGCTTTTTCATTTCGGTGTCCGCGACAGCACGCGCCGCGCGGACCGATGGCGGCGCTAGGCCTGTGGAATCTCGATCTTCACTTCCAGCACTTCGAGATCGTCCTGACGTTCGAGGCTCACCCGAATATCGTCATCGGAAATCTTCACGTATTTCGAAATCACGGCAACGAGTTCTCGTTGCAACGCCGGCAGGTAATCGGCGGCGGCTTTGCCACCCGCGCGCTCGTGCGCAATGATCAACTGCAAGCGTTCCTTCGCGACCGAAGCGGACTTCTTCTTCTCGCCCAGCAAAAACGAAAGAATCGACATTGCGTCCCCTTACTTGGTGCCGAAGATGCGTTGCAGCAGACCAGGCTTCTGATAGTCGGTGAAACGCAGCGCCTTGTCCTCGCCGAGGAAACGCGACACCACGTCCTTGTAGGCTTCCGCGACATCCGTGCCGTCCAGATGCACGGCCGGCAAGCCCTGATTCGATGCATGCAGCACCGCTTCCGATTCCGGAATCACGCCGATCAGGTCGATGCGCAGAATCTCCTGAATGTCGTTGAGCGACAGCATCTCGCCTTCGGACACGCGCTTCGGGTTGTAGCGCGTGATCAGCAGGTGCTCCTTCACGGGCTCCTTGCCTTCCATCGCGCGCTTCGTCTTCGACGCGAGAATGCCGAGAATGCGGTCCGAGTCGCGCACGGACGACACTTCCGGATTCGTCACGATGAGCGCCTCGTCGGCGAAGTGCATGGCCATCAGCGCGCCCGACTCGATACCGGCCGGCGAATCGCACACGATGTACTCGAAGTCCATCTTGATGAGTTCGTTGATGACCTTCTCGACGCCTTCGAGCGTGAGCGCGTCCTTGTCACGAGTCTGAGACGCCGGAAGGATGTAGAGGTTCTCGCACTTCTTGTCCTTGATGAGCGCCTGATGCAGGTTCGCCTCGCCCTGGATCACGTTGATCAGGTCGTACACCACGCGGCGTTCGCAGCCCATGATGAGGTCGAGGTTGCGCAGACCGACGTCGAAGTCGATCACGGCCGTCTTGTGGCCGCGAATCGCGAGCGCCGATGCGAAACTCGCGCTCGTGGTCGTCTTGCCGACGCCGCCCTTCCCCGAAGTCACCACAATGATTTTTGCCATACAAGTACCTTGTGTTCGTCAAATGGGTCCGCCTGCGCTTCCTGCATGAGCGCGCGCCAAACGCACCGGGCGCGCGGCTTCAGGTCAGCCGCAGCGGTTCGATCATGAGTTTTTCTTCGTCCAGCCAGATTTGCACGGGCTTGCTCGCCACGTCGGCGGGCAGCGGGTTCTCGGTCGTCCGGTAGATCCCCGCGATGGAGATCAGTTCCGGTTCGAGACACGTGCAGAAGATGCGCGCGTCCAGATTGCCGTGCACGCCGGCGAGCGCGCGGCCCCGCAGCGGCGCATAGACGTGGATGTTGCCTTCCGCGATGACCTCTGCCCCGTACGACACGAGCCCGAGCACGATGAGATCGCCCTTCGCGTAGACCTGCTGCCCGGAGCGCAGCGGCCGGTCGATGATGGTCGCCGGTTGCGGCACCGCGGGCGGCGCTTCCTTCGCGACGGCCGCTTCGATGACGGCCGCGGCTTCGGTGTTGGGCTTGGCTTCGTCCACCGATGGCTTCGGCGCGCCGCGACGATCGCGTGCTTCGAGGATCGGCAGGCCGCCCGAGTTCGCCCATTGAATCGCCCAGGTCTGCGCGGGCAGCGCGACGACGCCGACCGGCCGCATGCGCACGCTCTTGAGCAGCGCTTCCAGGTCCGCGAGCGAGATGCGTTCGCCTTCGCCGTCGCCCGAAGCCGCGAGACGCCGCACGTCGATGGCGACGACATCGTTAGCAAAGAATTCGGGAGTCGCCTCGAAGCGCCGCGTGAGTTCGGCGCGCAGGGCATCGAGGTCTGGAGTCTTGACGACGAAGAGAAGCGTGTCGACGGAGCCGCTGCGCAGTTCGAAGAAGGGCGTTTTGTTGAGCGACATAGGAACGGCCAAAAATTTTGCGTATTTTACAGGCGTACACGCTCGCGGCCATAGTTTTTAAGACCGATTTGCAGCCGCTGGAAAGGAAGAACGCGCGACGAGATGCGCCCGAAAGACTCAGGCGTCGCGCCCGGTCTTCATGTGACGCACAAACAGCGATTCGGCTTCCCGCTCGTTCGCAGGCATGGCGCGGCGATCGCCCGTGGGACCGAAGCCGAGCCGTTCGTAGAAGCGCATCGCGGTGCGGTTTTCATCGGCGATCCACGCATGCACTTCGGATACGCCCTGCTCGGCGAGCCATTGCGACGCGACGTTCACGAGCAGTTCACCGCCGCGCAGATGACGCACGGCCGGCGCGACCCACAGCGCGCTCACGAACGCGCGCTTGTTGCCGCTCTCCTCGATGTACGCATGCACGAGCCCTGCGGGATGACCTTCGGTGTACAGCAGAAACGTCGCGAGCCGGGGCGAGCTGGCGTGCAGCGCGGCGGTCTGATCGAACGACGCGGGATCGACGAGCAGCGCATCTTCGAGCGTCTCGCCGAACGCGTAGGGCGCTTCGCGCAGCGACGCCGTGCGAAGTTCGCGCAGAACCGAACCTTGTTGCGCGGCAATGCGGCTGACGGTCAGTGAGGGACTCATGCGGGCAATTATCTCTCTGGCTTTCTGGCTGTGCTTCGAACGCCTTGCAGCGGCTCGGACACATGGCCCATTCGCGTAGCTTCAACCGAACGGGCGAACCCGTCAATTCCTAAATCCTTGCAAAGTGCCTTACAGCGCACAGGGTTCGCGCGCGGCCGGTCGAGGGCGCGGCTCAGGGTGCCGGATACGCGCCCGTGCCGTCCGGCCACGGCGTGAGGACCTCGTAGCCGTCGTCGGTGACGGCGACCATGTGCTCCCACTGCGCGGAGAGCGACCGGTCCTTGGTGGTCACCGTCCAGCCGTCGCGCGATTGCTGCGTGGCCGCGCGGCCCGCGTTGATCATCGGCTCGATGGTGAAGACGAGGCCCGGCTTCAGTCGCAGACCCGTGCCCTTCTGGCCGTAGTGCAGCACTTGCGGGTCTTCGTGATACACGCGCCCGATGCCGTGGCCGCAGTACTCGCGCACGACCGAGAAGCCTTCGCGATGCGCGACCGACTGAATCGCGAAGCCGATATCGCCGAGCGTAGCGCCGGGACGCACCTCGCGAATGCCTGCGAGCATAGCTTCGTAGGTCGTCTCGGTGAGGCGGCGTGCTTCCTTGCCAGGCGTGCCCGCGTAATACATGCGGCTCGTGTCGCCGAAGTAGCCGTCCTTGATGATGGCGACGTCGATGTTGATGATGTCGCCGTCTTTCAGTTCCTTCGGTCCCGGAATGCCGTGGCAGACCACATGGTTCACCGAGGTGCAGACGGTCTTCGGAAAGCCCATGTAGCCGACGTTCGCCGGCACGGCCTTCAGTTCGTTGACGATGAACCGGTTGCAGATGGCGTCGAGTTCGTCCGTGGTGACGCCGGGGCGGACGTGTTCGGCGATCATCGCGAGAACTTCGGCGGCCATGCGGCCAGAGATGCGCAACTTTTCGATGTCGGCGGGGGTCTTGAGCGTGATGGCCATTGAGCGATGCGGATGGATTCGTGCCGCCTGCATGCGGGCGCCGGGCCGCCGTTCGCGGACGTTCGACGCGCGCCGCGCACGAGGACAATGAGGCCGATGATAGCATTCCCGCTTTCGTCGCCGGCTGCTTTCAGGCTGCATCCCTTGCCCGATCGCTGCCCTTGCGATGCGGCTTCGTCTGTGTTCAAGTGCGACGAATCGACTTTTTGTACGGAGCGTTATGAGCTTGTATCGGTTGAGTTTGGCTTGCCTTCTGGCGTCGGCTGCGGCGGCGCTCGCCGCGTGTGGATCGACGAGTGGCCCGGAACTGCGGGCATCGAAACCCGTGATCTATGTGTCCTCGGCGCGAACGGCGTCGGATGTGTCCAGCTGCCTTCAGCGCATGCTGCCGTCGGCGCAGATCACGCGCGATCAGGGCTCGACCGAGCTTCTCGTCGACTCCAACGCGTGGCTCGTGACGCTGACGCCGTCCGGTTATGGCTCGATCGTCAAGGTGCAGCACGCTGCGTCGGACGACGGCGGCGTGCCCGAGCCCGAACTGCGCTTCGATGTAGCGCGCTGCGCGGTTTGAGGGCGCTTTACGCGATACGCGCGCCCGCCTGTTCGCTCGTCTGTTAAATGATGAACGCATGGCATTCATGCGTTCGAACAGACGCCCGAAACGGAAAAACCCCGCAAGCCTGACGACTTGCGGGGTTTTGAATTTTGGCGGAAAGGGTGGGATTCGAACCCACGGTACGGGGAAACCGTACGCCTGATTTCGAGTCAGGTACATTCGACCACTCTGCCACCTTTCCGTCTACCAGCTTCCTGCTGCCGGCCTTCGCTGAACGGGTCGTTGCTCAACGAAGAATCGAAGTATATCGAAGTCGTGAAAGCTTTCCAAGCACCTTTTTGCAAATAAACATCATGCAGCCGGCGCTTCAATTCGTTCCGCGCCGCGCATGTAGGGACGCAGCGCGGCCGGAATGGTCACCGAGCCGTCCGCATTCTGGAAGTTCTCCAGCACCGCGACGAGCGTACGGCCGACCGCGAGCCCCGACCCATTGAGCGTGTGCACGAACTCCGGCTTGTTCTGCGCGTTGCGAAAGCGCGCCTGCATGCGCCGCGCCTGAAACGCCTCGGTGTTCGAGCAGCTCGAGATCTCGCGATACGTGTTCTGCGCCGGCAGCCACACTTCCAGATCGAACGTCTTCGCCGCCGAGAATCCCATGTCGCCCGTGCAGAGCGTGATCACGCGATACGGCAGTTCGAGCTTCTGGAGAATGGCTTCGGCCTGTCCGACCATCTCGTCGAGCGCCGCGTACGAGTGTTCGGGCGCGACGACCTGCACCATCTCGACTTTGTCGAACTGATGCTGGCGAATGAGACCACGCGTATCGCGGCCATACGAACCCGCCTCCGAGCGGAAGCACGGCGAATGCGCCGTCAGCTTCACCGGCAGCGCGCTCGCTTCGAGAATGCTGTCGCGCACCGTATTCGTCAGCGAAATCTCGGACGTCGAAATGAGGTACTGCGTGACCGTGTTCTCGTCGCCGCCCTTCTCGACGCGGAACATGTCGTCGGCGAATTTCGGCAGCTGGCCCGTGCCGTAGAGAATCTCCGGATTCACGATGTACGGCGTGTACGCCTCGGTGTAGCCGTGCTGTTCCGTATGCGTGTCGATCATGAACTGCGCGAGCGCACGATGCAGCCGCGCAATCGGTCCGCGCAGCAGCGTGAAGCGCGCGCCCGAGAGCTTCGCGCCGGTCTCGAAGTCGAGGCCGAGCGGCGCGCCGACGTCCACGTGGTCCTTCACCTCGAAGTCGAACGCGCGCGGCGCGCCCCAGCGCCGCACTTCGACGTTCTGCGTCTCGTCCTGGCCGACGGGCACGCTTTCGTGCGGCAGGTTCGGCACCGTCAGCATGAGGTCCGACAGGCGCTTCTGGATGTCTTCGAGCTTCGCCGCCGATTCCTTCATCGTGTCGCCGATGCCGCTCACTTCCGCCATCACCGCCGACGTGTCCTCGCCGCGGCCCTTCATCGCGCCGATCTGCTTCGACAGGCTATTGCGGCGCGCCTGCAGTTCTTCGGTGCGCGTCTGAATCTCGCGGCGCTCGGCTTCGAGCGCGGCGAAAGCGGCGACGTCGAGCGTGTAGCCTCGATCGGCGAGGCGCTTCGCGACGCCGTCCAGGTCTTTGCGGAGGAGTTGAATGTCGAGCATGGCGGGGCTGCGTTTGTTAAGTATTCGGAAACGCCGATTCTAGCGCACGGGCTCAGGCGTTCGCGGTCATCGCGGGATCGCTTGGCGAAATGCGCCTCGTGCCGCAGCGAAACGACGCTCAACGCTTCTTCGGGTCCGGATGCTCACGGCGCCAGGCTTCGTCGAGTTCGGAAAGCCGCGCGAGCTTTTCGCCGATCTTGCCTTCGAGGCCGCGCGGCGTCGGCTGATACCAGTGCGGTTCGCGCATGCCTTCCGGCAGATACGTTTCGCCCGCGGCGTACGCGTCCGGCTCGTCGTGCGCGTAGCGGTACTCGTGGCCGTAGCCGAGTTCTTTCATCAGCTTGGTCGGCGCGTTGCGCAAATGCACCGGCACGCCACGCGACTGGTCCCGGCCGACAAAACGCCGCGCCTCGTTGTACGCGTTGTAGCCCGCGTTCGACTTGGGCGCGACGGCGAGATAAATGAGCGCCTGCGCGATCGCGAGTTCGCCCTCCGGCGTGCCGAGACGCTCGTACGTTTCGGCGGCGTCGAGCGCGATGCGCGCGCCGCGCGGGTCGGCAAGCCCGATGTCCTCCCACGCCATGCGCACGATGCGCCGCACGAGATAACGCGGGTCCGCGCCGCCGTCGAGCATGCGGCAGAACCAGTACAGCGCGGCGTCCGGATTGCTGCCGCGCACCGACTTGTGCAGCGCGCTGATCTGGTCGTAGAACGCGTCGCCGCCCTTGTCGAAACGGCGCAGGTTCTCGGCAAGCGCGCTACCGAGCAGCGCGCCGTCCACCTCGGTTTTCTTCTGCTGGGCCGCTGCCCGCGCGACGATTTCCAGATTGTTCAGCAGTTTGCGGCCGTCGCCGTCGGCCGAACCGACGAGCGCTTCCCGCGCTTCGTCCGTGAACGTCAGTCCGCCGAGCTCGGCCGTGGCGCGTTCGAGCAGTTCCTTGAGCTCGTCGGCATCGAGACTCTTCAGCACGTACACGGCCGCGCGCGACAACAACGCGCTGTTCACTTCGAACGACGGATTTTCCGTCGTCGCGCCGACGAACACGAAAAGCCCCGACTCGACGTGAGGCAAGAACGCATCCTGCTGGCTCTTGTTGAAGCGATGCACCTCGTCGACGAACACGAGCGTCTGCCGCCCGTTCGCGCGATGAATCTGCGCGGTCTCCACCGCCGCGCGGATGTCCTTCACGCCGGAGAGCACCGCCGACAGCGAGATGAATTCGGCGTCGAAGGCCGCTGCCATCAAGCGCGCGAGCGTGGTCTTGCCGACGCCGGGCGGGCCCCACAGAATCATCGAGTGGGCCTCGCCCGACTCGAACGCGACGCGCAGCGGCTTGCTCGGCCCGAGCAGATGCTTCTGCCCGATGACTTCGTCGATGGTGCGGGGACGCAGACGCTCCGCGAGCGGAACGGTGCCACGGTTTTCTTCGAACATGTGCTGTGGACGCAATTGGAGCGATTGAAGCAAATGGATGCGGGCTCTCGCGCGGAGTCCGCACGCGGCGATAAGCTTGCGCTTTTTCCCGTGCGCCCGGCATCGGCCGTTCGGCCTAGTTTTCAAGCCGCGCGACGGCAGGCACAATCGCGCACGATTCGGGTGATTATGACAGCCGCGCGCCGGGCGCGAATGGCGCCGCTCCAACCGACTTCTATAGGCAGACCTTTCGATGCAGCAAGAGAACACTTCCACCTACGCGCCGCTCGTGCCGGTGCCCGCCGAGCGCCGCGCCTTCGGCGTGAGCGACGCCTTCGCGCTCTGGTTCTCGCTCGGCATCGGCTTGCTCGTCGCGCAGGCGGGCGCGCTGCTGGTGCCGGGACTTTCGCTGCCGCACGCGCTCGCCGCCATCGCCATCGGCACCGTGATCGGCGTCGTGCTGCTGGCGCTCGCGGGCGTGGTCGGCACGGATACCGGGCTCGCGGCCATGTCCTCGCTGCGGCCGACGCTCGGCGTGCGCGGCGCGTCGGTGCCCGCCGTGCTCAATGCGGTGCAACTGGTCGGCTGGGGATCGTTCGAGATCATCGTGATGCGCGATTCCGCCGACGCGCTCGCCAAACAATCCTTCCATCTCTCGATGCCGCTCGTCTGGACGCTCCTTTTCGGCGCGCTCGCGACGCTGCTCGCGGTGAGCGGACCGCTCTCGTTCGTGCGGCGCTTTTTGCGCACATGGGGCATCTGGCTCCTGCTCGGCGGGGCCGGCTGGCTCACGTGGAATCTGCTGTCGAAGCACGATCTCGCCGCGCTGATGGCGCGCCCCGGCACCGGCGAAATGGCGTTCGGCGCGGGCATCGACCTCGTGGTGGCAATGCCGCTGTCGTGGCTGCCGCTCATCGCCGATTACACGCGCTTCGGCCGCAGCGCGAGCGGCACGTTTCGCGGCACGCTGCTCGGCTACGGCATCGCGAATCTCTGGTTCTATGCGCTCGGCGCGGTGTATGGGCTGGCTGCGGGCGGCGGCGACACGCTGCTCACCGTCGCGCTCGCGCAGGCGGGCGGCGGCATTGCGCTGCTGCTGATTCTGATCGATGAAATCGACAACGCCTTCGCCGACATTCACTCGGCGGCCGTGTCCACCGGCACGTTCTGGGCGCGCGCGAGCGTGCCGATCTTGTCGGCGGCGTTCGGCGCGCTGTGCACGCTGGTCGCGCTCGTCGTGGCGATGGGCAAGTATCAAAACTTCCTGCTCTTGATCGGCTCGGTGTTCGCGCCGCTGTTCGGCGTCGTGCTGGCGGATCACTTCATCGTGCGAAAGCGCCGCGTGGATGCTGCCGCCCTCGGCCGTCTCGACGGACGCTACGGCTACTCGGGCGGCTGGCACGTGAGCGCGTTCATCGCGTGGGCGGTCGGCATCGCGGCCTATCACGCCATTAACGCGTGGCTGCCGAATCTCGGCGCGACGCTGCCGGCGCTCGCGCTCGGCGCGGTGTGCTATCTGCTGCTGGTGTCGACGCGGCGGGCGGCGGTCGCCTCGTGACCTCATCGCCAGCGCGCGAGGATTCGGCTCGCAAATCAACGCGCTAGGCGACTTGTCAGGCGCTTTTCCACAGGGCGTTGCACAGAAGTTGTGGAGAACTCTTTGGGGCGCGCGCTGTTATCTCCGTTGACGCGATGCCTTCATCGCGAATCTAGCGACGGCGCTAGCGTGTTGTGATTGCAGCTTCTTAGCAGTCGAAACTATCGAACATCTGCCTAGGCAACACGCATCGCGTTTTTTTCAACCGCGCAAGCGAAAAGTCATTGTCGAATCAATCGGAGTCCTCTTATTATCGTCTGACGCATTGACGGATCGAGTAAGACCGCATCCGCCGATGCGCGCGGTATCGAACCGCGACAACACGACCAATAAGGGGAACACGATGAACAACATGACGCTGCGCAGAGCGGGAAGCTGGCGAATTGCAATGGCAGGCGCGGCCGCCTGTTTCGCCCTATCGGCGAACGCGTACACCATGCCGGGCGGCACGATCACGTTCCGAGGCGCGCTTGTGTCGCCACCGTTCGCGATATCAGCGCGACCAGCCATGCACGCAGGCGCATCGACCACGCTGAGGCAAAACGGACGAACGGCGACCGTCGCGTTCGACGCTTTCCCGAACAGCACCCCGAATGCCGTGGTTTCGCTGATGGTCGACAACCATCGTGCGAAATCGGATGCCCTCGTCACGGACTTCGTCGACGGCAACGGCCATCGCATCGCGGCAGCCAGCGACGGTGCATTCCGCGTCGGCGCTTCGGGCGGACTGTTGTCGATGCAAAACAGATCGCCGTCAGCGATGCGCGTGACGCTCGTCACGGAATATCGCTAGACGCGCCATAAGCGACGCGCGGCTCAGAAGAGCCGCGCCGCGACATCATCCGTTGATGACGTCCGCGCCTTTCGGCACGCTGAACTTGAAGGTGTCGGCCTTGACCGGCGGGTTCTTCTGGATGTTCGAGAACGTGAGCAGCGTCACGTTGCCGAATACGTCGTGCAGTTCCATCGCTTCGAGATTGCCGTCCTTGAAGCCGATGCCGACCGTCTGGAATTGCGTGTCTTTCGCCTTCGGCGTGAGTTCGAGCCAGTCGATGCCGCCTTTCACGCCGGCATCGCGCAACGTGAAGTTCTTCTCCAGATCGTTGCTGCCGAAGAGAATGGCCGCCGGGCTCGCGCCGAGCGCGCCGCCGAGATTGCGCACCGTCACCTGGTTCAGGTCCTTGTCGTAGACGTAGAGCTTGTCGCCGTCGGCCTGCAACAACTGCGAATACGGCTTCTCGTAGGACCAGATGAACTTGCCGGGCCGCGCGAACATGAACGTGCCGGTCGATGTCGCGCCCTTGGTCGGCGTCGTGGTGCTGCTCGCGCCGTTGTTGACCTTGCCGGGCGCCTTCACTTCCTGCTGCGTGAAGTCGCCGCGCGCCGCGTGAACCTGCGACACGAACATCTTCAACTGCTCGGTGCCGCTCGCGAATGCATGCGATGCAAACAGCATCGACGCCGACAGCAGCGCCGCGCCGAGTGCCTTCTTCCCCGTGTACTGCTTCATGCCGTTGTTCTCCTTCGAAAGCCGCCCGCGCTATTCCGACTCGCGCGCGGGCGTGAGGATCTCGCGGTTGCCGTTCGACGACATGGCGGACACGAGACCCGAATTCTCCATCTGTTCCAGAAGGCGCGCGGCGCGGTTATAGCCGATGCGCAAGTGCCGCTGCACGAGCGAAATCGACGCGCGCCGGTTCTTGATGACGACCTCGACCGCCTGATCGTACAAAGGATCGGACTCGCCATCGGTCGAGCCGGTTCCGCCCGCGCCCGCCGCGCCTTCGTCGCCCTCGCCCGCCAGGCCGCCTTCCAGAATGCCTTCGATGTAATTCGGCTCGCCGTGCTCCTTCAGCTTGTCGACCACGCGATGCACTTCCTCGTCCGACACGAACGCGCCGTGCACGCGCACCGGCAAGCCCGACCCCGGCGGCAGATACAGCATGTCGCCCATGCCGAGCAGCGATTCGGCGCCCTGCTGATCGAGTATGGTGCGCGAGTCGATCTTCGACGACACCTGGAACGCCATGCGCGTCGGCACGTTCGCCTTGATGAGGCCGGTGATCACGTCCACCGACGGGCGCTGCGTCGCGAGAATCAGATGGATGCCCGCCGCCCGCGCCTTTTGCGCGATACGCGCGATCAGTTCTTCCACCTTCTTGCCGACGACCATCATCAGATCGGCGAGTTCGTCGATCACCACCACGATATTCGGCAGGCGCGTGAGCGGCTCGGGATCGTCGGGCGTGAGGCTGAAAGGGTTCGGGATCTTCTCGTCGCGCTTTTTCGCCTCGTCGATCTTCGAGTTGAAGCTCGCGAGATTGCGCACGCCCATCTTGCTCATGAGCTTGTAGCGGCGCTCCATTTCGGCGACGGCCCAGTTCAGCGCGTGACCGGCCTGCCGCATGTCGGTGACGACCGGGCACAGCAGATGAGGAATGCCTTCGTAGACGCTCATTTCGAGCATCTTCGGATCGATCAGGATGAGCCGCACCTGCTCGGCGCTCGCCTTGTAAAGCAGCGAGAGGATCATCGCGTTGATGCCGACCGACTTGCCCGAACCCGTCGTGCCCGCGACCAGCAAATGCGGCATTTTCGCGAGGTCGGCGCACACCGGATTGCCGCCGATATCCTTGCCGAGGCCCATCGTGAGCGGCGAGGCCGCCGCCGCGTACACTTCGGAACCGAGAATTTCGGAGAGCTTGACCGTCTGCCGGCGCTGATTCGGCAATTCGAGCGCCATGTAGTTCTTGCCCGGAATCGTCTCGACCACGCGGATCGACACCAGCGACAGCGAGCGCGCCAGATCCTTCGCGAGCCCGACGATCTGGCTGCCCTTCACGCCCGTCGCCGGCTCGATCTCATAGCGCGTCACGACCGGCCCCGGATACGCGGCGACCACGCTCACCTCCACACCGAAGTCCTTCAGCTTCTTTTCGATCAGACGCGACGTGTATTCGAGCGTGTCCGCGGCGATGGTTTCCTGCGTCTTCGGCGGCGGATCGAGCAATGCGATGGCCGGCAATGTGGAATCGCCCGGCAGGTCGGCGAAAAGCGGCACCTGCTTTTCCTTCTCGACGCGCTCCGAGCGCGGCGGCGTGGCGACCGGCGGCACGATCACGATAGGCTCGTGATCTTCGCTTTTCACGCGCGAGCGCACGACCTTGCCTTCGCGCTTGGATGCGGCTTCTTCGCCGAGCTTGCGGTCGCGGCCGGCTTCGCGGCGCAGTTGCGCGCCGGTGATCGCATTGAGAATGCCCTCGCCGACCTTCTCGCACACCGAGAGCCACGAGAACCGGAAGTACAGCGACAGACCGATGGCGAGCGCAATCAGCAGAAACAGCGTCGCGCCCGTGAAGCCGAGCGCATGCGAAACGTGCCGCGCGATCATGTCGCCGACGACGCCGCCCGGCGCGCGCGGCAGCGGCACCTTGAGCGACCACATGCGCAGCGCCTCGATGCCGTCCGTTGCGAGCAGCACGAGCACGAACGCGAACGCTTCGGCAAGCCAGGTGCGGTCGCGCGGCGCGTTTTCATCGTCCGACGATGCTTGCGCCGCCGGCTCCGCGATGCGCCGGTAATTCGCGACGATGCGCCGCCCGAGCAGCACGACGAGCCAGTACGACGACAGCCCGAACACGAGCAGCAGAATGTCCGACGTGTACGCGCCGACGCGCCCGGCCCAGTTGGAAATGCGATCGACGCTCACCGCGTGCGTCCAGCTCGGATCTTTCCGGCTGTACGAAATGAGCGCCATGACGAGGAAGAGCCCGAGGGCGACCTGGAGAATCCAGCGAATCTCGGTGAAGAGCCGCGACATGCGGTGCGGCAACGCCTGCGGGCTCGCGGAATAGGATGCTTTGGCCATTGATTCGGTGTCGCTTGTCGCGGCCTTTGTCGAGTGGATCGGGGCCGCATGAACGGTGACCTATTGTAAACGCTGCATTGCGGTGAAAGGCGCAAAAACGGCCGCGTTCTTGCAACCTGTAACACTCCTCACATGCCGTTCATCGCCCGTTTCTGCGTGAAATCTGCGACGCGCGCCTATCAAAGCGATTGAAAGGTTCACTCGGAACGCTTTCGCAGCGGCCTTTATAATCGAGGTTTCGCATCCAACTACGGGTCATCGGCGGCACGCATCGGGTGCCGAACTTGCTGCGCGAAGCAGAGCGCATGCACTGCCGATCCGACCATCCATAACGGACCACCATCATGTCATCACCGCAACCCGCGCCCAAACACGCCAAAGTGCTGATTCTCGGTTCCGGCCCCGCCGGCTATTCCGCCGCCGTCTACGCGGCCCGGGCGAATCTGGAGCCGCTGCTCGTCACCGGCCTCGCGCAAGGCGGCCAGCTGATGACCACGACCGACGTCGAAAACTGGCCGGGCGATCCTTCGGGCGTGCAGGGTCCGGAACTGATGCAGCGCATGGAAGAGCACGCGCGCCGGTTCAACACGGAAATCGTCTTCGACCACATCCATACGGCGAAGCTCAACGAGCGTCCGCTGCGTCTCATCGGCGATGCGGGCGAGTACACGTGCGATTCGCTCATCATCGCGACCGGCGCGTCGGCGCAGTATCTCGGCAATCCGTCGGAACAGGCGTTCATGGGCAAAGGCGTGTCGGCCTGCGCGACCTGCGACGGCTTTTTCTATCGCAACGGCGAAGTCGCGGTGATCGGCGGCGGCAACACGGCCGTTGAAGAAGCGCTGTATCTGTCGGGCATCGCGAAGAAGGTGACGGTCATTCACCGCCGCGACAAGTTCCGCGCCGAGCCGATCCTGATCGACCGCCTGCTCGCGAAGGAGAAGGAAGGCGTCGTCGACATCAAGTGGAATCACGTGCTCGACGAAGTGACCGGCGACGAATCCGGCGTCACGGGCCTGCGCGTCAAGCACACGCAGACCGGCGAAACCACGGACATTGCGCTGCAAGGCGTGTTCGTCGCGATCGGCCACAAGCCGAACACCGAGCTCTTCGCGGGTCAGGTGGAAATGAAGAACGGCTACATCATCACCAAGGGCGGCACGAGCGGCAACGCGACGGCAACCAGCATCCCCGGCGTGTTCGCCGCGGGCGACGTGCAGGACCACATCTACCGCCAGGCCATCACCAGCGCGGGAACCGGCTGCATGGCCGCGCTCGACGCGCAGCGTTATCTCGAAGCGATCGACGAAACGCCGACGCCGCACTCGATGAGCCACGAAAAGGATCGGTAAGCACGAAGGCGCGGCGCGCCTTCACCTTGACGACGCATTTCGTCGAAGAACGGGCCCCGGTTCGCGCCGCCGGCCCGTTTTTTGTTTCCTACGTTGTCGATGCCCGTTTCGCGCCGGCGTATCCGAGGATGACCGCGCCCGTGGCACAATCGGCGCGCTGCGTCGGATCGCCGCCTCCCTTCCGCCGCTGCCCGCGCAGCCGTACCTTCTGGCCGAACGATGCCGAAAAATCATCCTCACCCGAACGAACCGAAGCCTCGCCGTCCGCAGACGCCACGCCCGGCCGCTGTCGAAAAGCCTCCGGCCGCCGATCCGCGCGACGTCAAGGACGCCGTCAAGCGCGAGGGGCTCGCGGGCCTCGCCGGGCTCAAGGACGCGCTCAAGTCGGACGCCGACAAGCGCGCCGCCGAACGCGCGGCGGCGGTGCTCGCCGAGCGGGAAGCAGCGGCGCACGCGGACGAGTTTCGCCGGTCCATCGGCCAGATCGAGCCGCTCAAGACGCCGCCGCGCATGACGGTGACGCGCGTGCCCCCGCCGCCGCTTCCGCTGCAAAGCCGCCGCGACGAGGAAGCCGTGTTGCAGGAGGCGCTTTCCGACGAATACGACCCGGAAAGCCTGCTCGATATCGACGAGACGCTTTCCTACTGCCGGCCAGGCATCAGCCAGGAAGTCGTGAAGAAGCTGCGGCGCGGCGCGTGGATCGTCCAGGCGCAGCTCGATCTGCACGGCATGCGGCGCGAAGAAGCACGCGAGGCGTTGGCGGAATTCATCCGCGAATCGGTGAAGCGCGGCCTGCGCTGCCTGCGCGTGATCCACGGCAAAGGGCTCGGCTCAATCGGCAAGGAACCGATTCTCAAAGGCAAAGTGCGCGCGTGGCTCACGCAGAAGGCGGAAGTGATTGCCTTCTGTCAGGCGCGTCCGCACGACGGCGGCGCGGGGGCCGTGCTCGTGCTGTTGCAGCCGGGCGGCACGCCGCGGCACCACAATCATCCCCAAGACAAGACCCGCTGACCGAACGACCGTGCATCCGAGACTCACCCTCGCCATTTCCATCATGGAGGCGTTCGCGATCTTCGCGTATGCGCTCTCCGGCCTCATCGAAGCGAGAAAGCGGCGGCTGGACGCCGTGGGCGCCTTTCTCGTCGCGCTCGCCACGGCGTTCGGCGGCGGCACGGTGCGCGACGTGCTGCTCTCGCGCCGGCCGTTCTACTGGGTCGAGCATCAGGATTACGTGCTCGCGATCTTCGCGATGGCGATCTTCGCGCCGCTCTTTCTGCGCCTGACTTCGCGCCTGTTCGACCAGCGCGCGCTGCTCGTCACCGACGCGATCGGACTCGGCCTGTTCAGCGTGTCGGGCACGTCCATCGCGCTCGATGCGCAGATGCCCGCGTTCACCGCGACGATGATGGGCGTCACGACCGGCGTCTTCGGCGGCATCATGCGCGACGTGCTGTGCAACGAGATTCCGCTGATTCTGCGCGATTCGCGGCCCTACGCGGTGTGCGCGTTCGCGGGCTGCTGGATCTATCTCGGCCTCGCGCAACTGGACGTCGACACCATCTACAACGTGCTGCTTTCGACGGCGTTCATCCTCGTCGCGCGGCTCGCCACGTTCAAGCTGGACATTCGCCTGCCGCATTAGGGCGGGCGGGAAAACCCGTCCGTTTGCTACAATCGCGAAGTCAATCCGCCCCGTCCGGCCGCTCGCGCCGGGGCTTCGGGGCACCGGTTTCCTGTCGTCAACACGCACACAGAACATGAACATCGAGCAAGCGCGTTTCAACATGATCGAGCAACAGATTCGTCCCTGGGATGTGCTGGACCTGGACGTGCTCAACCTGCTGTCGATCGTCAAGCGCGAGAACTACGTTCCCGCCGCCTATCGCAATATCGCTTTCGCGGACCTCGAAATTCCGCTGCCGGGCGGCGAGCGCATGCTGGCCCCGAAGATCGAAGCGCGCATCCTGCAAGAACTGACGGTGCACAAGGGCGAGACGGTGCTCGAAATCGGCGCGGGCTCGGGCTACATGGCCGCGCTCCTCGCGCATCGCGGCCGCAGCGTGACGACCGTCGAAATCTCGCCGGAACTGGCCGAATTCGCGAAGCAAAATCTCGCGGCCAACGGCGTGACGAATGCTGAAGTGGTCGTCGGCGACGGCGCGCGCGGCTGGAGCCAGGGCGCACCGTTCGACGTGATCTGCGTGTCGGGCGGCCTGCCCGTGATGCCGCAGGAGTTTCTGGAACTGCTGAACATCGGCGGGCGCATCGCGGCGTTCGTCGGCACGGCGCCTGTGATGGAAGCGCAGATCATCACGCGCATCGACGAGAAGCAGTTCCGCGTGTCGGCGGTGTTCGAGACTTTCGTCGCGCCGCTGAAGAACGCGCTGCATCCGCCGGCGTTCAATTTCTGAGCGTTCCACTTTCGCCGCCGGGCCGCCGGGCTTTCCCGCACCCGGCGTCCGCTTTGCCCACACTCTCCGCGCCCGCCATTCCATGCAAAACCTGACCGCATCCGAACTCGCCGCGTGGCTCGCGGATTCTTCCCGCCCCGCTCCCGTTTTGCTCGACGTGCGCGAGCCGTGGGAACTGCAAACCGCGAAGATGGAGAACGTCGTGTCCATTCCGATGCGCGACATTCCCGCGCGCAGCGAGGAACTGGAAGACGACGCGCAGATCGTCTGTATTTGCCATCACGGCGCACGCAGCGCCCAGGTCGGCATGTTCCTCGAATCGCGCGGCTTCACGAATATCTTCAATCTGTACGGCGGCATCGACGCGTGGTCGCGTCAGGTCGATCCCTCGGTTCCGACGTACTGAATTGCTGCGGGCGCACTCGCCCGCGCCTCGTTCCACTATTTCGGCTATTTCGGCGCCCCACAAAGCAAAGGCCGCATACGCTCTCACGCATGCGGCCTTGTCACGCTGAACCCACGCCCTAGACGACGTTCATTGCCAGCGCGCTCGCCCGATAATGCTCGGCGGCCTTTTCGGCATCGCCCAGTTGCTCATGCAGGCGCGCCAGCGCCCGATGCGTCCGGATCTTGAGCGGCTCGTTGTCGGCCAGTTTGAGCGCCGATTCGAGGAACGCCTGCGCCTTGCCCCACAACTGTTGATGCAGGCACAAGCGCCCGAGCGTGAAAAGCAGGTCCGCGTCTTCCGTGCGCTCCTTTTGCCAGGCTTCGGCGCGCTGAATGAGCGGGAACGCATCGCCGCCCACGACGCAATCCGGATAGCGCCGCAGCAGCCGCGCGTCCCAGTTATGCGCGAGCGCCTCCTCGACGATCTTCCTCGCCTCCGCGCGGCGGTCCAATGCGATCAGCAATTCCGCGGCGAGATCCGCGAGACGCGGCGACTGGCGCTCCGTCGCGGAAAGCGACTGCCACAGTTCCAGCAGCGCGTCCGGATTGTGCCGCCGGTCGCGCAGCAGATTCTCCGCCGCGACCTGCCGCAAACGCACCGCGACCGCCGGATGCAACGCCTCGCGCTTCTCCAGCATGCGCACGAGCTTCAGCACTTCGGCCCAGTTCTTCAACTGCTGTTGCGCGCGCAGCGCGATCTGCTGCGCGTGAATGCGCCGCCCGCCCTGCGCCTGAATCTCCGTCAACGCGACGAGCGCGCCGTCCGCGTCGCGGCCATCGGCGCGCATGTCGGCGGTGGCCATCAGACGCGCGTCCTGCCAGTCCGCTCCGCTGATCTGCGCGAGCCATTCATCGCGACGCCCGTATTCATGCAGCCGATGCGCCGCATTCGCGCCGATCAGCCCCGCCGCGCCCTGATTCTCCGCGACGGAAAGCGCATCGCGCGCAGCCTTCTCCGCCTTCGAGAAACGCCCGGCGTACAGGTGGCCGATGGCATCGCGCAACGAAGCGTTCGCCTTCGCGAGCCGGCTGCGGGCGCGGTAAGCGGCCACGCGCTGCGGCATTTTCCAGACGCCGCGCGCCGCCCGAATCAGCGTGTACAGCGCGATGAACAGCACGACGAGCGCCACCGCGAACAGATTCAGCGACACGTCCACGCGATACGGCGGGACGACGATCAATACCTGCCCGCCATTGAAGCCGCCGACCGTCGCGACGATTACCGCGACCGCGAAGAGCAGCGCGAGCCAGATGAGTCCTCGAATCGTCATCATCCGCCTCGCTTGAACTGATGAACGGCGGCAAGGCTCGCGTCCAGGTTCGGCACGGCGACCGCGAGCGACGACTGATCGACCTGCTTCACGAGATCGCGCACGGCGGCGACCTTCTTGGACGAGGGATCGAAGTAGCGGCCGAGCGCGGCATCCGCTGCCCCGAGATCCGACTTCAGCGTGGATTCGCTGCGCGAAAGCAGCGATAGACGCGCCGACAACAGGCGCAGCTTCACGTTCTTGCGCACGAAGTAGCCCTGGTCGGGCGACGTGAGCATGGCGTCCGCATTGTCGATGCGCCGCACCGACACGAGACTGGACAACTGCTGTCCGATGCCGCTTGTGATCTGCCGCCACAGCACCTTCCAGCGCGGCTCGCCGGTGGCCGCCGCGATCGACGCGCTGTCGCCCGGCGCCGCGGCCTGCGCCCGCGCGGGCTCGATCGGCGCTTCGCCCGCGAGCGGCAAGCCGTCGATCTGCTCGATGGCGGTATCCAGCTTGATCGCGAGACCGGTGAGGTCGGTGGTTTGCGTCGACTTCAGTTTGTCGATGTCCTGCGCGATGGCCTTGCGGATCGCCACGACTTGCGGGCCGGTCGTCGCGGCGAGGCGCGTGTCGGCGCTTTGCAGCGCGAAGAGCGCGAGCTGGACGTTGCCGGTCAACTGCAACTGCTGGCTCGCGCTGGAGAGAATCTGCTCGACTTCCGCGATCGTCCAGTCGTCGCGGTTGCTCGCGAGATCCTGATACTGCTGCTGCAACGCCTGACTGTGCGCTTCGGCATCTGCGAGCTTGCCCTGCAACTGGATCAACTGCGTGTTGAGCGCGGAGGTCGCGCTCGCCGCCTGATCGGCCTTCGCGCGCAGAGCGGCGTTCCGCGCGTCGGCTTCTTCGACGCGCTGCGCCATTTCCTGTTCCTTGCGGTCCACTTTGCGGTTCAGCGCGTAGCCGCCCGCGCCCGCCGCCACCGCCAGAATGGCGATGACGAACCACAACAACACAGTGCCCGCGCCGCCGCGCCGCTTCTGTTGTTCATACGGCGTGAAGGGCGTGTTCGGCGGCAAGGGCGGTGTCACGTTCGGCTGAGGTGAAGCTTTCTTGGAATCGTTCGAGTCAGTCATGCGTGATTGAGCCGTTTGGTGGGCCGGCGGCGTGGCCGGCGATGTGTCGGTCGCTCGAGAGAATGCGCCGGCCGTCGCCTGCGCGTCGGGCTCCTGATTCGCTGCCGAGGCGTAAGGAAACAGCGCCTCCAGCGTATGCACGATGCGTTCGTCGCCGGCGCCGGACACCGTAATCCTATCAAAACCCGTTTGGCGCGCGGCTTCGGCAATGCGCGGGTGCGGGCAGACGACGGGCGCGTGCTTGAGCCGCGCGATCTCGTCGGCGGTGAGATGCTCGCGGGCGAGCTCATCCAGATTGCGCACGCCTTCCGAACTGGTGAGCAGCCACGCATGATCGCCGCCCAGCAGCGCGTGAATGCGCTCCCACTTTCGCATCGACGGTTCGGGCAGCAGACGCCGGTACGCCGCGACCTTCGTCACTTGGGCGCCGGCCTGTTCGAGCCGTTCGGCGAGCCACTCGCGCCCGCCGTCGCCGCGCACGATCAGGACGCGCCGGCCGTCGAGTCCGTTCGCGCCGAAGTGCGCCTCGATGGCGGCGTAGAGCGCCTCGGAATCGAAACGCGGATCGTCGGCCTCTTCCGACGGGCTGATCACGCGATGCGTCGGCGCATGCACGCCTTGCCGCGCGAGCGCCGCGACGCTGCCCGGCCCGACGACCGCCACCGGCACGTCCGCCGGCCACGGCGCGAAGAGGCGGCCGAACGCATGATCGACCGCGTTCGGCGACACGAACACGACGAGCGCGTAGCGCTCCGGCGCGTACAGCTCGTCGAGCGCGGCGCGAAGGGGCGCGTCGTCGGCGACCGGCGCGATGTCGATGAGCGGAAATTCGAACGCGTCGAAGCCCGCGCCGTGAAGCCGCTCGACGAGCGCCGACGACTGCCCGCCCGGACGCGTGATGACGACGGTGGCGCGGATCGCGCTCGCCATCAGGAAGCGTTCGCCGCGGGCGGCGGCTCGTTGGGCGCGTCGGCGCGGCTCATCGTCGAAAGCGCGTTGACGATCTCGCTCGCGCCCTGCGCTTCGAGATCGGCCGACACCCGCTGACCGAGCGCGAGCGCGCCAGCCAGATCTGGCGCGCGCACCGCCTCCTCGGCGCGCAGCATGCGCTTGCCGTCAGGCATCGACACCGCGCCGCGCAGAAACAGCGCGCCGTCGCGCCATTGCGCGAACGCGGCGAGGGGCACTTCGCAGCTTCCGCCGAGCGCGCGCGACACCGCGCGTTCCGCTTCGACGGCGAGTGCGGTGGCTTTGTCGTGCAGCGGCGCGAGCCACGCCGCGAGTTCCGGGCGATCCGCGCGAATTTCGATGCCGAGCGCGCCCTGCCCCGCCGCCGGCAAGCTCTCCGACGCATCGAGGCATGCGCGGATGCGCGATTCGAGGCCGAGCCGCTTGAGACCCGCCGCCGCCAGAATGATCGCCGCGTAATCACCGCGATCGAGCTTGGCGAGGCGCGTGTCGAGATTGCCCCGCAGCGGACGCACGTCGAGATGCGGAAAGCGCGCGCGGATCATCGCTTCGCGGCGCAAGCTGGACGTGCCGACCACGCTGCCCGGCGGCAGCGCCTCGAGCGATTCGAAGTTCGGCGACACGAAGGCATCGCGCGGGTCTTCGCGTTCCAGAATGGCGCCGAGCGTGAAGCCTTCGGGCAACTGCATCGGCACGTCCTTCAGCGAATGCACCGCGAGATCGGCGCGGCCTTCCGCGAGCGCGGCTTCCAGTTCCTTCACGAAGAGGCCCTTGCCGCCGACCTTGGACAGCGTGCGGTCCAGAATCTGATCGCCGCGTGTCGTCATTCCGAGAATTTTGACGTCGCAAGATGGATATAATTTGTGCAGCGCACACCGCACATGCTCGGCTTGCCACATCGCGAGCCGGCTTTCCCGCGAAGCGATGACAAGCGTGGCGGGCGGTGTCGTTGAATGCGTCTCGGAATTCATTGATGCTCGATCGAATACGGGATGAAATAACGAACAATGGTAGCACGCACGCCACGGTCCATTCGGGCATGGGCGGCGCGCGAGAGCCTTGTCCGGCGCGCCTTTCCGAGCGCCGGGAAGCGTGCTTGGCGCATGGGGAGACACATGCGCCGCGCGCGGACGCCTCGCACACGTTCATCTTGCTGGTCCGCATGACTTGCTTCGCGCGGCGCCGCACAGGCCGCCGTTTCGCCGATGGTCCCTGGCTTCGCCTATCAGAGAGCAGAGAGAGGAACTCAACGTGACGTCTTCCGCATCGGCCCGCCCGGCGCGCCGCAACGCCGCATCGCCCGACTCATCCTCCGACACGTCCATCACGGCGCCGTCGCCTTCCATTCCGAAGACGCGGGCCGCAGGCGCCGCGAAAGCGTCCACGGCGGTGGTCGACGTCGAGGAGAAGCCGGGCGTCGAAGTGATGGCGAAAGCGCCGAAAGCGGAGAAGCCGTCGAAGAAGGCCAAGGCCGCTTCGGTCGCGGACGCGAGCGTCGCCGCTGAATCCCCGGAAGCCGATTCCGCCGACCGCGCAAAGCCCGCGAGCCGCGCCCGCGACGACAAAGACCGTCCGCTCTTCGAAGACATTCGCTTTCTCGGCCGCGTGCTGGGCGAAGTGCTGCGCGAGCAGGAAGGCGACGCCGTGTTCGACATGGTCGAAGCGATTCGTCAGACCGCCGTCAAGTTTCGCCGCGAGGACGACGTGGACGCCTCGCAGACGCTGGAAAAGCGCCTGCGTGCCTTGTCGCCGGAGCAGACGGTGTCCGTCGTGCGCGCGTTCAGCTATTTCTCGCATCTGGCGAACATCGCGGAAGACCGTCACCACAACCGCCGCCGCCGCATTCACGCGCTCGCGGGCTCGGCGCCGCAGCCGGGCACCATCGCCTATGCCATCGAGCGCATGCGCGAGCAGAAGAACGTCAGCGCGACGCGCAAGATGCTGCAGAACTTTTTCGACGACGCGCTGATCGTTCCGGTGCTCACTGCGCATCCGACCGAAGTGCAGCGCAAGAGCATCCTCGACGCGCAGCACGACATCGCGCGTCTGCTCGCCGAACGCGATCAGGAACTGACCGCCCGCGAACGCGCGCAGAACGAGTCGGTGCTGCGCGCGCGCGTGACCTCGCTCTGGCAGACGCGCATGCTGCGCGACGCGCGCCTGACTGTCGCCGATGAGATCGAAAACGCGCTCTCATACTATCGCGCGACCTTCCTCGCGGAGATTCCCGCGCTCTACGCCGACATCGAAGCCGCACTCGCCGAGCACGGCCTGCCCACGCGCCTGCCGCCGTTCTTGCAGATGGGAAGCTGGATCGGCGGCGACCGCGACGGCAACCCGAACGTCACGGCGGAAACGCTCGATGCCGCCATCACGCGGCAGGCGACCGTCATCTTCGAACACTATCTGGAAGAGGTGCACAAGCTCGGCGCGGAACTGTCGGTGTCCAATTTGCTTGCCGGAGCGAGCGATGCGCTGCTCGCGCTCGCCGATGCGTCGCCGGACCACTCGCCGCATCGCACGGACGAGCCGTACCGGCGCGCGCTGATCGGCATTTACACGCGGCTTGCGGCGAGCGCGCGCGTGCGGCTGGGCGAAGGCGTGGTGGCCGTGCGCAGCGCCGGGCGCGGCGCGGCCCCGATCCGCGCGACGCCGTATGCCGACGCCGCCGAGTTCACGCGCGATCTGAACGTACTGATCGAATCGCTTGCGCAGAACCACGGCGCGTCGCTGGCGGCGCAGCGCCTTTCGCCGCTCGCGCGGGCGTCGGAAGTGTTCGGCTTCCATCTCGCGAGCATCGACTTGCGGCAAAGCTCGGATATCCACGAAGCGGTCGTGGCCGAATTGCTCGCGCGCGGCGGCGTCGTGGCCGATTACGCGTCGCTCGACGAAGCGCAGAAGCGCGAAGTGCTGCTGAAGGAGCTCGGACAGCCGCGGCCGCTGCGCCTGCCCTACGCGCAATACTCGGATCTCGCGAAAAGCGAACTCGGCGTGCTGGAAGCGGCGCGGGAAATCCGCGAGAAGTTCGGCGCGCGGGCGGTGCGCAACTACATCATCTCGCACACGGAAACCGTCAGCGATCTGCTAGAAGTCATGCTGCTGCAAAAAGAAACCGGCGTGCTGCAAGGCTGTCTCGGCAGCAAGGACGACGCCGCGCGCGACGGCCTGATGGTCATTCCGCTCTTCGAAACCATCGCGGACTTGCGCAATGCGCCCGTCATCATGGGCGAGTTCTTCGCGCTGCCGGGCATCGACAAGCTGGTCGAGAATCAGGGCCAAGAGCAGGAAGTCATGCTCGGCTATTCGGACAGCAACAAGGACGGCGGCTTTCTGACGTCGAACTGGGAGTTGTATCGCGCGGAACTGGCGCTCGTTGCGCTGTTCAAGGAACGCAAGACGACGCTCAGGCTCTTTCACGGGCGCGGCGGCACGGTCGGGCGCGGGGGCGGTCCGACGTATCAGGCGATTCTTTCGCAGCCGCCCGGCACCGTCGACGGCCAGATTCGCCTGACGGAGCAAGGCGAAGTGATCGCGAGCAAGTTCGCGAACGCGGAAATCGGGCGGCGCAATCTGGAGACGGTCGTGGCCGCGACGCTCGAAGCAACGCTGTTGCCGCACGAGAACGCGCCCGCGCAACTGCCGCAGTTCGAAGCGACGATGCAGACGCTCTCGGATGCCGCGATGTCCGCGTATCGCGCGCTCGTCTACGAGACGCCCGGCTTCACCGACTATTTCTTCGCGTCGACGCCGATTGCCGAAATCGCGGAACTGAACATCGGCAGCCGGCCGGCGTCGCGCAAGCTGCAAGACCCGAAGCATCGGAAGATCGAGGATTTGCGCGCCATTCCGTGGGGCTTCTCGTGGGGCCAGTGCCGGCTGCTCTTGACCGGCTGGTACGGCTTCGGCAGCGCGGTGACCGCTTATCTCGACGAAGCCGGATCGGATGCCGAGCGCAGCCGGCGTCTTGCCGCGCTTCGCAAGATGCACAAGACCTGGCCGTTCTTCAAGAACCTGCTGTCGAACATGGACATGGTGCTCGCGAAGACCGATCTCGCGGTGGCGTCGCGTTACGCGCAGCTCGTCAGCGACAAGAAGCTGCGCAAGCTCGTGTTCGACAAGATTGTCGCGGAACACGAGCGCACCTGTCGCGTGCTCACCGAGATTACCGGCCGAAGCGAGCGGCTTTCCGACAACCCGCTGCTCGCGCGTTCGATCAAGAACCGCTTTCCGTACCTCGATCCGCTGAATCACTTGCAGGTGGAACTGCTGAAGCGCCACCGCGCGGGCGATCAGAACGTGCGGCTGCGGCGCGGGATTCATTTGACCATCAACGGAATCGCGGCCGGGCTGCGCAATACCGGCTGACGCTTTCCGCGAGGCAAAGCGGCTTATTCGCGCCGCTTTGCCTCGATCATCAACGCGTCCAGCTCGAACGAAAAGTCCTCCTTCACGCCGAAGTACTGGCGCACTTCCTCGGGCGCGTTCTTCCACATCGATCTGATCGCCGTCACGCGCTCGGCCGGCGTGCGCATGCGCGTCACCCATGCGTCGAACTCCAGCGGAAGGCGCCAGCGTTCGGTCACGCGCGCGTCGAAGCCGGCTGCGTCGAGCATCGCGATCCATTCGTCCGCGCGATAGTCGCGGATATGCGATGCGTCGCGCAGCACTTCGATCGCCTGAATGTGCGTGTCGAAAAGCGGATCGTCGATGCCCGCGATGTCGATGAACTTGAGCCGCCCGCCCGGCTTCAGCACGCGATGCACTTCGGCGAGCGCCTTTCGCACGTCGCGCCAGTGGTGCGCGCTCATGCGGCTGATCGCCCAGTCGAACGAGGCGTCGTCGAACGGCAGCGTTTCGGCCGCGCCCTGCTGCGTGCGGATGGTGGTCAGCCCGCGCTCCTTCGCGGCGTCTTCGACGGTGGCGAGCATCTGCGGCGCGATGTCGTAGGCCACGACTTGCTTCACATGCGGCGCGACCGCAAAGCTCGCGTGACCCGCGCCGCAGCCCATGTCCAGCACGGTCGCGTTGCCGCACGTCGCGGCGAAGGTCGCGGCGAGGTTCTGCAAATCGGCGCCGGTCGCGTGGACCTGACTCGTGAGATACGCGGCGGCAGTGCTGCCGAAGGCGTCGGCGACCTGTTCGTGGTGTTTCATCGTGACTCCGCATGGTGAGCGTGTTGTGCATCGGATTCCGGTCGCCGCAGCGCCGGCCTGTCGATACAATAGAGCCCGCCTTGTACCGGTACAAGTTGACTGGTTATCCTGGTATCCGAACCACCCGTCGCGCGCCGACGTTTGAGTCCGAAGTCCGCATGAACCGAACCGAAAACAAGCCCGCCGAACCGCTCGCTGATACGCCCGCGCGCGCGCTCGGCGAATTCATCCGCACGCATCGCGAACGTCTGTCGCCGCTCGCGGTCGGTTTGCCGCCGGGTCCGCGCCGCCGCACGCCGGGCCTGCGCCGCGAGGAAGTCGCGCAACTGTGCGGCGTGAGCCCGACCTGGTACACGTGGATCGAGCAGGGCCGGCCGGTTTCCGCTTCCGCCGAAGCGCTGGCGCGCATCGCCGTCGCGCTGCAACTGTCGCGCGCCGAACGCGCGTATCTCTTCGAACTCGCCGCACAGCGCGATCCCGCCGAGCCCGATCCCGCCGCGCAGGACGTCCCCGCCGCGCTGTTGCAGACGGTCGGGCTGATCGGCGCGCCCGCCTACGTGCTCGACCGTCAGTGGAACGCGCTGCGCTGGAACGCGCCGGCGGCGGACCTCTTCGTCGGCTGGCTCGACGGCGAGCACGACCGCAATCTCTTGACCTACACGTTCACGTCGCCGGCGGCGCGAACGCTGATCGTCGACTGGGAAACGCGCGCGCGGCGCCTCGCCGCCGAATTTCGCGCCGATTCCATCCGCCATCTGAACGATCCGCCGACGCGCGCATTGATCGACGCGCTGAGCGCCGCAAGCGATGCATTCGCGCGCTACTGGGCCTCGCAAGACGTGTTCGAGCGCGAAGGCGGCGAGCGCGCGTTCGATCATCCGTCGCGCGGGCGCGTGGTGTTCAATCAGATCACGTTCAAGCCGGCGCATCGCGAAGACCTGAAGCTCGTGATTCTGGTCGGGGACGCGTAGCCCCGAATGTTAAAATTCTCGTCTTTCTGACGCCTCGAACGCCGAAAACACACCATGACGTCCCAACTTCACAAAAAAGGCGAAGCCTGGTCGGCTCGCTTCTCCGAGCCGATGTCGGAGCTCGTCAAACGCTATACGTCGTCGGTGTTCTTCGACAAGCGGCTCGCGCTCGTCGACATTCAGGGATCGCTCGCGCATGCGTCCATGCTCGCGGCGCAGAAGATCATCGGCGCGGACGACCTCGCGGCCATCGAGCGCGGCATGGCGCAGATCAAGGGCGAGATCGAGCGCGGCGAGTTCGAGTGGAAGCTGGATCTGGAAGACGTGCACCTGAACATCGAGGCGCGGCTCACCGCGCTGATCGGCGATGCGGGCAAACGGCTGCATACCGGCCGCTCGCGCAACGATCAGGTCGCGACCGACATCCGCCTGTGGCTGCGCGGCGAGATCGACCGCATCGGCGACTTGCTGAAGGACCTGCGTCTCGCGCTCATCGACATGGCGGAGAAGCACGCGGACACCATCATGCCCGGCTTCACGCATCTGCAAGTGGCGCAGCCGGTGACGTTCGGGCATCACCTGCTCGCGTACGTCGAAATGTTCACGCGCGATGCCGAACGCATGCGCGATTGCCGCCGTCGCGTGAACCGGCTGCCGCTCGGCGCGGCGGCGCTCGCGGGCACGAGTTATCCGATCGACCGTCACGCGGTGGCGGCCTCGCTCGGCTTCGACGGCATCTGCGCCAATTCGCTCGATGCCGTCTCCGACCGCGATTTTGCGATCGAATTCACGGCGGCGGCCGCGCTCATCATGACGCACGTCTCGCGCTTCTCCGAAGAACTCGTGCTGTGGATGAGCCCGCGCGTCGGCTTCATCGACCTGGCGGACCGCTTCTGCACCGGTTCGTCGATCATGCCGCAGAAGAAGAACCCCGACGTGCCCGAACTGGCGCGCGGCAAGACGGGCCGCGTGAACGGGCATCTGATGGCGCTGCTCACGCTGATGAAAGGTCAGCCGCTCGCGTACAACAAGGACAATCAGGAAGACAAGGAACCGCTCTTCGACACGGTCGATACGGTCGCCGACACGCTGCGCATCTTCGCCGAAATGGCTGCGGGCATCACGGTGAAGCCGCAGGCGATGCGCGCGGCGGCCCTGCAAGGCTTCGCAACCGCCACCGATCTCGCGGACTATCTCGTGAAGCGCGGCCTGCCCTTCCGCGATGCGCACGAAGCCGTGGCGCACGCGGTGCGCATCTGCGACGAGCGCGGCTGCGATATCGCGGATCTCTCGCTGGACGCGATGCGCATCGAACTGCCGAACGTCGCGCATCTGATCGGCGAGGACGTGTTCGACTATCTGACGCTCGAAGGCTCGGTCGCGAGCCGCAATCATCCGGGCGGCACCGCGCCGGATCAGGTGCGCGCCGCGGCCAAGGCGGCACGCGAGGCGCTCTGAAAGCCATCTTCGGCGCATCTGAATGACCCGCACGACCCGCATCATGCGGGTCATTTTTTTGCGGCATTCGCGTAACGAAACCATCATTGCATTGCGCAGGATTGCGTTCACGTCTTCCATCGACGTCGAACCGCATGATGAGCCCGCATGAAACGCCTTCGGCAACGACGGCTTCCACACTCACTCATCCGTGCCCTCCCCGAAACATCGATTCGAGAAACGGATGCGCCCTTCGTAGCGCGTCGACCCTCGAAATCGAATTCTTGCGATGCCTGTTCTTCTTTTGCAACTTGCTTCGCATGGGTCGTTGGGCTATCAATACATCCGCATGACCTCGCGCTGGCGATCCGCTTATCACGTCGAACGCCACGGCTAACTCAAAGATCGAAACGCACAACGCACAACAAAGTGACGGAGCCGTTTTCATGAATCGACTTGGTAAGCAATCCAAAGTTTTGCCGCTCGTTTTGGCCGCGATCGTCGCGTATTCGACATCCGCATCGGCCGCCGAGTGGCAGGAAGGCGCGACCTACACGGCAGGCACGACCGTCACATACAACGGCCACACATATCAGGCGCTGCAGACGCACACGGCCTATGCGGGCGCGGGATGGACGCCCTCTTCGACGCCGACGTTGTGGAAAGATCTCGGGGCGTCGGGCGGAACGCCATCGCCGGCTCCAGCGCCCGCGCCGGCTCCCGCGCCGACGCCGACGCCGACGCCGACACCCACACCCACGCCCGCACCGACGCCCACTGCGTGCTTCACGGCGTGGTCGGCAACGCAGGTCTATGCGAACGCGGGCAGCCGCGTGACGTACAACGGGCGCAATTTTCAAAACAAGTGGTGGACGCAAGGCGAGAATCCTGCGCAATCGGGGCAATACGGCGTGTGGCAGGACATCGGCGCATGCTCTGGCGGGCCGACGCCGGCTCCTGCTCCTGCTCCTACGCCGACTCCAACACCAACGCCAACACCGACGCCAACACCAACACCAACGCCAACGCCAACGCCAACGCCAACGCCAACGCCAACACCAACACCGACACCAACGCCAACACCGACGCCGACGCCGACGCCAACGCCGACGCCCACGCCAACACCGTCCCCCGCGCCCGTCGGCGGTCGGGAAATCGGCGGCTATTTTGCCCAGTGGGGCATCTACGATCGCAATTACAAGGTGAAGGACGTCGACGCGACCGGTTCGGCCAGACTGCTCACCTTCATCAATTACGCATTCGGCAACATCTATCAGAAGAACGGCGGTTACGAATGCGGCATCGTCAACAAGGCGGAGCCGGGCGCGACCAACCCGAGCGCGCCGGATGCAGGCACCGGCGGCGATGCATGGGCCGACTACCAAAAAGGCTTCTCCGCGAACGAAGCCGTCAGCGGTCAGGCCGATGCCTGGGACTTCCCGCAAAACGATCCGCGTTACGGCAGCGGCAAGGCCGGACCGCTCAAGGGCAACTTCAACCAGTTCAAACAGTTGAAGGCCAAATATCCGAACCTCAAGGTCATCATTTCGATCGGCGGATGGACGTGGTCGAAGTGGTTCGGCAAGGCCGCATCGACGGATGCAATGCGCAAGCAACTGGTCGCATCGTGCATCGATGTCTACATCAAGGGCAATCTGCCGTTCGACTCGGGCTCGAACGCGGGCGGCGAAGGCGTCGGCGCGAACGTGTTCGACGGCATCGATATCGACTGGGAATTTCCCGGCGGCGGCGGCCAGCCGTACAACGTCGTCGATCCGAACGACAAGAAGAACTACACCCTGTTGCTCGCCGAGTTCCGCAAGCAACTGGATGCAATCGGCTCGCAAAACGGCAAGCACTACTACCTGACTGTCGCCATCGGCGCGGGCGGCGACAAGATCGCCATGACCGAGCCGGCTGAATACAGCAAGTCGCTCGACTGGATCAACATCATGTCGTACGACTTCCACGGCGGCTGGGAAGCGAACGGGCCAACGGACTTCCAGGCGCCGCTCTTCGGCGACCCCGACAGCCCGAACTACAAGGCAGGTCAATACGCGCCGACCTACAACGTCGACGGCGCGGTGAAGGCGCTGCTCAACGCGGGCGTGCCGGCGACGAAGATCGTCGTGGGCATCCCGTTCTACGGACGCGGCTGGTCCGGCGTGAGCGCGGGCCCGAGCGGCAACGGTCTCTATCAGAAGGCGACCAAGCCCGCGCCCGGCAAGTACGAGGAAGGCATCGAGGACTACCGCATCCTCAAGAGCGCAGCGGGCACGCTGTACGAGCATCCGGTCGCGAAGACGTCCTACAAGTTCGACGGCAACAACTGGTGGTCCTATGACTCGCCGGCCGCCGTGCGCCTCAAGATGGACTACGTCAAGGCGCAAAGCCTGCGCGGTTCCTTCGCCTGGGAACTGGACGGCGACGGCCCGAGCGCCGAGCTTCTGAAAATCATGAGCGACGGACTCAAGTGATTCGTGAACGGAAGCGCGCGTGTCGCATGACGTGACGCGGCGACCGCGCGCATGGCGACGTATCGAAATCTGGCGGGAGCAGCCATGCACCGACTCTCACTCAAAGCCGCATGCGCGACGGCGGCGGCTTCACGCGCGCGGCTCGCCCGCCGCGCAATCAGTTGGCGGCAACGCGGATTCACGTTGCTGGAACTGCTCGTGGTGTTGCTCATCATCGCGCTGCTGGCGGGTTATGTCGGGCCGAAGCTCTTCGGCGAAGTGGGCAAGGCGCGCAGCAAGACGGCCGCCTCGCAAATGAAGGGCATCGGAAGCGCGCTCGATCGATACCGGCTCGACACGGGACACTTTCCGGGCACGGACGCCGGCCTCGCGGCACTCATGACCAACGTGGGCAACGCGAGCGGATGGGAAGGCCCGTACATGAGCAGCGCGATTCCGAACGACCCGTGGGGCAAGCCCTATATCTATCGCTCGCCAGGCGAAGGCGGCAAGGACTACGACCTGATGACCTACGGCGCCGACGGCAAGCCCGCGGCTCGGGCGAGGACGCGGATATCGTCAACAAATGACGAGCGCACCGGTCATCATGCGATATCGCGCCCGGGTGGATAGCGAAAGCGGCCCGCAGGATCTCGAACTCGACGCCGACGACGAAGCGCAGTTGCGCATGCGGCTCGCGGAGATGGGCCTCTCGCTCGTCGACGCGGCGCCGCTCGACGCGAAAAAGCGCGGGTTTTCGCTACGCAAGCCGGTGTTCGAGCGCGGGCTCTTCACGCAGGAACTCATTGCGCTGCTCGAAGCGGGACTCAGCCTCGTCGAGACTGTGGAAACGCTGCGCGACAAGAGCAAGGAAGGCTTGAACCGGACCGTGCTGCAAGGCATCGTCGCGGCGCTGTACGAAGGCGAGCCGCTCTCGCGCGCGCTCGAACGTCAGCCCGAACACTTTCCGCCGCTGTATGTGGCGACGGTGGCATCGGCGGAGCAGACCGGGCATCTGGCCGAGGCGCTCAAACGCTATCACCATTACGACGCGCGGCTCTCGACGGTGCGCAAGAAAGTCGTGTCGTCGATGGTCTACCCGTCGATCGTCATCGGCACGGGCGCCATGATCATCCTGTTCATGGCGTTCTACGTGATCCCCAAGTTCAGCCAGGTTTTCGCGACGATGAAGGACATGCCCTTCACCGTCCGCATGATGCTCGCGTGGGGCAATCTGGTGGAGGCGCACGGCGGCGTGCTGCTCGCGGCGCTCTTCGCGGCGCTTGCCGGCGCGGCCCTGTCGCTGCGCAGCGCGAAGGTCCGCGAGCGGCTGATGTCGGCGTTCTTCCGCTTGCCGAAGCTCGCGGACTACCAGCGCCTCTTCGGCCTTACGCGCTTTTATCGCACGCTCGGGCTGCTGCTCGCAGGCGGCATGTCGATGGTGACATCGCTCGAACTGGCCGCGCAGGTCTTGCCCGCGCATCTGCGAAGCGCATTGTCCGAGGCGCTCGACGAGATTCGCGCAGGCAAGCCGCTTTCCGGCGCGCTGCCCGCAGCGAACCTGACGACGCCGGTCGCCGAGCGGCTCATCCGCGTCGGCGAACAGAGCGGCGAACTCGCCGACATGGTGACGCGCTCCGCCGAGTTCTGCGACGAGGAACTCGACCGCGCCATCGACACGCTCATGCGCATAGTCGAACCGGTGCTGATGCTCGCGGTGGGCGGCATCGTCGGAACCATCATCTTCTTGCTGTACATGCCGATCTTCCAACTGGCCGGCGCGGTGGGGTGACAACATGAACGAAGCCGTCAGCGCACCGGCTCGCCGGCGTCAGCAACAGGTCTGGGACGACGCCGGCCACGATCCCGCCGCCTATCTCGATACGGTCGCGAGCATGCTTCACTTGCGCGCATTCGACGCCGCCGCGCTCGAAACGCTCGAACCGCGCTTCGACCTGCTCTCCTTCGGCGACGCCGCCTCGCGCAAGTGCCTGCTCGCCGCCGATTCCAGCCGGACGGAAGCCAAACTCTGGCTCCTGCTCGCCGATCCCTTCGACCCGCTCTTGCGCGCCTGGGCGATGAACCGCGTCAAGAAGCCGTTCGCCTTCGGGATCTGCGTGCCGTCGGAGTTGATGGCGTTCCTCGCGCTGCACGAGTCGGCGCACCAGGCGCTCATGCAGATCAATGTCGAAGGCCAGTCGGCGGCGATCGCCGATGCGGGCGTCGAAATCACGCTGGCGACGCTCGCCGCCGACTCGCATCCGGTCATACGGCTCGTCAATTCGTCGCTATACGACGCGCTCAAGGCTCGCGCATCGGATATTCATATCGAAAGCACGGCGACGGGACTCGTCATCAAGTACCGCATCGACGGCGTGTTGCAGGAAACCGCGAGCGCGAACGGCATCGACACGGCGGAACAAGTGCTCTCGCGCCTGAAGGTGATGGCGGATCTCGACATCGGCGAGCGGCGCATTCCGCAGGACGGGCGCTTCAAGGCGATCATCAGCCAGCGCGAGATCGATTTCCGCGTGTCCATCATGCCGTCGATCCACGGCGAGGATGCCGTCCTGCGCGTGCTCGACAAACAGCGCGGCGAAGCGACGACGAGCGCGCTGCGGCTCGATTCGATCGGCCACGAGCCGGAGATCGTCCACGCGATCCGCAAGATCGCGCACGAGCCGTACGGCCTTCTGCTCGTGACGGGACCGACAGGCTCCGGCAAATCGACGACGCTCTACGCCACGCTCACCGAGATCAACACCGGCGACGAGAAGATCATCACCATCGAAGATCCGGTCGAGTACGAACTCGCGGGCGTGCTGCAGATCCCGATCAACGACAAGAAAGGACTGACCTTCGCACGCGGGCTGCGCTCGATCCTGCGCCACGATCCCGACAAGATCCTCGTCGGCGAGATTCGCGACGGCGAGACCGCGAACATCGCGGTGCAGGCGGCGCTCACGGGCCACCTCGTGCTCACCTCCGTGCACGCGAACAACGTGTTCTCCGTGCTCGACCGGTTTCTGCACATGGGCGTCGACATGCACAGTTTCGTCGATGCCCTGCTCGGCGCGGTCGCGCAACGGTTGATGCGCAAGAACTGCCCGCACTGCGTGCGCGACGACGATCCGCCCGACGACGCCATGCTGCGCGCCTCGGCGCTTTCGCGCGAGCAGGTGGCGAACTGGCGCTTCAGGCGCGGCGCGGGCTGCGAGATGTGCCGGCGCACCGGTTATCTGGGGCGTCAGCCGATTGCCGAAGTGCTGCGTCTGAACGATGCGATCAAGCAGTGCTTCGTCGAGCGGCGCCCGATCATGGAACTGAAACAACTGGCCTACGACAGCGGCTTCGTGCCGATCCGGCAGATCGCGCTGCGCGCGGTGGCCGACGGGCGCACGACGCTCGCCGAAGTCAATCGCGTCACCATCGTCGAAAACTAGGCGCAAGGCGCACGATGTCGCGTTTCTCCGATCACATCGACTCTCTGCGCGCGAAGGCGGCGGCATCGGCCAGCGCCGCGTCCGGCCTTGTCAGCCGCACGACGATCCTGCTCGAAGGCGCGCGCGCACGCGTGCCCGGCACGGCGCGCATCGCCGGTTCGTTTTCGCCCGGCGATGTCGCGGCGGCGCTCAAGGCCATCGAAACGCTCGCGCCGAAGCCGTCGCGTCTCGGTCTGCATGCGCTGCGGGTGGTGGCCGGCGCGCCTTTCGCCCGCTATCACGCGCTGCCGTGGCAGCCGCTCGCGAAGCCGCAGGACTGGATTGCCGCCGCACGCGTGCAGTCGTTGCAGACCGGCGCGGGCAGCGAGACATCGCGCTTTGCCGCGACCGACGGCAACTGGCGATGCCCACGCCTCGTCGCCGCGATGCCGGAGGCGTTGTGCGCGGGCATCGAAAAGATGTGCAAGACACGCAGGCTGATGCTGAGCGGCATCGAGCCGGCTTACACGTTCGCGCTGCAACAGCACGCGGCGCGGATTCGCGACGGTTCCATCGCCATCGTCGCGCTGGAGACCGTGGACGAAGGCGCGGCCGTCGCGCAAATCGGACTGCGAAACGGCGGCGGCTGGACGGGCTTTATCGCGCTGCCGGTGGCAGGCACGCTCGACGACGTGCTGCGCGATGCCTTCGTGCTCTGCGCCGACCAGGGCGCGCCGTCGCCCGCGCGCCGCTACGTGATCGGCCCGGGCGACGGCGCGCGCTGGTCGGCAGAGGCGCCGGGCATCGAATGGCTTGGCGCTCCCTGGGACGAAGCGACATGAAAGCGCCGCGCATCGATTTGCATCGCGCGAATCGTCCAGGCGCGGCGGCGGGGCTCGCCGCGCTCGTCGCGGGCGTCGCCGCGGTGATCGCGGCGATGCAGGTCCGCGATGCGCTCCACGCGAAAGGCGAGGCGCTGGACGAGCGCGAGTCCGTCATCGCGAGAAAGGAGGCGCATTTTGCGCGCATCAGCAACGCGCATCGCGGCGGCAGCGACGCGCGCAGCGCCGCGCTGATGGCGCAGCAACGCTACGCGGCCGAGCCGGCGCGCGATCTGATCGAAGCGGGATGGCATCCGAATATCGCCTTTCTGACGATCGATATCGTCACGGCATCGCGGCAGATCAACATGCAGTTCGAGACGCGCTCGGTGCAGGAGGCGATTTCTTACGCCGACTGGTTTCAGGCGCAGCCGCAAACCGAAAGCGTGACGCTCAAGCGGCAGACGGAAAAGCCGGGGCCGCCGGCGCCGTCGGTGCAAACGTCGTTGCAGGTGACGTGGAAGGCTTTCGCCAGCGCGCCCGCGCGGGGGGCGGCGGCGGCGGCTACTGCCTCGGCGACGGCGGCTGCCTCGTCGACTGCCTCGTCGACTGATGCGCCAGCTTCCGCGCCGCCGACTGCCGCGCCGACACCCGCTTCGACGGCCCCGCCAGCTCCCGCCTCACCCACGCCTGCGCGAACCCCGCCCGCCCCGCCGACGCCCACCGGCCACGCATCCGGAGGCCGCCGATGAACCGCTGGACGTGGGAACTGCGCCGTTTGAGGTGGCGTCTCGGGACGTTCGGGCTGATCGCGCTGCTGCTCATAGGCGGCGCGGCCGTGATCGCGCTGGCGGACATCGTGCCGCTGCGCCGCGACATCGCCGCGCGCGAAGCCGAGCTCGACGCGCGCGCCGCGAAGCTCACGCAACCGCCGCCGTCGTCGCCCGATGAGGCGGTCGCCCCCGTCAGCGCCGAACAACGATATTTCGTATTCCTTCACAGCATGCACGCCATCGCCGCGAAGAACGGCCTGACCATCCCGCAGGTCACGTATCAGCTCGCCGCGCAAGACAAGGATTCGTCGCTGCGCCGATATATCGTGGAGGCGACGTTCACGAGCCGCTATCTTCCGCTGCGCAACTTCGTCTTCGAGATGCGAACCTTGCCGGGCACGCGCTGGGAGCGCGTCACGATCTCGCGGCCGAACATCGGCGCGACGGATCTGGAAGTGCGCCTGCAATGCGCGTTCGTCGTGGAAGCGTCGAAATGAAAGCCCTCGACACGCGCGCGCTGAAAGTGTCGAGGCCGTTTTTGCTGCTCCTCGCGCTGACGCTCGGGCTGATCGCATTCGTGTACTTCCGGGGCGAAACGCAGGACGCCGCGCCGGCCGTGGACACAACGACGCCATCGACGCCATCCGCGCCCGGTGCAGCCGCGCCGCAGCCCCCCGCCAGCGCGCCCGATACGCCCGCGCCCGAAACCGTCGCGAATGCCGCGAGCGCGCCCGTCGATCTGTTTCCGAGCCAGAACTGGCAACCGCCGCCGCCCCCGCCGCCGCCACCGCCGCCGCCCGGCTCGGTCAAGCCGCCCCCGCCGCCGGAGCCGCCGCCGCTGCCCTTTGCCGTGCGCTCGCTGTGGCTCGATTCGCGTGGCGCGTTCTACATCGTGCTGTCCGGCACCGGACGCGAGTTCCGGCTCTGCGCGAGTTGCCAGAACAAAGGCTTCCTGCACCCGGGCGACACGATCCTCAACGCCTACCGGATCGACGAAATCGACCGCAAGCACGTCCGCTTCACGTACCTGCCGCTCAAGCGCCAGCAAACGCTGCCAATCGGGGGAATCCAATGATCCGGCTGAAAGACGTGGCCGTGTGGCTGCTGCTGCCGCTTCTGAGTTCGTGCGCGGGCGAACTGCATCGACAGGACCTGCAAAACCGGCTCGCCGGCATGCCGCCCGACGCGCAACTGGACCTGCTCGCGCAGCAGAGCGCGGAGTATCCCGACGATCTGGAGATCAAAAGCTGGTACATGAGCCTGCGACGCCGGCTGTCGGTGGAGTATCTGCAACGCGCGACGGTCGCGTATCGCGCGGGCGACTCCGCGCAGGCACTCGCGTGGGCGCGCCGCGCGCAAGCCGCCGCGCCCGGCGACGACCAGCCGCGCGAGCTGATCGAGTGGATCAACCGGCAAGCCGCCATCGACGGCGCGCTGCAATACGCCGAATCGATCCGGGTGGACCAGCCGCAAGCGGCGCTTGCCATCGCCACGGACGCGCTCGCGAAGCAGCCCGAAAACGCCCGCGCCGCGCGTCTGCGCGACGAGCTGCTCACGCCGAAAGCCGCCGATCTCGCGCCCCGACTGAACAAGGACATGGATCAGCCCATCACCGTGCAGTTTCGCGACCAGCCGCTCATCAGCATTTTCGAACTGATGTCGAACATCACGGGGCTGAATTTCAGTTTCGATCGCGACGTGCAGTCGGGCGCGCCGACCACCATCTACGCCAGCAACACGCCGGTCAAACAAGTGCTGACCATGGTGCTTCAGGCCAATCAGCTTTCGAGCAAGGTCGTGGGCGACAACGCCATCCTCATCTATCCGAAGCGGCCGGACAAGGAAACCGAGTACCGCGATCTCGTCGTTCGCACGTTCTATCTCACGAACTCGTCGGCGGCGCAGGTGCTCGGCGTGCTCAAGCAGATGGTCAAGACGCGCGACGCCGTGCTGGACGAGCGCACCAACGCCATCGTCATGCGCGACGCGCCGGAAACGCTGAAGGTGGCGGAGCGCATCATCCGCGCGCTGGACGTGACGCCCGCCGAAGTCGTCATCGATGCGCAGATTCTCGAAGTGTCGTCGTCCGATCTGCTGCATCTGGGCATTCAGTATCCGGACAACATCGTGTTCGGATTGCAGTCCGGCACCGCAGCCGATCAGACCACGCTGCCGCCGAACACCGTCACGCTCCAGCAATTGCGCAACCTCAACAGCAGCGACGTGCTCGTGCGTATCGGGCCGGTGGGCATCGACTTCCTCCAGACGCAGGGCAAGACGCGGACGCTCGCGAACCCGAGCATCCGCGTGAGAAACCGCGAGAAGGCGAAGGTGCTGATCGGCGACCGGCTGCCTGTCGTGACGACCACGCTGTCGAGCAATTTCAGTTCCGAGAGCGTCAACTATCAGGACGTCGGGCTGTCGCTGGAAGTCGCGCCGGTCATCGTCAACAACGACGAAGTGCAGGTGAAGCTGCACATGGAAGTGTCGAACGTGACCGACACGATCACGACATCGACGGGACTCGTCGCGTATCAGATCGGCACGCGCACGGCGGACACTGTGATGAGCGTGCGCAACAACGAAACGCAGATGCTCGCCGGCCTGCTCCAGCGCAACGAGCGCGCAGCCGCGAGCGGCCTGCCGGGACTCAGCCGCCTTCCGCTGCTCGATCGCATTTTCGGCGACCGCACCAACGACGCCCACGAAACCGAACTCGTGCTCTTGCTGACGCCGCGCATCGTGCGTAGTCAGGCGATGCCCGCGGGCAACGTCGTGCAGTTCGATTCGGGCACGGAAAGCCGCATCACCACCGAACGCGACGTGGTCGGCGGAAACCAGGCCGCGCGCCTGCCGCCTCCGGCCGCGCCGCAGACATCCGCGCCGCCGCCTCAGCAGCCTCAGCAGCCTCAGCAGCCGCCGCAGCCGCCCGCGCCGCCAGAGCCGGTGGGCGCGTTGCCGCCGCCGCTGCCGTCGTCACGCATGTCGCCGGCTGCCGCGCCCAATGGGCCGCCGCGCACGCAGCCCTGAACCACCGCATGAGCCGATCACGATGCAACGAGGCTTCACGATCATCGAACTGCTGGTGACGCTCGCGATTCTCGCCGCGCTCGCAATGGTCGCCGCGCCGCTCGTTCAGGTGGCGGCGCAGCATCAGCGGGAAGACGAACTGCGTCGCGCGCTGTGGAGTATTCGCGATGCGATCGACGCGTACAAGAAAGCCGGCGACGAAGGAAAGATGGATCGCGCGCCGGGCGATGCGGGCTATCCGCCGAAGCTGGCGACGCTCGTCGAAGGCGTGGTCGACAAGACCAGTCCCACGCACGCGCGCATCTACTTCCTGCGGCGCGTGCCGCGCGATCCGATGTGCGACTGCCCGAGCCGCTCGGACGAGGCCACGTGGGGCAAGCGCAGCTACGCGAGCGACGCGGAATCGCCCGCCGAAGGCGACGACGTCTACGACGTGTATTCGCTCTCGGAAGGCACGGGGCTCAACGGCATTCCCTACCGGAGATGGTGATGGCGATGCTACGCAAGCTGCGTCGCGCGTTCACGCTGATCGAGCTGCTCGTGGTGCTGGCGATCATCGCGACGCTGCTGACGATCGTCGTGCCGCGCTACTTCGGCCAGGCGGACAAGGCGAAGGAAACGGTGCTGCACGAAAACCTCGCCGCGATGCGCGATTCGATCGACCACTTTCGCGCGGATCAGGGCCGCTATCCGCAATCGCTCGACGAACTCGTGCAGAAGCACTATCTGCGCGAGATTCCGCTGGACCCCGTTTCCATGAGCCGCTCCACATGGACTGTCGAGCCGCCCGCCGACGGAACGCCGGGCGTCTACAACGTGCGCAGCGGCGCGAAAGGCAAGGCGAAAGATGGCACCGATTACAGCGCGTGGTAGGCAACGCGGCTTCGGCATGTTGTGGGCGCTGATGTCCGTGGCGGTCATCGGCATCTATCTGATGAAGGTCGGCGAGGTCTGGAGCACGCAGACGCAGCGCGCGAAGGAAGACGAACTGCTGCGTCGGGGCGACGCGATACGCGCGGCCATCAAGGCGTACGTCAAGGCGGACAAGAGCGGTGCGTTCCCGAAGGAATTGAAGGACCTCACACGCGATCCGCGCGCGTCGTTCGTGCGGCGCTACCTGCGCCAGCCCTACGACGATCCCATGACCGGCGGCGAGTGGCAAACCATTCGCGGGCCGGGCGGCGAGCTGTACGGCGTCTATAGCGCATCGACGCAAGCGCCGCTCAAGAAGGACGGATTCTCCGACAGCGACGCGAGCTTCGCGACGCAGACGAGCTATTCGGAGTGGAAGTTCACCCATTTCCCCGACAGAGGCATGACCCGGCGCTGACCGTCGCCGGACGTTCGCGTGTGGAGGACTGAGATGTCATCGATTCGAAGAAAGCTGGCGGTGCTGCCCGCCGCATTGCTGCTCCATGCCGGCGCGGCGCTCGCGCAGGAAGCATGGCGCGAGGGGGCGACCTATTCGGTCGGCGCCACCGTGACGTACAACGGGCGCGTGTATCAGGCGTTGCAGACGCACACGGCGTATCCCGGCGCGGGATGGACGCCATCGGCGTCGCCGACGTTGTGGCGCGATGTCGGCGCGGCCGACGCGGTGCCTGCGCCTGCGCCTGCGCCTGCGCCTGCTCCTGCTCCTGCTCCTGCTCCTGCTCCTGCTCCTGCTCCTGCTCCTGCTCCTGCTCCTGCTCCTGCAGGATGCTATGCGGCGTGGTCGTCGAGTCAAACCTATGCGCAGCCCGACACCCGCGTGACATACAACGGCCGAAACTATCGCAACAAGTGGTGGACCCAAGGCGACAACCCCGCGCAATCGGGCATGTATGGCGTCTGGGAAGACCTCGGCGCATGCGGCGGAGCGCCGGCACCTGCACCTGCACCTGCGCCTGCGCCCGCACCTGCGCCTGCACCTGCACCTGCACCTACACCTGCGCCTGCGCCGGCACCTGCACCTGCACCTGCACCTGCACCTGCGCCTTCGCCCGCACCCGCCCCTGCTCCTGCACCAACGCCGGCACCGGCACCTGCGCCCGCACCTGCCCCCGCTCCCGCTCCCGCACCAACCCCAACGCCTGCGCCTGCTCCATCGCCATCACCTGCGCCTGCCCCTGCTCCCTCTCCAACGCCCGCGCCCGTGCCGAGCGCCGCCTACAAACCGAAAATCACCTACATCGCCGAACCGGCGGGCTATCCGACGCCCGCGCAACTGAGCGCCACCGAGAAGACGCTCGTCGATCAGACCAACGGACTCATCGCGATCGTGCGCGACGCGCTGCGCGTCTTGCCCGACGACGACGTCAACGCCGTCGTCCCCGGCCGCGCGGCGAATCCGTCGAACGTGAGGCGTGTCGAGTCGGTCATCGACGAGCAGAAGTTCGATCAGCTCTTCCCGGTGCGCGACATCCACTACTCGTATGTGAACTTCCTGCGCGGCGTCGCGAAGTTCCCGGCGTATTGCGGCGACTATGCGGACGGACGCGATGCGCTCGCCATCTGCCGCAAGCTGCTCGCGACATCGTTCGCGCACTTCACGCAGGAAACCGGCGCGAACTGGCCGTCGCTCACGCCCGCGCAAGTGCGCTCCGGCTATCCGGATCACAACAACGCCGTGCTCGCCAAGATGCCGCAGGACACGCCGATTCCCTTCTGGCAGCAGGCGCTGTGGTTCCTGCGCGAATCGGGATATCAGGAAGGATCGGCGGTCGGCGCGTATCAGCAATGCGAGCCGGGCTCGCACGCGACCAACTGGATCTTCTATGCGTGCGCGAAGAATTCGGCGGGCCGCTATCTCGACTACTTCGGACGCGGCGCGAAGCAGCTGTCGTGGAACTATAACTTCGGGCCATTTTCGCAGGCGCTCTACAACGATCCGAACATCCTGCTCGACAATCCGGGCCGCGTCGCGGATACGTGGCTGAATTTCGCGTCGGCGATCTGGTTCGCGGTGACGCCGCAAACGCCCAAACCGCCGATGACCTGGGCTATCGACGGCACCTGGAAGCCGAATGCGGTCGACCTCGGCAACAACATGAAGCCGGGCTTCGGCGCGACGGTGTTCATCATCAACGGCGGCATCGAATGCGGCAAAGGCGGCGCGGAGCAGCCGCAAGTCACCAACCGCATCAACGCGTACAAGGAAATGGCGCGCGAACTCGGCGTCACGATCCCGGCCGACGAGCCGCTCGGCTGCGCCAACATGCGCGGCTTCAACGAAGGCTCGGCGGCGGCGCTCAAGGCCTATCTCGACAAGGACTATTCGTGGGCCGACGGCAAGCCCGTGACCGGATGCAAGGTCGTCGACTACGGCATGCCCTTCTCGCTCGTCAATCCGGGCGATTACAAAGCCTGCACGGACTACTTCTTCCGGGGCAAGGTCGAATACAACGGACAGATCGTGATCGACAACACGAAGTAGACGCGCCGCGCGATCGACAGGACCGACCAAGTGGGCCGCTAGCGCACGGCGCGATAGCGGTCCACGAGCAGCTTCACGCGCGAAACGTACGCCTGCGTCTCGGCATAGGGCGGCACGCCGTCATGACGCGCGACCGCGCCTTCGCCGCTGTTGTAGGCCGCGAGCGCAAGGTCGACGTCGCCGCCGAAGCGCCGCAGAAGCCACGCGAGATAGCGCACGCCGCCGCGGATGTTCTGCGCGGCGTCGAACGGATCGCCCACCTCGAAGCGCGCCGCCGTCGCGGGCATCAACTGCATGAGACCCTGCGCGCCCTTGCCTGAGATCGCGTCGGCGCGGTATCCCGATTCGGCGTGAATCACGGCTCGCACCAGCGCGCGATCCACGCCGAACGATGCCGCCGCCGCGTCGATCTCGCGTTGGTAAGAACGCGTGTCGAGCGAGAGCGCGGCGACGTTCACGTCCGCGGCGGGCTCGCACAGGTTGCACGTTTCGATGTAGTGCAGCTCGATCACCGACACGCTCGCTGCGACGCGTTCCGGCTTGCGCGTGAGATAGTGCCGCACGCCGTCCTCGACGTAGCTGTAGATGCGCGTCGTGGCTTCGCGCCGCCGCAACGCGACGGGGCGCGGCATGGCGGGCGCAGACGCAGAGGCGCTGGTCGCCGGCAATGCCGGCTGCCGCCAGTTCATCGGCACACGGCTGCATCGCGCGTGTTCGATGCGCTCGCTGACATAGCTCACCGTGTTGTCGTCGGACTCGCAGCGCAGCATGATCGCCGCGTGCGCGTGACAGGCGCACAGCGCGCACGCGACGAGACACGCTCGCAACGTGCCGCGCGCTGTTTCAAGCACGGCGTTGTGAAGCGCGCGCTTTTGTGCTTCCATGAATGGACGTCCCGTCATCATCGCCAGGCCGCCATGAGCACCCTTCCTCGCTTCGATGCCGCATGGAAAACGTGGCTCGATGAGAACATCGTTCGCGGATGCACGCATCAATCGCTGATCGACGCCATGATCGCCGCGGACTTTCATCCGAACACCGCGCGGCTGATTCTCGCGCGTCACCTGGCGGGCGAAGCGTTCGAAGAGCCCGCTACGGCGCAAGCCGCCGATGCCTCCGATTACGTCTACGGTACGCCGATGCTGCCGCCCGGCCGCGTGCTCACCGCGAGCGACTGCGAAGCACCCAAGCTCTTCAGTTGCGGCCAGCCCGTCGTCGCGCTGCTCGCCGATGTCCTCACGCACGGCGAATGCGACCGGCTCATCGAAATCGGCCGCGCGCGCGTGCAACGCTCGTCGGTCGTCGATCCGGATTCGGGCAACGAGATCACCATCACCGAACGTCAAAGCGAAGGCGCGTTTGTCGATGCGTCGACGGATGCGCTCGTCGGCACGATCGACCGGCGACTCGCGGAACTCTTCCGGCAGCCCGTCGAAAACGGTGAGGACCTGCATATCCTTCGTTATGGCGTGGGCGGCGAATATCGTCCGCATTTCGATTATTTCCCCGAGGAGCAGGCGGGCAGCCGGCATCACATGCAGCGCGGCGGACAGCGGGTGGCGACCGTCATCCTTTATCTCAACGACGTCGCGCGCGGCGGCGACACGACTTTTCCGGCCGCCGGACTCGCCATCCATCCGCGGCCCGGTTGCGCGCTCTACTTCGAGTATGTCAACGAACTCGGCCAGAGCGATCCGAGAACGCTGCATGCCGGCACGCCCGTCGAAGAAGGCGAAAAGTGGATCGCGACGAAGTGGATCCGACGCGGACGTTTTCGCGCGGAGCAGTGAACGCATCGCGCGAAGCGCTTCGTCTCGCGCGATGCGCGGCTCACGACTACTTGCACGGCCCGATCTTTTCCCACGCGCCGTCCGAGTTCGTCGCCGGATCGACATTCGCCGACCACCACTTGTTGCGATAGTTCATGCCGTTGTAGCTCACGTTCGTGCCGGCGGTCGCGTAGGTCTTGCTCGCGCTCCACGGCGCCGCGCACGCCAGTGACGTTTGGCCGGAGCATGTACCCAGGTCTTGCCACGCCTTGTCGCTGCCGGAATTGGTCACCGGATTGTCGCTGTTCTCCCAGCGCGCGCTGTAGTTGTGTCCGTTCGCCGAGACCTGCTCCTTCGACTTGTAGATGGTGCCCGCCTGCCACGGCACCGCACACATGCCGCCGGTAGCTGGCGATGGTGCGGGTGCGGGTGCCGGTGCGGGTGCGGGTACGGGTGCGGGTGCGGGTGCGGGTGCGGGTGCGGGTGCGGGTGCGGGTGCGGGTGTCGGTGCGGGTGCGGGCGCTGGGGCAGGTGCGGGCGCGGGAGCCGGAGCAGGCGCAGGCGCAGGCGTCGGCGTCGTCGAGCCGGTGTAGTCCACCATGAAGTTGTAGTCCGTCGGGCCATCGACGTAAATGCGGTTCGCCGACGGCTCCTTCTGCGGCACGATATTGCCGTTGTTGTCGATCAGGCCGATATGCACGCGCCTCGACTGAGCGTTGATGGTCGTCGCCATCGCGTACATCCAGTCGGCGGCGTTCGTGGTCTGCGCCGTCACGATGTAGCTGATCGATTCGAGATCGTGGCCGTCCGGGTCGAATACGCGCAAGGTGATCTTCATGCCGGCGGGCTGGTTCTGCGCGGTCGTCGGCACCGGACGCAGTTCGCGCCACGTCGACTTGACCGCGTTGATGACCACGTCCGTACACGCGTAGAAAGCCTCGGCGCTGTCGTTGCGCTGCCAGATCACATAGATGATGCGCTTGCCCGTCTTGCCCGCCGGGAGCTTGCACTGCATCTTGTAGCGTCCGTTATCCAGCGTGACGTTGTTGATCTCGCAAAACGGCGCGCTGTCGAGATCGGACCATTTCAGCGGCTGGTTGAAATCGTAGTTGTCGTTCGTCATGTAGAACTGGAAGTATCGCGTGACGTGCGGCGCGGTCGCATTCCAGACAAACGTGAAGTTGCCGCTGAGATCAGCGGAAATCGAAGTCGCCGGCCAGTCGTTGCGACCGAGATCGAGCCCGTAGTAATTCGTCTTGCCGCCGCTGCACAGATGCCCGTCCGGCACGAACGCCTTGTGATCGCCGTTGGGCAACTGGTTGACGCCCGCCCAGTCATACAGAAACGCTGGCCCCGCGACGGCCACCGCCGCCTGGCACGCGGCCGACTTCGGATTTTCAGGCCCTTCGAGATAGCACGAATACACACGGCTCAACGGGGTCTCGAGCGTTCCGTGCGCCGATACGGCACATGGAACCGCAAGGGGAACCAGCACCAAAAAGACGTTGCGCCTGGCTGCGAGCATGAATGCCTCCGTTTTTGTCGTCTATGTGCGAGGTTTTTGGAAAAGGTGTCAAGACCGTTTCGATGCCGCAACCATCTTTACATTTAATTCGAACGCCTAACTTTATCCAACGCAAGCGTCGGCTGACCTTCATTCTAGTAGGTGTCGCCAGAAGCGGTTAGCACGAAGACGTCAAGGCGCATCGTGATCGACTCGCGCGGCGCATCAGTCGCCCGGCATCCGGCGCCTGGCCGCACCTTGCGAACGAAGCGCGTCGAGCCGATCGTTCAAGGTTCCGATACGGCGGCATGCTGACTTAGAATGCAGGACGCGCAACGTCTCGTCGCGTCGTATCACGTCGTATCGCGCCGCACGCCATTCATTCCGAAAGCAGACCCGAAACATGATCATTCGACCGAAGCTGCACTGGTTCCGCATGCTGTTCGTCTGGCGCGGCTCCGTGCTGCCGCAACTGTTACCGCGGCTCGGGCTGATCTTCGCGCTGTCGGTCGCAGCGATCTTCATGCACGACCACATGCGGCACTATCCGATCGGGCTCGGCACGCCGCCGTTCGCGCTCGTCGGCATTGCGCTCGCGGTGTTCCTGGGCTTTCGCAACAGCGCGAGCTACGACCGCTGGTGGGAGGGACGCAAGCTCTGGGGCTCGCTCGTCATTACGGCGCGTTCGCTTGCGCGCCAGGCGTTGTCGATGCCGCATCCGCGCGATCCCGTCGACACGCGGCGTTTTCTCGCGGCGATAGGCGGACTGGCGCATGCGTTGCGGCATCAGTTGCGCGGCACGGACGCGACGAGCGATCTCGCGCCGCGCCTGCCGCCCCAACTGCATGCGCGCGTCGCCGCCGCGCAGTACAAGCCCGCGCTGATCTTGCTGTGGCTTGGCGAATGGGTCGCGGCGAGAAAGCGCGAAGGCGCGCTCGACGGCTACGCGATGCTCGCCATCGACGCGAACCTGAACGCGCTGTCGAACGTGGTCGGCGGCTGCGAGCGGCTCACTTCGACGCCGCTGCCCTTCTCGTACTCGGTGATGATTCACCGCACGATTTATCTGTTCTGCGTGCTGCTGCCGTTCGGTCTTGTCGATGGCGCGGGCCTGTTGACGCCGCTCTTCGCGTTGCTGGTGGCGTATGCGTTCATGGCGCTGGAGGCGATTGCGGCGCAGATCGAAGACCCGTTTGGGCTGGAAGAGAACGATCTCGCTCTAAATGCGATCTGTGCGACGCTCGAAGCGGCGCTGCATGATATGGCGGCGGACCCGGCGTTCGAGCCGGCGCCGCCCGTGGCACGCGATTCATCGCGCAGATTCATCGTCGATTAGCGGCCGGTGCAGTCACGATTCGGGCGGTGAGATCGTCGAGCGCTTTGCTATCGAAAAGATCGATGCATTTCTTCGTTCCGAACGACGAGTGAACCGCGCCCGAGTAACGCCGGTTCGCGTACTCGGTCGCCAGCTTGTCGACAGCAAGGTATGCGTCAGCCGGGACACTGCCAGCTTCGAGATAGCTACTCGCGGTAGCGTTCGCGTCGTCCTTCGCCGGTGAGCCGGGATAGACCTTCGCGAGACAACGGCTCAGTGCCCATCGCTTCAAGAGCGCCTGTTGCTTCTCTGTCACTGACGCCGGGGAGGCGAGTGCAAGCTGGCCGAGCGCCAAAAGCATGACGCCTGCGACGAACAGGCGCATCAATGCAACTCCCACAGCGATGCCGTATCGGGAATGAACGTGCCGTTGTCCGGATTCTGAAGCAGGTGGCAGGAATCCGAACATGCAGCCCCGTTCCAAAGAGTGACGTGCCCTCGCGCATCCTTCCAGCCGTGTCCGCGTACGACAAGAATGCCTCGCTGACCCCGAAAGTCTGTTTCCTTCGGAGACTTCACTGTTTTGTCGGGCCTTCCGAACTCGCGCTCGAGGTAGGCCATCATGTCGTTCACCCGAAATAGGTACTGCTTTCCGTCAGCGCCCGATACAGTCGCATAGCCCGCTTCTTTCTTCACGGGAAAACCGGTGCTGTTCAGCACGTAGCTCATTCTTATCGGACATGCGTTCTGGAAGATACCTGACTTGATGTTATCGTCGACGCGACCGCCGATCAATTTCCCGACATCCGCCACGCTCATGCTTACCCGGGTGAATGCGAGCCATGCGCTCCCAAATGCTGGCCTGCCGCTCATGATGACCTCTTTGCTTTGCTATCGATCCGACAGCATGGTCGTGAACAGCTTGAACGAACACACGATTTGTCCTATTTACGCCTGAGGCGAATTGACCTCCGAATGTCAAAAGCGATTGCTCGCGCCGCGCCCTAGTCTGAATCGTTCATAATGGCGCGCGTTTCACCTCGGAGATTCGAATGAAACTGTTCTACAAAGCCGGCGCCTGCTCCCTTGCCTCGCATATCGTCCTCGAAGAATCCGGTCTGCCCTACGAGATCGAAGCCGTCGACCTGAAGACGAAAGTCACCGCAAGCGGCGCCGATTTCATGGCGATCAACCCGAAGGGCTACGTGCCCGCGCTTCAGCTCGATGACGGCAACGTGCTGACAGAAGGTCCGGCGATCATGCAGTACATTGCGGATCAGGTGCCGGCCAAGCACCTCGCGCCGCTCGCCGACGCGATGTCGCGCTATCGGCTGCAAGGCTGGCTGACGTTCATCGGCACCGAGTTGCACAAGAACTTCTCGCCGTTCTTCAACCCGGCCGCGACGAGCGAGTGGAAAGCCGCCGCGATGGCCAATCTGGAGCGCCGTCTCGCGTACGTGGCGAAGCATATCGACGACAAGCAGTATCTGCTCGGCAATGAGTACAGCATCGGCGACGCGTATCTCTTCACCGTGCTCGGCTGGGCGTCGTTCATCGACCTCGATCTGAACAAGTGGCCGGCGTTGACCGCGTATCAGGCGCGCGTCGCGGCGCGACCGGCGGTGCAGGCGGCGATGAAGGCGGAAGGCCTGATCTAAGCGATCCGCGCTTGCCCGAATGACAAACGGCCCTTCGATGAAGGGCCGTTCGTTTTTAGAGCGGGGAATCAGAACGAGATCAATCGCGCACGCAATCGACAAAATACTCGATGCGCCCGTTGATCATCTCACCGACGAGCCCGTGAATATCCGTGTGGAAGCCCGGGAAGCGCTCGTTGAACTCGCGCGCGAAGCGCAAATAATCGACGATCGTCCGGTTGAAACGCTCGCCCGGAATCAGCAACGGAATGCCCGGCGGATACGGCGTCAGCAGAATGCTCGTCACGCGCCCTTCGAGTTCGTCGATCGGCACGCGGTCGATCTCGCGGTGCACGAGCTTCGCATACGCTTCCGACGGCTTCATCGCGGGCTCCATGCTCGACAGATACATCTCGGTCGTGAGCCGCGCGATGTCGTTCGCGCGATAGACGCTGTGAATCTGTTCGCACAGATCGCGCAGCCCGATGCGCTCGTACGACGGATGCTGCGCGATGAACTCGGGCAGCACGCGCCACAGCGGCTGATTGTTGTCGTAGTCGTCCTTGAACTGCTGAAGCTCGGTGACCATCGAGTTCCAGCGGCCCTTCGTGATGCCGATCGTGAACATGATGAAGAACGAATAAAGCCCCGTCTTCTCCACGATGATGCCGTGCTCGGCCAGATACTTCGTCACGATGGCGGCCGGAATGCCCGTCTCGCCGAACTCGCCGTCCACGTCGAGCCCCGGCGTGATGATCGTCGCCTTGATCGGGTCGAGCATGTTGAAGTTCTCGGCGAGCGCGCCGAAACCGTGCCAGCGGTCGTTCGGCTTCAGCATCCACTCCTCGCGGTCGCCGATGCCCTCTTCGGCCAGCGCGTCCGGGCCCCAGACCTTGAAGAACCAGTCGTCGCCGTATTCGGCATCGACCTTGCGCATCGCGCGGCGGAAGTCGAGCGCCTCGGCAATCGACTCTTCCACGAGCGCCGGGCCGCCCGGCGCTTCCATCATCGCGGCGGCCACGTCGCACGACGCGATGATCGCGTATTGCGGCGACGTCGACGTGTGCATCAGATACGCCTCGTTGAAACGATGGCGGTCGAACGTGCTGTTCTCGCTGTCCTGCACGAGAATCTGCGACGCCTGCGAAATGCCGGCGAGCAGCTTGTGCGTGGAGTGCGTGGCGAACACGAGCGCGCCGGTGCGCGGCCGGCCCGCGCCGATCGCATGCATGTCCTGATAGAACGAGTGGAACTCGGCGTGCGGCAGCCACGCTTCGTCGAAATGCAGCGTGTCGAGCATGTCGCCGAGCAGATCCTTGATCATTTCGACGTTATAAATCACGCCGTCGTACGTGCTCTGCGTGATGGTCAGGATGCGCGGCTTGACCTTCGGGTTCTTCGCGAGCGCCTCGCGTGCGAACGGATTCGCTTCGATCTTGCGGCGGATGTTCTCGGGCTTGAACTCGTCGCGCGGAATCGGCCCGATGATGCCGAAGTGATTGCGCGTCGGCGTGAGGAACACGGGAATCGCGCCCGTCATCGTGATGGCGTGCAGGATCGACTTGTGGCAGTTGCGGTCCACGAGCACGATGTCGCCCGGCGCGACGGTCGCATGCCACACGATCTTGTTCGACGTCGACGTGCCGTTGGTCACGAAGAAGAGATGATCGGCGCTGAAGATGCGCGCCGCGTTGCGCTCGGAAGCCGCAACCGGCCCGGTGTGATCGAGCAGCTGGCCGAGTTCATCGACCGCGTTGCAGACGTCCGCGCGCAGCATGTTCTCGCCGAAGAACTGGTGGAACATCTGCCCGAGCGGATTCTTCAGGAATGCGACGCCGCCCGAGTGCCCCGGACAGTGCCACGAATACGAGCCCTCTTCCGCGTACTGCACCAGTTCCTTGAAGAACGGCGGCGCGAGCGAATCGAGATACACCTTGGCTTCGCGAATCACATGGCGCGCGACGAACTCCGGCGTGTCCTCGAACATGTGGATGAAGCCGTGCAGTTCGCGCAGGATGTCGTTCGGCAAGTGCCGCGAGGTGCGCGTTTCGCCGTACAGGAAGATGGGAATGTCGGCGTTGCGGCGGCGCACGGCGTTGATGAACGCGCGCAACGCGACGATGGCCGACGCCAGTTCGGGCGTGTCGCCTTCCACGACGACATTGTCGGCGTAGGGCAGCAGCTCGTCGTCGTCGATCGACAAGATGAAGCACGACGCGCGGCTCGACTGCTGCGCGAAGGCGGCGAGATCGCCGTAGCTCGTGAGACCGAGCACTTCGGCGCCTTCGCCCTCGATCGCCTCGGCCAGCGCGCGGATGCCGGAACCCGAGATGTTCTCGGAGCGAAAGTCTTCGTCGATGATGACGACGGGGAAGCGGAACTTCATGAGGCGAATCTCCAAATGGAACGACCGCTGCCCGAGACTTTTTCCCGGAGCCAGCGGTCCTTCGACAAGCGCGTGCCGTGTGCGGTTCTAGGGACGCGGAGCAATCAGGTTTTCGGCAGCGTCACGCCGTGCTGCCCTTGATACTTGCCGCCGCGGTCGGCGTAGGACGTCTCGCAGATCTCGTCGCTTTCGAAGAAGAGAACCTGCGCGACGCCTTCGTTCGCGTAGATTTTGGCGGGCAATGGTGTCGTATTCGAGAATTCGAGCGTCACGTAGCCTTCCCACTCCGGCTCGAACGGCGTGACGTTCACGATGATCCCGCAGCGCGCGTAAGTCGACTTGCCGAGACACACGGTCAGGCACGAGCGCGGAATGCGGAAATATTCGACCGTGCGCGCGAGCGCGAAGGAATTCGGCGGAATGATGCAGACATCGCCCTTGAAGTCCACGAACGATTTCTCGTCGAACGCCTTCGGATCGACGATGGTCGAGTTGATGTTCGTGAAGATCTTGAATTCGTCAGCGACGCGAATGTCGTAGCCGTAGCTCGACGTGCCGTAGCTCACGATCTTGCGGCCGTCCTCGGCCACGCGCACCTGATCGCGCACGAACGGCTCGATCATCTTGTGCTCTTCGGCCATGCGCCGAATCCACTTGTCGGACTTGATGCTCATAGGGGACGTACCCAACGTTGCGGCGTGAAGTCGCGCAGAGGGCGAGACTGCAGGCCTGCGGTGAAACGGCGCATGGCCGCGTGCGGCCAGACGAAAATGGAAGCGCGTATTTTACGCGGAACGACGCCCGCCGCGAGATCGGCCGTTCGGACGATGCCCTTATCGCCGGATGACGCCGCACGCAAGCGTCGGACCCACGTTGTGCGGGCTCATCGCGTAAGGGTCGGCCGCTTCGCGGTGCAGCATGATCGCGCGTGAGATGACCGAGCGCACGCCGTCGAGCGACACGTCCGTCGCCACGATGAAGCCGGTGGCCGCGCCCGTGGCGTCCGCGTGGATATTGCCGAGTTCGCCTTCGAGCCGGCTGCCGGCGCGCCCGCGGTCCGAGGGCAACGCGAAAACCGGGCTCGCGTCGCCGTTCACCGCGATGCAGTCGCCGCGTTCGTGAACTTGCAGCGCGTGGTCGCTGTTGGGTGGCATATCGACGAGGTTGTACGAAATCTGCACGCCGTCGGCGCGCTCGATGAGCGTCACGGTGCCGCGCGCCGTGTTGCCGGGCGTGGGCGTGAGCGTAGCGTCCGCGCGTTTCTCGTGATTCTGGAAGATGATGCCGCAGCCGCCGAGCAGCACGCTGCACACCGCCGCGGCCACGGCTAACAAGGCGAACCAGGCGAAGCGCGTCCGCCCGTTGACTCTGTCTCTCATGCGATCCTCTCGGCGGCCCGCCGACACCCGTTGCGTCGACGCTGCCGCGTCTCGAAGGCGACATGATACCGCGAGCCGCGCCGCACAAGGCTCGCGCGAGAGGGCCGCTTTGCCGCGGATCAGGTGTTCTGCACGACGATGCTCGGGAACTTCGAGGTCATGTCGCGCTGACGCTCGGCAACCGAAATCGCGACGCGCCGCGCAATCGCGCGATACGTCTCCGCAATCCTGCTTTCCGGCTGCGATACGACCGTTGGCTGGCCGGCGTCGGTGCGCTCGCGGATCGAGATGTCGAGCGGCAACGAACCGAGAATCTGCACGCCGTATTCCTTCGCCATGCGCTCGCCGCCGCCCGCGCCGAAGATGTGCTCTTCGTGGCCGCAGTTCGAGCAGATATGCGTGCTCATGTTTTCGACGATGCCGAGAATCGGAATGCCCACCTTCTCGAACATCTTCAAGCCCTTCTTCGCGTCGAGCAGCGCGATGTCCTGCGGCGTCGTCACGATCACCGCGCCCGTCACCGGCACCTTCTGCGACAGCGTGAGCTGGATGTCGCCCGTGCCCGGCGGCATGTCGACGACGAGGTAATCGAGATCCTTCCAGTTGGTCTGGCGCAGCAGTTGTTCGAGCGCGGACGTGACCATCGGGCCGCGCCACACCATCGGGTTATCCTGCTCGATCAGAAAGCCGATCGAGTTCGCCTGAATGCCGTGGCCGGTCAGCGGATTCATCGACTGATTGTCGGGCGATTCGGGCCGGCCGGAAATGCCGAGCATCATCGGCAGCGAGGGGCCGTAGATGTCGGCGTCGAGCATGCCGACCGATGCGCCTTCCGCCGCCAGCGCGAGCGCGAGGTTCGCGGCGGTCGTGCTCTTGCCGACGCCGCCCTTGCCCGACGCCACCGCGATGATGTTCTTGACGTTCGGCAAGAGCTTCACGCCGCGCTGCACCGCATGCGCGACCACTTGCGAAGAAACGTCGACGGCGGTATCGGTGACGCCTGGCACCTGCCGCAGCGCGTCCTCGACGAGTTTGCCGATCAACGCGAACTGCGTCCTGGCCGGATAGCCCAGCACGACGCTCACCGAAACCTTGCCGCCTTCGACCGATACGTTGCGAATGTTCTTCGTGTCAACTAACTTGCGATTGGTGTTGGGATCGGTCAGGTTAGCGAGTGCGGTGTCAATCTGTGCGCGGTCAATGCTCATTGATACTCCGTGGAACGAGGGTTGCTGCCGTGCGTCGCCGTGCAACAAACTGAGGAATTTGCAAGTAATTGTTAGCGCCGTTGCGCGCGACTTGGCTATCGCTGCACTATGCCGCTGCTGTCGTTTTCCGGGGACGTATCGCCGGGGAAAAACGGACGTTTCTCAATATTGTAGAGGCTCGTCCGAAAGCCCGTCCGAAGACCCTTTCGCACTGTCGGCGCGTGGGCGTCGAATCGCTTGTTGAATCAAGGAGATCAAGATGAAGATGAAGATGTTGACCCGTTTGTCCGTGTTCGCCGTCGCGGGCGCGCTCGTCGCAGGCTGCGCGTCGCAGCAAGGCACCAACGCGGCGGTCGGTACCGGCGTCGGGGCGGCCACGGGCGCGGGCATTGGCGCGATTTTCGGCGGCGGCAAGGGCGCGGCGATCGGCGCGGCCACGGGCGCGGCGGTCGGCGGCATCACCGGCTACAACTGGCAGTCCATCCGCAACAAGATTTCCGGCGACTCGAAGGGCACCGGCACGCAGGTGACCGAGCAGCAGGACGGCTCGCTGAAGGTCAACATCCCGAATTCCATCTCGTTCGATACGAACAGCTACGCGATCAAGCCGTCGTTCGACCCGGTTCTGAACTCGGTCACGCAAACGTTGCAGCAGCATCCTGAGCTGATCGCGAGCGTCGTCGGCCATACGGACAACACCGGCACGGCCGCGTACAACCAGACGCTGTCGCAGAACCGCGCGCAGAGCGTGGCGTCGTATATTTCGAGCCACGGCGTCGCGGCGCAGCGTCTGTCGGCGCAGGGCATGGGCCAGAACCAGCCGATCGCCGACAACTCGACGGAAGCCGGCCGCGCGCAGAATCGTCGCGTGGAAATCTATCTGCGCGCGACGGCGCAGCCGGGCCAGGTTCAGTAAGACCTGACTGTGAGGCGACGGGCGTGATCCGGCACCGTTTCAGAGGCGAGTGAAAAATTTTTGAAACTTGCCGGCGTGCCGCTGGTCTGTCGTTATGGTGGGTGGATGGCTGGGCCATCGCCTGCCATTCTCCTCTTGTCGTTGTTGCTCCGGGGCCCGATTGGACCCCGGTTTTTTTTGGGGCGGCAAATACCGCCGTTTCGCGCGCAGGCCGCCCCTACGCGACAGAAATGCTGAGGCGCTTGCCCAGCGACTTCAATGCGGCTTCGATAGCGTCGAGTTTCGACGGATGACGCGGATTCAGCAGCCGGTCCACCTGCGGCATGTGAACGTTGAGCCGACGCGCAAGCTCGGACTTTCGCACGCCTTGCCGCACCATTTCGTTAGCCAATAGAACTTTCGAGACGACGAGCGCCGGCAACCTAACGACGGCCTGCCCCTTGCGCGGCTTCGACGGAGGCGGCAATTCGCGTTTCTCATCGAAGTACATTTCGATGGCGCTTTCGAGCGCATCCAGCGCATTCAGAAGCGCCTCGGCTTCATCGTCGCCTACCGACACCGCTTCGGGAATGTCGGGGAACGTCACCAGGTAGCTGTTGTTGGTATCGAGCTCCAGGTTGACTGGATAAGACAACATGACTGTGTCAGCTCCCGCGTGCATGAGACTTTCTTTCACTTCAATCCCAGTTGTTTCTTGATCTGTTCGACTAGCTTGGTACCGATTTCCCTGCTTCCATGGTCGGGGAAATCGTTGTTCTTCCATGCAAGGTCACGCGAAAATGGCTTCCTTTCGCCGGCTTGAACTCAGCTCCTTGCTGGCGCAGCCACCTTTTGAATTCGCTGTACTTCATATGCCTCCTGCAGTGCCGGAGTCACAGTACAGCGTCTCTCGCGTCGCTCGATCAACCATAGCACAACATTTGTGTTGCATTTTGTCGTGACGCGTAGCGCGCTTCTCCTGGCGGGTTGATTTGCTTAACGCAACCCGCACCCGCGCGCCCTGCCCGCCCGCCCTGCTAAAATCGACATTCCCCTTTTCACCCGCTTCAGCACTCCTTCGGGCCGCGCCTCCATGTCAGCATCGTCAGCACCGATTTCCGCCACCGCGTCCGCCGCTTCGGCCAACGAAGGCGGCCGCCGCCAGATTCTCGTCACGTCCGCGCTTCCGTATGCGAACGGCCAGATTCATATCGGCCACATGGTCGAGTACATCCAGACCGACATCTGGGTGCGGACGCTGCGCATGCACGGCCACGAGGTCTACTACGTCGGCGCCGACGATACGCACGGCACGCCGATCATGCTGCGCGCCGAAAAGGAAGGCATCACGCCGAAAGCGCTGATCGAGCGCGTCTGGAAGGAGCACAAGCGCGATTTCGACAGCTTCGGCATCTCGTTCGACAACTACTATTCGACCGACGCCGAAGAAAACCGCGCGCTGTGCGACTCCATCTATACCGCGCTTCAGCAAGCCGGCCTGATCGACGCGCGCGACATCGAGCAGGCTTACGATCCGGTCAAGGAAATGTTCCTGCCGGACCGCTTCATCAAGGGCGAATGCCCGAAATGCGGCGCGAAAGACCAATACGGCGACAACTGCGAAGTCTGCGGCTCCACGTATCAGCCGACCGAGCTCATCAATCCGTATTCGGTGGTGTCGGGCGCGACGCCCATCCGCAAGACGTCGACGCATTACTTCTTCCGCCTGTCCGATCCTCGTTGCGAAGACTTCCTGCGCGGCTGGGTCGGCGGACTCGCGCAAGCCGAAGCGACCAACAAGATGCGCGAATGGCTCGGCGACAAGGGCGAAGCCAAGCTCGCCGACTGGGACATTTCGCGCGACGCGCCGTACTTCGGCTTCGAAATTCCCGGCGCGCCGGGCAAGTACTTCTACGTGTGGGTGGACGCGCCCGTCGGCTATTACGCGAGCTTCAAGAATCTGGCGGATCGCATCGGCGTGAATTTCGACGCCTGGGTGAAGCCCGGCTCGAAGGCCGAGCAGTATCACTTTATCGGCAAGGACATTCTGTATTTCCACACGCTGTTCTGGCCCGCGATGCTTCAGTTCTCCGGCCACCGCACGCCGACGAACGTGTTCGCGCACGGCTTCCTGACCGTGGACGGCGCGAAGATGTCGAAGTCGCGCGGCACGTTCATCACCGCGCAAAGCGTGATCGACACGGGCATCAATCCGGAGTGGCTGCGCTACTACTTCGCGGCGAAGCTGAACAGCACGATGGAAGACATCGACCTGAACCTCGACGACTTCCAGGCGCGCGTGAACAGCGATCTGGTCGGCAAGTACGTGAACATTGCGAGCCGCGCGGCGGGCTTCCTCATCAAACGCTTCGATGGCCGCGTGCAGGACAGCGCGATGCAGCATCCGCTTATCGCGCAACTGCGCGGCGCGATCCCGCAGATCGCGTCGTTCTACGAATCGCGCGAATACGGCCGCGCGCTGCGCACGACGATGGAACTCGCCGACGCCGTCAACGCGTACGTCGATACCGCGAAGCCGTGGGAACAGGCGAAGGACCCGGCGAACGCGGTCGCGCTGCATGAGACGTGCAGCGTGAGCCTCGAAGCGTTCCGGCTGCTCTCGTTGGCGCTCAAGCCGGTGATGCCGAAGCTCGTCGAATCCGTGGAAGCGTTCCTCGGCATCGCGCCGCTCGCATGGGCCGATGCCGAGCGCCCGCTTTCGTCCGCGAACGCGATCAACGCGTACAAGCATCTGACGACGCGCGTCGATCCGAAGCAGATCGAGGCATTGCTCGCGGCGAATCGTGAATCGCTGCAACCGGCCGCGCCGGAAGCGAGCGCAGCTACGAAGAAGGAAGCGAAGCAGGACGAGTCGGGCGTCATTTCCATCGACGATTTCGCGAAGGTCGATCTGCGCATCGCGAAGATCGTCGATTGCAAGGCAGTGGAAGGCTCCGACAAGCTGCTGCAACTGACGCTCGATATCGGCGAGGAGAAGACGCGTAACGTGTTTTCCGGCATCAAGTCGGCGTATCAGCCGCAGGATCTCGTCGGCAAGCTGACGGTGATGGTCGCCAATCTCGCGCCGCGCAAGATGAAGTTCGGCATGTCCGAAGGCATGGTGCTCGCCGCATCCGCCACGGACGAGAAGGCCGAACCGGGCCTCTACATTCTGGAGCCGCATAGCGGCGCGAAGGCGGGCATGCGCGTGAAGTGACGCGCGTCGGCGGAGAAAGAAAGGGCACGCGAAACCGCGTGCCCTTTTGCTTTCAGCCAGACCCGGCAATCAATCCGAATCCACCGCCGTCGCCGATGCCCCGAACGGCGCCGACACGCCCGACGCGCCCGATGCCGCCGAAGGCTGCTCCGCCGAACGCGAATCCGGCGAGCTCGACGCAAAGAGCCGCATCCACGAATTGAAGCGCCGCGTGTACGACAGATCCACGCCCTGATACGTCCCGCCATACGCCGTCACGGACCAGAAGCGCGACAGGCTCAACGTCGCCTTGACCGCGTTGGCCGCCGACTGCAGCCCCTGCTCGTAGCCGATCACGAGCCGCTCGTTGATTGCCTTCGAGATCAGCACCACTTGCTGATCCGTCAGGCCGACTTCGCTCGACCCGATAGAGAACTCGTCGAGCCCGAAGGTCTGCGCGATGCGCTTGCCGCTCGACCCGCCGATGAGCGCGAGCGCGCTCGTCATCGCGCTTTGCTGGCCGATGTTATTGCCCTGATCGGTGCCGTGGCCGAAGAGCAGCCACGAGAGCTTTTCGTTGTCCGGCACGTTCGGCTCCGAAATGAGCTTCGCCACCGGCGACTGCACCGTGCCCGTCACCTGCACGCCCGCCTCGATTTCCTGATTGCGGCGCATCGCGAGAATATTGAGGCCGGGATTCGTCACCGGGCCGTTGAACGTGAAGAAGCCGTTCTCGATGTTCAGCTTGCGGCCGAACGCCGTGTAGGTCGATCCGGGCGTCACGCGCACGTTGCCGACCGCGCGCAGCGGCATGTTCGGCGCGCTCATCGCGGTGATCGTGCCGGCAAGCCCGAGGCCGGCGCCCGCGCCCTTGAAACGGAACCGCTGCCCGAGGTCGATGTCGATATTCGCGCGCGGCGTGAACGGCCCGACCGGTTTCTCCGTCGCGGCTTCGAACGATTTCGCGTTCTCGCCCTTCACCGTGCCGTCCGCACGCATGACCACGACGTCGTCGCCGAGCGCGGGCGCGGAGCTTTCCGGCAAGTCGAAAAGTCCGTGATCGACGGTGAACTTGCCGTTGATCGCCATGCCGCCCGCAAGACCCGCATTCGCGATGCTCGCGCTGCCCGAGAGCATGAGTTGCCGGTCCGGTGACGCGAAGAGTTCGAGCTTGTCCGCGATGATGCTCGCCGTCAGATCGGGCTGCTGCTGGTCGAGCCGCACTTTGCCGGTCGCGCGCAAGGTGCCGCTCGCGCCGTGGAACTCCACTTGCCGGAAGTCGACGAGATTCTCGGACAGCGCAATCCGGATGATGCCGTCCTTCAGTTGCACGCCCTGATCCACGACCGTCGCCGACACGTTGTCGCCCGTCAGCGAACCGGAGAGCGTCGGCTTCGCGACGATGCCCGCGATCGTCAGCTTCAGCGCGAGCCTGCCGCCGAGCAGATAGTTCGCGCCGAGCAGGCCGCCGGTGGTGCGCAGTTCGGGAATGTTCGCATCGATGGCCCCGGTGAGCGGCGCATCGTCCGCGACGGTGAGCGCGCCGTCGCGGGTGACGAGCGTCGTGTGCGCGTTCGCGTCGATCACGCCGATGCGGCTTGCCTGCGCGTGCAGCGTCGCGTTCAGGCGATTGCC
>NZ_JALQDQ010000007.1:0-892 GCF_023631105.1 Caballeronia sp. AZ10_KS36 | reverse complement strand
AGCGTCGTGTGCGCGTTCGCGTCGATCACGCCGATGCGGCTTGCCTGCGCGTGCAGCGTCGCGTTCAGGCGATTGCCGCCCGTGAAATCCGCCCGCGCGACGATATCCGAAATGCCGAGCGCCGCGACGCCGCGCGTGCCGTCGATGGTCACGTCCCCGGCGCGGCGTTTGATCTGCGCGTAGCCGGTCGCGGTCGAGCCGAGCGAGAAGTTCCAGTCGCCGTCGAAAACGAGGTCCGTGCGCAGCGACGATTCCTCGCCGGTCATCTCGCGCCGCACTTCCATCAGGCGCGGCACCGAGAGATTCGTGAGCGTGCCGGCCGATTGCATGCGCCCGTTTTCCAGCGCGAACGACTTGAGAGTAAGCACTGCGCCCTCCGCGACGAGCCTCGTCGCGCCGAGCACGATGCGCTTCGGCCCGTAGCTCACCGCGAGCGGCGCTTCGAGATTCACCGACGGCGTGCCCTTGTTCGACAGCTTCGTGATGGCGCCGTCCCAGTGCGGGCCGTCGGCGGCGTCGGTGAACTTGCCGTTCGCGCCGAGCGCCAGATTCACCGCCTGACCCTGCACCTTGCCGGTCGCCGTGACCGCGAGCGTGTGCTGCATGCGCGTGCCGTTGAGATTGGCGTCGAGCGTGGCGACTTCGATGCCCGTCGTGCTCGCGTCGCGCGCCTTGAGCGTGAAGACGAGCGGGCCGTTCGCGCCGTCGCGGATATCGGCGCGGCCTTCCGCGTGGCCGAGCCGGTTCGCACCGAACACGACGCCATCGGCCTGATAATTCGCCGCGACGTTCGGATGCGCGAGCGAGCCGGTGAGATCGCCGTCCGCCTTCACGGTGCCCGCGATGCCGAAGCCGAGCCGCTCCAGCTGCGGCGCATCGACGCGAAAGCGCA
>NZ_JALQDQ010000006.1:0-530 GCF_023631105.1 Caballeronia sp. AZ10_KS36 | reverse complement strand
GTGAGCGTCGGCGCGAGCATGCCCGAGGCGGCGAGCGTGCCGTTCACGCGGGCCTCGATCACGCGCGGCGGCGGTCCTTTCTTCGCGGCGGGCTTCGGCTGAACGAGTTGCTGCGTGAGCAGAAGCGGATTGAAGTCGATGAACTTCGCTTTTACGTCGTAGCCCGAATTCGCGTCTTTCTTCAGCGCGCCGCTCGCCTCCACGCGGCCTTTCCCGACGATCAGCTTCACGTCGTCGAGCGTGGTCGCCTTCGGATCGAGTTTCACCTTCGCCTGCGCGCGGATGGCGGCGCGCGGATCGTTCAGATCGGCGGTGACGGTTTGGGTATCGCCTGCCAGCACGACGCGCACGGGACCCGCGAAGTCCGTCGGCCGCACGCTCGGCTCGATCGCGTTCAGATCGAGCTTCGCCACGTTCAGGTCGAACTGTCCGTTGCCGCCCGACAGCGCGCCGCCGCCCGTGATCGTCGCGTTCTTCAGAAGCCGCACGTTCAGATCCGCGATGCGCTGCGCCGACGCGTCGAGCCGCAC
>NZ_JALQDQ010000005.1:0-539 GCF_023631105.1 Caballeronia sp. AZ10_KS36 | reverse complement strand
GGCGAGCTTGAGCGGCACGTCGGCGAAAGGCGTCGCTTCGACGTGCGCCTGGCCCGCGAGCTTCAGGCCGCTCGCATTCACGTCCGCGACGAGGTCTTCGAGCGAACCGGAAAGGCGCGCGCCGACCTGCACCGTCTCGCCGCTGACCTTGCCCGCGTAGGTCACATCGCCCGTGAGCGGAAACGGCCGCGCGCCGCCGTCGAGCTTCGCGGCCGCGGTCACGGCGCCGAACGGCGTGTCGAGACGCTGCACCGTCGCCTCGTGATGCCGGCCGTCGCTTCGCCCGTTGAAGAGCAGGCGCGAGAATTCGGTGGTCGTCGTCCCTTGATGCAGCCGCAGTTTTTCGACGCTCAGATCGCGGATCGCCAATTGGATCGGCAGGCGCAGGTCCTTCGGCAGTTCCGTCTTCTTGCTCGGCTCGTTCGATGGCGCAATGCGCGCGTCGATGGTGCCGACATGCAAATAGTCGATGGTAAAGCGCAGCGGATCGCGCGTGAGCGACCAGCGGCCCGACACGCTGTCGACGGCGATATCGGTGC
>NZ_JALQDQ010000004.1:0-90218 GCF_023631105.1 Caballeronia sp. AZ10_KS36 | reverse complement strand
CCGCCCGTGATCGTCGCGTTCTTCAGAAGCCGCACGTTCAGATCCGCGATGCGCTGCGCCGACGCGTCGAGCCGCACGTTCGCCCGCGCGTCGATGAGCGGCAGCAGCTTCTTGTCGATGGAACCGGGCTTTGCGTTGACGATCGACACCGGCCCGCTCACCACGAAGGTTTTCGCGTCCGGCACCGGCTTCACTTCGGCGCGCACGGCGAGATCGGCAGCGGGCGCACCCGCGCTGAATGCCTGCGGATTGATGTGATCGGCGGTGACGATGGCGAGCTTGAGCGGCACGTCGGCGAAAGGCGTCGCTTCGACGTGCGCCTGGCCCGCGAGCTTCAGGCCGCTCGCATCCACGTCGGCGACGAGGTCTTCGAGCGAACCGGAAAGGCGCGCGCCGACCTGCACCGTCTCGCCGCTGACCTTGCCCGCGTAAGTCACGTCGCCCGTGAGGGGAAACGGCCGCGCGCCGCCGTCGAGCTTCGCGGCCGCGGTCACCGCGCCGAACGGCGTGTCGAGACGCTGCACCGTCGCCTCGTGATGCCGGCCGTCGCTGCGCCCGTTGAAGAGCAGGCGCGAGAACTCAGTGGTCGTCGTCCCCTGATGCAGCCGCAGTTTTTCGACGCTCAGATCTCGGACGACTAGCTGGATCGGCAGGCGCAAATCCTTCGGCAATTCGGTCTTCTTGCTCGGCTCGTTCGATGGCGCAATGCGCGCGTCGATGGTGCCGACATGCAGATAGTCGATGGTAAAGCGCAGCGGATCGCGCGTGAGCGACCAGCGGCCCGACACGCTGTCGACGGCGATATCGGTGCCCTTCCCGTCGAGACTCTTCCAGTGGACATCGCGCAATTGCAGGCCCGAGGCGACCGCGCCGCCGTCCAGCTTGCCGGTGAGCCGTCCGCCGAGGAGCGAGGTCGCCGCCTGCCACAGATAGCGCGTGCCGTGCTCGGTCGTGAGCGCGAAGAACACCGTGCCGAGCGCCAGCACGACGATGATGAGAACGACGAGCAACAGCGCCGCGAGCCAGCGCAGCGCGCGCCGTCCGCCGTTGCGGCGCGGCGGCGTTTTCGGAGTTTGCGGCGCGTCGCCATTGCCGTGGCCGCCTGCTTGCGCGTCGGGTTCCGTCATGCGTTCGTTGTCGGGAATATCGCTCATGGCGTGCTCAGAACGCGATGCCGAGCGTCAGATACGGCTTGATGCTCTTGTTCTTAAGGCCGTATGCGACGTCCACGTTGACCGGCCCGACCGGGCTGCGCCAGCGCGCGCCGACGCCCACGCCCGGCTGGAACACGCGCTCGTGCCATGTATCGGTCGCCGTGCCGATGTCGAAGAACACCGCGCCGCCCCAGTCGTGCGTGAACCAGTGCTGATATTCGCTGCTGCCCGTCACCATGTACTTCGTCGGCAACACCGAACCGGACACATTGTGGCCGATACCCAGATAGCTATAACCGCGCACCGAATTCGCGCCGCCCGCGCGAAACAGCAGCGACGCCGGCACGCCGCTCGACGGCCCGGTCGTAAACACGCCGCCGAACTCGGCGCGAAACACCAGCAAATCGTTCTTGCCGAGCGGCAGGTACTGCTGCGCATTCGTGTAGAGGCGCGCGAACGTCTGATCGGTCATGACGTTTTTCACGGCGAAGCCCGCTTCCGCCCGAATCACGTTGCCGCGGCGCGGAAACAGCGGATCGTCGACGTCGCGGCGCACCCACGTCCACGCGGGCACGAGCGCGCGCGCGGTCGACGGGTTCGGCTCGTTCTGCGTGAGACGGTCGTCGTAAAAGGTCAGCGAGTACGTGGTGTCGATGTTCTGCGTCGAGCGCGAACGCTGCACGCCGACACGCGCGCTGTAGATCTTCGTATCGGATACGTCCGTGATCGTGTACGAGCCGAACACCGCGTTGACCCAGCCGCGCGAATCCGGCGGCATGGCGAGTTGCACGCGGCCGTACTGCTGCGTCTGGTCGAGCCGGCCGGAGATAGTGAACGGATACGCCGCGCCGAACGTATTCAGATAGCTGTAAGCGCCCTGAATGTGAAAGCCCGTGTCCGTGGCATAGCCGACGCCGTAGCGCACGCTGTTGTACGGATACTCGCTCACCTTGATGTGCAGCGGTGTCTCGACGGGCTTCGTGACGTCGTTGCTCGCGTCGATGGCGACGCTCGCGTAATACGGCGTGTTCTGCACCTGCCGCTGAAGCTCGTTCACGCGGGCGATGTCGTAGATTTCGCCTTCATGAATCGGATTCACGTTCTCGATGATCTTTTGCGGATAACGCTTCGTGCCGCTGATATCGAGCTTGCCGAAGGTGAAGGTCGGACCGCTGTCGAACGTGACCGAGAGATCCGCCATCTGCGTGCGCGGATTGATGCGCGCCTGCGAGCGAACGATGCGCGCGCCGAGATAGCGGCGCGATTGCAGCGCGCGCAGCGCCGCGCTCTTCGCGTCGTCCCAGGCGTGCTGCGAGAAGGCGTCGCCTTCGTTGACCGAAAACGCGAACCGCGCGGCGTTTTCCTGCGCGCGGTCTTCTGTCGTCACCGCGCCCGTGAACTTCAGGTCCACCGAAGCGACTTTCGTCTGCGGACCGGGATCGACGCTGACTTTCACCGAACGCTTCTCGCCTGCCGTGTTGACGTCCGTGCGCACGACCGGCGTGAAATAGCCCTCGGTCGCGACGAGATCGCGCACGTCTTTCGGCGTGGCGGTGACGAGGAACTGGAACTGGTCGTCGCTCACGTCGTCGCGCTTGGCGAAACGCGCGAGGTCGAGATGATCCTGCAACAGCTTCTTGATGCTGCGCGGGGCGTCGATGTCCACGTCGTATTTCGCGAAGGCGGGCGTCGCGGCCGCCAGCAATGCAAGCACCGCGAGCGCAGCCGACGCACGGCGGAAACCGGCGACGGCGGCCGGGCGATTGCGGCCAGGAGGCGCAAACGGTTTCGCTGTGCGCGGTGTTGCGGCCAGGTTGCGCAGCGCGCGCAGCGAATCAGACAAACGCCCCGCCAAACGTGACCTCCGGCATCGGGATGAGTGGGAATCGAAAGGTGAAGCGGTCCAGCGGGTGCGGCTTCGGTGCAGCTCAGGTGCAGCTCAGGTGCGGCTCAGGTGCGGCTCAAGCGGCATGGCGCAGGCGCTATTTCACCACATCGATGCGCGCGGGCGACGCAAAAAAGCACGGTACGGCACGAAAGCCGTGCGCCGTTGGACGGCGCGAGACCCCGGCGGGTTCCGCACGCGAGCGCGGCAAGCGCCGATATGCGTGGACCGCGCCTCTCCTTGCGGTAAAATCGCCGACGAACTCGCGCGCCCGATTGCCCGGGCGCGCCGCCCTCATCGAACAGAATCGACTCAACGGAAGCCGCATCATGTATCAGTCGGACATCACCCAGTTCATCAATCAGCTGAAAGCGCAGAAACCCACGCTGGAAGACGAACAGCGCCGCGGCCGCGCGCTCCTGTGGGACAAACAGCCCGTCGATCTCGACGAGCGCGCGCGTCAGCAAAGCTCGCGCGTGAAGCAGACCCCTTACGTGTACTACCAGAACTTCTGAACGTGAGCGCCGGCCACGAGCCGCAAGCAGCGCGGGAAGATGCACGCGAGACTCGCGACGTGGCGCTCGCCGCGCCCGCGACCGATTCGACGCCCGACACCATCGACGGCGTCGCGATCGCGCATCTGTACGGCGAGCCGCTATGGAAGCTGCCGACGGATCTCTACATTCCGCCGGACGCGCTCGAAGTCTTTCTGGAAGCGTTCGAAGGCCCGCTGGACCTGCTGCTCTACCTGATCCGCAAGCAGAATTTCAACGTGCTCGACATTCCGATGGCGGATGTCACCGCGCAGTATCTCGGCTACGTGGACCAGATTCGCCAGTCGAATCTGGAACTCGCGTCGGAATATCTGCTGATGGCGGCCATGCTCATCGAGATCAAGTCGCGCATGCTGCTGCCGGTCAAGAAGGCCGACACCGGCGAGGACGCCGAAGACCCGCGCGCCGAACTCGTGCGCCGGCTGCTCGAATACGAGCAGATGAAGCTCGCGGCGCAGCGCATCGACCAGTTGCCGCAACTCGGCCGCGACTTTCTGCGCGCGGAGGTATACATCGAGCAGGCGTCGGTGCAGCGCTTCCCGGACGTCGACATGAACGACCTGCGCGCCGCCTGGGCCGACGTCATCAAGCGCGCAAAGCTCGTGCAGCATCACAAGATTTCGCGCGAAGAGCTTTCGGTGCGCGAGCACATGAGCATCATCCTGCGCCGCCTGCAAACCGCGCGCTTCATGGAGTTCACGGAGCTTTTCGATACGTCGCGCGGCGTGCCGGTGGTCGTCGTGAACTTCATCGCGATGCTGGAGTTGTCGCGCGAATCGCTGCTCGAAATCACGCAGGCCGAGCCGTATGCGCCCATCTACGTCCGGCTGGCGTACTCTCCTGCCTAAGAACCCGCTTTTCTCCCACATTTGCCTCGGGGCAGCCGTTTTTCACGCCGCCCGCCAGGAGACACCCGCTCGATGAAAGTCATCAGCTCGATCCATGAACTGCGCGACCAGTTGCGCGGCCAGAACCGAACCGCCTTCGTCCCGACGATGGGCAATCTTCACGAAGGCCATCTCTCGCTGATGCGGCTCGCGCGTCAGCATGGCGATCCCGTGGTCGCGAGCATTTTCGTGAACCGCCTGCAATTCGGGCCGAACGAAGACTTCGACAAATATCCGCGCACGTTGCAGGACGACATCGAAAAGCTGCAAAGCGAGAACGTCTACGTGCTCTTCGCGCCGACCGAAAAGGACATGTACCCGGAGCCGCAGCAGTATCGCGTGCACCCGCCGCACAATCTCGGCGACATTCTCGAAGGCGAATTCCGCCCCGGCTTCTTTCATGGCGTGTGTACCGTCGTGATGAAGCTGATGTCGTGCGTGCAGCCGCGCGTCGCGGTGTTCGGCAAGAAGGACTACCAGCAGTTGATGATCGTGCGGCAGATGTGCCACCAGTTCGCGCTGCCGACGGAGATCGTCGCCGCCGAGACCGTGCGCGATGAAGACGGCCTCGCGCTGTCGTCGCGCAACCGCTTTCTGTCGCCTGCCGAGCGCGCGGAAGCGCCGCAGCTTGCCGCGCAACTGCAGCGCGTGCGCCAAGCCGTGCTGTCGGGAAACCGCGATATCGCCGCACTGGAACGCGACGCCATGAACGCGCTCGCCGAGCGCGGCTGGAAGCCCGACTACGTGAGCGTGCGCAAGCGCGCCGATCTGCTCGCGCCGGGCGAGGCGGACGCGGACGCGCCGCTCGTCGTGCTCGCCGCCGCGAAGCTCGGCGCGACGCGCCTCATCGACAATCTGGAAATCTGAAGGAAGTCCGCAACATGCAACGCACCATGCTCAAATCGAAGATTCATCGCGCGACGGTTACGCACTGCGAGCTGCACTACGAAGGCTCGTGCGCCATCGACGAGGATCTGCTCGAAGCGGCGAATCTCCTGGAGAACGAGCAAATCGACATCTGGAACGTGAACAACGGCGAGCGCCTGACCACGTACGCGATCAAGGGCGAGCGCGGCAGCGGCATGATTTCGCTGAACGGGTCGGCGGCGCGGCGCGCGCAACTGGGCGATCTCGTCATCATTGCGGCATTCGCGCAGGTGGACGAACAGGAGATCGCGGCGGGCTGGAAGCCGAATCTCGTCTTCGTCGATGAGAACAACCGCATCAAGGGCAGCCGCGATCACGTGCCGACGCAAAACTGGACGTAAATCGTCGGAGCTTTGCCCGCACGAAGCCGGCGCATCCGTCACGGAGCGCCGGCTTTTTATTTTTTCTGCGCCCAGTCGATGATCGGCTGCCACTGCTCCAGATCCTTCTCGACGCGGCTTGGCGCGACATCCCAGATGGTGAGACCGTGCGCCGCGAGCTGCACGTAGTTTTGCGTGTCGCGCAGAAAGGCCAGCACAGGGAGGTCGAGCCCTTCCACGAAACGATGCAGTTGGTCCGCCGAGCGCGTGCGCGCATCGACGCGCATGCCGACCACGCCCACCTGTATCGAGCCTTTGCGCACCGCCTTTTCCTTCGCCAGCTTCGCGAGAAATTCCTGCGTCGCGAGAATGTCGAACATGGACGGCTGCAACGGCACGATCACCTTGTCGGCCAGTTGCAGCGCCAGCGCGAGCCGGTTGCCGTGCACGCCGGCCGGTGTATCGACGATGGCTTTTTCCAGACCTTTCGGCGGCTTCACGGGCGCATCGGGATTCACGCCCCATTCCTCGATTGTCGGCAGGGTGTCGACGCGCAGCGAAAGCCAGCCGTGCGCCGAGCGTTGCTTGTCGAGATCGGCGAGCGCGACCCATTCGCCGTTCGCGGCGAAATAGCCTGCCAGGTTCGTTGCGAGCGTGCTCTTGCCGACGCCGCCTTTCGGATTTGCCACCACGATCACGGTCATGGAATGTCCTGATATTTGTACGGCGCGCGAGAAAGTGCGGAAGCCGCGCGCACGGTTTCGTCGTTATAGAACGGATACATGATTCGAGCCGTTGATAATATCGGCAAACGACACGCGCGGCACGCTGGCCGGTTGGCCGATGGCGCGCGCTTTCTCTACTCGACCGGATGACCGCTCATGCCCCTACGCCCCGACGTCACGCTCGACTTCTTGCGCCACCGCCAGAAAGGCCGCCTGCCCGATCTGCTCGGCATCCAGTTGCTTTCGCTCGATGAAGGCGCGCTCAGCGGCGAACTCGTGATCCGCCCGGAACTGCTCGCGCCGAACGGCTTTCTGCACGCGGCCACCGTCGTCGGGCTCGCGGATACGTGCTGCGGCTATGCGTGCATCGCGCATCTGCCGGAGAAGGCGCAAAACTTCACGACGCTCGAACTCAAGAGCAACCACGTTTCGACGGCGCGCGAGGGGAAGATCGTCGCGAAGGCGAGCGCCGTGCATCTCGGACGCAGCACGCACGTGTGGGACGCGACGGTGACGAACGGCGACGGCAAGCTGATCGCGATGTTTCGGTGTACGCAGATGATCCTGTACTGACGCCCTTATTCGAACAACGCCGCGACCGCATCCAGATCGAGCGACTTCGCGAACGCATCCGCGAGCCGTTCCAGAGACGCCTCGCGCAGCGCCGGATAGTCGAGCGGCGCGGCATCACCGACGCCGGCCCACGCGAGCAGCGCGGCGCAGGCTTCGGGCGTATCGAAGACGCCGTGCAGATACGTCGCGGCGATTTGTCCATCGTCCGATATCGCGCCATCGACGCGCCCCGAATCCAGCGCGACCAACGGCCTGTCCAGCGCCGCGCCGCTCGTGCGGCCCATGTGAATCTCGTAGCCGCGCACGGGCGCGTTCGTCGCGCCGATCAAGAGCCGTCCAGTGACGTTCTCCAGTTGCTTTTGCGGCGCGAGCACCGTGTACAGATCGAGCAGGCCGAGACCCGCAACACGCCCCGCCGCGCTTTCCACGCCATCGGGATCGTCGATCTCGCGGCCGAGCATCTGCATGCCGCCGCAAATGCCGAGCACTTTCCCGCCGTACCGAAGATGCCGGGTGATCGCGCGATCCCAGCCGTGCTCGCGCAGCCACGCGAGATCGCGCTGCACGCTTTTCGACCCCGGCAGCACGATCAGATCCGCAGGCGGCGGCGCGACGCCCGCGCGCACGTACTCGAAATCGACCTGAGGATGCGCCCGCAGCGCATCGAAGTCCGTGTGATTGCTGATGCGCGGCAACGCGGGCACGATCACCTTCAGCGCGGCGCTGTCGCTCGGCGTACGGGAATCACGCGGCAGCATGTCTTCGGCATCGAGCGTGAGGCCGTGCAAATACGGCAGCACGCCGAGCACGGGCTTGCCGGTCTGCGCTTCGAGCCAGTCGAGCCCCGGCCTCAGAAGGCCGATATCGCCGCGAAACCGGTTGATGACGAAGCCCCGCACGCGCGCCCGCTCGCTCTCCGACAGACACGCGAGCGTGCCGACGAGATGCGCGAACACGCCGCCGCGATCGATGTCCGCCACCAGCACCACCGGACAATCGACGCGCTCGGCGAAGCCCATGTTCGCGATATCGCGGTCGCGCAAGTTGATCTCGGCGGGACTGCCCGCGCCTTCCACGATCACCGCGTCGAAGTCGGCCTGCAGGCGCGCGTACGACTGCAAGACGGCATCGAAGGCGATGCTTTTGTACGCGTGGTAAGCGCGCGCGTCGAGATTGGCATGCGCGTGGCCGTGGATGATGACCTGCGCGCCGCGATCGCTCGTCGGCTTGAGCAGCACCGGATTGAAGTCGATGCGCGCGGGCACGCCCGCCGCGACCGCCTGCAACGCCTGCGCGCGGCCGATCTCGCCGCCGTCGATCGTCACCGCGCTGTTGAGCGCCATGTTCTGCGGCTTGAACGGCGCGACGCGCACGCCACCGCGCCGCGCGAGACGGCACAGACCCGCGACGAGCGTGCTCTTGCCGGCATCGGACGTGGTGCCCTGAATCATCAACGTGCCGCGCGGAGTGAAGGGCATCGGAGGATTCCCATGAAGAACGACGCGCTATCTTAGCCCGTCAGTACAATATTGCGATGATCCCCGACATCACGTTCATTCTCGGCGGCGCTCGCTCCGGCAAGAGCGCGCACGCCGAACGCCTCGCCGACGACAGCGGCCTGCCCGTCACGTATATCGCGACGGCGCGCATCGGCGATGCCGAGTTCGCCGAGCGCGTGCGGCATCATCGGTTGCGCCGGCCCGCGCACTGGACGCTCGCCGAAGCGCCGCTCGATCTCGCGGGCGGGTTGCGCGAGGCGGACCGCGCGGGACAGTGCGTGCTGATCGACTGCCTCACGCTCTGGCTCGCGAATCTGCTCTGCCCTGCCGATGCCTCCTTCGACGAGCCCGCCACGCTGCCGCCCGCCGCCACCCAGGCATTCGATGCCTTCGACCGCGCCCTCGCCGATGCGCGCGGCAAGGTCATCGTCGTGAGCAACGAGATCGGGCTCGGCGTGGTGCCGCTCGGCTCGGTCACGCGCCTCTACGTCGACGAACTCGGCCGGCTGAACCAGCGCGTCGCGGCCGCCAGCACGCGCGCCATGTTGATGGTCGCGGGCCTGCCGCTCGTGCTCAAGGGCTGAGGGGCCAAACGTCATGCTTCTCCTTTCCGTCTACGCGATGTCGCTGCTCGCCGTGCTCGGCGTGATCGTCGATCGCATCTTCGGCGAGCCGCGCGGGCGGCATCCGCTCGTGGCGTTCGGCCAGTTCGCGACGAAGCTCGAAGCGCGGCTCAACACCGGGCGTCGCGCGCGGCCGGCGGGGATTCTCGCGTGGATCCTCGCGGTCGCGCCGCCGGTTTGCATCGCGTGGCTCGTCGTGAGCGTGCTGCCGTTCGCGTACGCCTGCATCGTTCACGTGATGCTGCTGTGGTTCGCGCTCGGCGCGAAGAGTTTGCGCGAACACATCGCGCCGATTGCGCGGGCGCTCAGTCTCGGCGATCTCGACGGCGCGAGAACGCTCACCTCGCGCATCGTGTCGCGCGATACGTCGCAGGCCGACGAGCTGGCGTTGTCGCGCGCGGCGGTCGAATCGGCGCTTGAGAACGGCAACGACGCGATCTTCGGCGCGCTCTTCTGGTTCGCGATCGCGGGCGGGCCTGGCGCGCTCGCGTTCCGGCTCGCGAACACGCTCGACGCGATGTGGGGTTATCGCACGCCGCGCTATCTGCGCTTCGGCTGGGCGGCGGCGCGCTTCGACGACGTGCTCAACTACATCCCCGCGCGTCTCACGGCCGCGAGCTACGCGCTCACCGGCGACACCGGCATGGCGTGGCACTGCTGGCGCACGCAGGCGCGTTCGTGGGACAGTCCGAACGCCGGGCCGGTGATGGCCGCGGGCGCGGGCAGCCTGAACGTGCTGATCGGCGGCGCGGCGGTCTATCACGGCGTGCTCGAAGCGCGGCCGACGCTCGGCGCGGGCCACAACGCGACGCCCTGGCATGTGGTGGCGGCGCTGCGGCTCATCGACCGTTCGGTGCTGCTGTGGCTCGCCGTGTTTCTGGTCCTCGCCATCCTGAGTGTGACGACGAATGCCTGATCCGATTCCGCATGGCGGCAATCTGCGCTACGCCGCCCGCCGCTATTCGATACCGCTCGACGACTGGCTCGATCTCTCGACGGGCATCAATCCGTGCGGCTATCCGGTGCCGCCCGTGCCGCCCGACGCGTGGCGACGCCTGCCCGAAGACGACGACGGCCTCGCCGATTGCGCCGCGCGTTACTACGGCGCGCCGCTCGCGCTGCCGGTGGCGGGCTCGCAAGCGGCGATCCGCGCGCTGCCGTATCTGCTCGAGCGCGGCACGGTGGGCGTCGCGCCGCTGACTTACGGCGAATATGCGCCGGCGTTTGCGCGCGCGGGGCATCGCGTGGTGCCGCTCAATGTCGCCTGCGCGGCGTTGCCTGCGTCCCTCGATCACGTGATCGTCGCGAATCCGAATAACCCGACGGCTGAGCGGCTCGGCCGCGAAACGCTTCTGCGCTGGCACGCGCGCTTGGCTTCGCGCGGCGGCACGCTGATCGTCGATGAAGCGTTCGCCGACGCCGATCCCGCCGCGTCGCTCGCCAGTGACACCGCCCGCGATGGTCTCGTCGTGCTGCGTTCGGTCGGCAAGTTCTTCGGGCTGGCGGGCATCCGCTCGGGCTTCGTGCTCGCCGCGCCCGCGTTGCTCGACGCGTTGCGCGACGCGCTGGGCGCGTGGACCGTCGGCGGACCGGCGCGGCATGCGGTCATGGCCGCCTTTGCCGATCACGCGTGGCAGGCCGAGACGCGCGAGCGTTTGCAGCGCGACGGCGCGCGACTCGCCGCAACCATCGCGCGACATGGGTTCGATGTGCGCGGCACGCCGCTGTTCGCATGGACGCAAACGCCGCGCGCGCGGTCGCTGCAACACGAACTGGCGATGCGCGGAGTCTGGACGCGGCTCTTCGAGCGGTCCGATATGACGCCGAGTCTGCGCATCGGTCTGCCGGGCAGCGAAGGGGACTGGGCGCGGCTCGAACGGGCGCTCGCGGAGATCGTCGGATGAACTGGGTCGCCGTCTTCCCGATGAATCGAGCTCACGCGTCGTTGAACTGCCGGTGCCAGCGGAGACCGCCGCATGAAGGCGCGAAGATGGAGCCTGCACTCAACCGCATGCGTCGCCCTCTTGCCGATGCATCACGCCCACGCCCCGCTGTCATGGCCCGCGCCCACGGAGACGGACGCATGACAACGCGGAAGTTGAACCTGCGTCTCGCCGCGTGCGTCGCCGTCTTCGCGATGAATCACGCCCGTGCGTCGCTGGCATTGCGGCGCCCGAGAATCGCCGCATGAAGGCGCGCACATGGAGACTGCACTTAATCGCATGCGTCGCCCTCTTTCCAATGAATCACGCCCACGCCCCACTGACATGGCCCGCGCCTGCGCAGATCGCCGCATGACGACGCGCACGTTCAACTTGCGTCTCGCCACATGCGCCGCCCTCTTCGCAATGAACCAGGCTCACGCGTCGCTGACCGTCACGGACGACACCGGCGCGCCCGTAACGCTCCCTGCGCCCGCGACGCGCGTCGTGAGTCTCGCGCCGCATGTCACCGAGTTGCTGTACGCGGCGGGCGGCGGCGCGCGCATTGTCGGCACGGTGAGCTATAGCGATTATCCGAAGGAAGCGCAGTCGATTCCGCGCGTCGGCGACAACAAGGCGCTCGATCTCGAACGAATCGTCGCGCTGCATCCGGATCTGATCGTCGTATGGCGGCACGGCAATGCGGCGCGTCAGACGGACAAGCTCAAGGCGCTCGGCATCCCGCTCTTCTTCAGCGAGCCGAAGCACCTCGCCGATATTCCCGCAAGCATCGACAAGCTCGGCGCGCTGCTCGGCACGGAAGACACGGCGCGCGCCGCATCGACGGCTGTCACGCGCGATATCGCGGCTCTGCGCGCGCAATACGCGCAACTGCCGCCGGTGCGCGTGTTCTATCAGGTGTGGGACGATCCGCTGATGACGCTCAATCGCGACAACGTGTTCAGCGAAGTGATCGGGCTATGCGGCGGCGTGAACGTGTTCGCTGCCGAAGCGCCGCGCGTGCCGACCGTTTCGACCGAAGCCGTGCTCGCCGCGAACCCCGAAGCGATCGTGACCGCGACGCCCGGCGCGACGAAGCCCGACCGCCCGTTGCCCGCGCTCGACCGGTGGAAGCAGTGGACGTCGCTGACGGCGGTCGCGCGTGGCAATCTGTTCGGCATCGACGGCGATCTGATCAATCGGCCGACGCCGCGTCTGGCGCTAGGGGCGGCGCAGCTTTGTCGTGATTTGGATTTGGCGCGGAAGCGGCGTTAGCAAAGCGCTACGCATTCCACCGCACGAGCCCCCACCCCGTACCGAACCGCCGAAGCTGCACGATCCCACCGAACGCAATCGGCCATTGCAGCACGCTCGCCCGATCCACACGCAGCAAATGCGCCGCGAGCACGCGCACCACGCCCGCATGCGCGACCACATGCACCGCATTCGACGCATTCGCGCACGTCTCATCGAACCATCCCGTCACGCGCTCGCTGAACTGCGCGAGACTCTCGCCGCCGTGCGGACGCGCATGTTCGATATCGGCGGCCCACGCGTCGATGAGCGCGCGGTCGATATCGTTCCACGCGCGACCTTCCCACGCGCCGAAATGCAGTTCGCAGAGCCGCGCGTCGATGCGGGCCGTGCCGAGCGCCTCGGCCAGCAAAGCGCATCGGCGCAAAGGACTCGTGTGCCATCCATCGACGCAAGCGGGAACATCGAGCGAACGCATGCGCGCGTCGATCTCACGCGCCGAAGCGTGCGCATCGCGGGCAAGCGGCACTTCGGTTTGGCCGTAGCAGACGCCTTCATCGACGGCCACAGCCGGGTGACGTATCAATACGAGGTCCATGCGAGCCCGACGAGATAGATCGCGATTTCGAGAATCTGCTGCGCACAGCCGAGGCAGTCGCCCGTATAGCCGCCGATGCGCCGCACGAAGTAACGCCCCGCGACCACGCGCAGCAACGCGAGCACGGCAATCGCGACGCACGCAAACTTCCAGCCGAAGCAAAAGAGCCACGGCAAACCGAAGAGCATCGCGATCGCGAAGGACGTCGCGCTCATGCGCTGCGCGACCGGCTTCGCCTTGCCTTCGGCGCGCACGTAATCGAGCGTGACGAGATAGCTGATCGCGAACGCGCGGCTCGCGGCGTGCGCGGCGATCATCAGGACTACTGCACGAATCGGCGGCAGCGCCGCGAGGCTCTGCCATTTCAGCAAGAGCGCGATGACGAGCGCAATCGCGCCGAATGCGCCGATGCGCGAATCGTGCATGATGCGCAGCACGTCGTCGCGCGTGTAGCCGCCGCCGAAAGCATCGGCGCAATCGGCGAGTCCGTCTTCGTGGAATGCGCCGGTGAGCAAAAGCGTCGCGGCCATCGAAAGCAGCACCGCGATGCCTGCGGGAAAGACGCGCAGCGCAGCAAGATACACGAGCGCCGCGACGCCGCCGACCATCGCGCCGACGAGCGGAAAGTAGCGCGCCGCCGCGTTCAGATAGTCGCGCTCGAAGCCGACCCAACGCGGTACCGGCACGCGCGTGAAATAGCCGAGCGCCGTGAAGAAATAGCGCAGTTCGTCGAGCGGCCGGTTCATGTCAGGCTTGTTTGTTCGAGACGCCCGCCGCATCGAAGCTCGCCATTTCATCGACGAAAGCCACGGCCGCGCGCATGATCGGCAGGGCGAGGGCCGCGCCCGTGCCTTCGCCCAGACGCATCTCGAGTTGCAAGAGCGGCGCGGCGTCCAGATGCGCGAGCATGCGCTGATGCCCCGCTTCGTTCGATGCATGCGCGAACACGCAGTATTCGCGCACGTCCGGCTCGATCCGCGACGCGACGAGCAGCGCGGACGTCGCGATGAAGCCATCGACGAGAATGGTCATGCGCGCTTCTGCCGCCGCGAGATACGCGCCCGTCATCATTGCTATCTCGAAGCCGCCGAACGTGGCAAGCGTGTCGATCGCGTCGCCGCTCGCCGCATGCGACACGAGCGCGCGCCCGAGCACATCGCGTTTATGCGCGAGGCCGCGATCGTCGAGACCCGTGCCGCGGCCGACGCATTCGTCGATAGGCAACGCGCACAAGCGGCTCATCAGGCACGCCGCCGCCGACGTGTTCGCGATGCCCATTTCGCCGAAGCCGATCACGTTCGTCCCGAGCGACGCGTGATGGCGCACACGCGACGCGCCCCGCGCGATGCCTTCGAGCGCCGTCTCGCGCGACATCGCCGCCTCGCGCGCGAAGTTGCGCGTGCCGAGTCCGAGTGACAATCGCTCGTAGCCATGATCGACCGGAATGGGCGTCGCGACGCCCGCATCGACCACTTCGAGCGCCATGCCGACCGAGCGCGACAACGCGTTGATCGCCGCACCGCCCGCCAAAAAATTCGCGACCATCTGCGCCGTCACTTCCTGCGGATACGGACTCACGCCTTCAGCCGCGATGCCGTGATCGCCCGCGAACACGATCATCGCGGGACGCTCGATGCGCGGCTTCGTCGTCTGCTGGATCAGCCCCATTTGCAGCGCGAGCGTTTCGAGCCGGCCGAGACTGCCGGGCGGCTTCGTCTTCATGTCGATGATGCGGCGCATTTCCGGTTCGATGCTGCGGTCGAGCGGGCTAGGCTTGGGCAGCGCGTGGGCAGTGGACATCGGCGTTCCTCGTCAGAAAGGGTGAAGCGAAGGCACGAGCGCCTCGTGCTCGCCATCGCGGATCAGGACCAGCGGATAGCCGAACGCCGCGCTCGCGCGCGCGGGCGTCAGCACGTCGGCGACGGGACCGACATGCGCGCCGCCCCGGCCGTCGAGCAAGAGCGCGTGCGTGGCGAAGCGGCGCGCAAGATTCAGGTCGTGGCACGAAAAGACGATCGCGCGTCCCTCGTCGCGCGCGGCGGCGGCGAGCGCATTCAGGCAATGGATCTGGTGATGCAGGTCCAGATGCGCGAGCGGTTCGTCGAGCAGCAAGAGCGGCGCTTGCTGGCATAGCGCGGCGGCAAGCGCCACGCGCTGCCGTTCGCCGCCGGAGAGCGTGAGCACGTCGCGCGAAGCCAGGTCTGCGAGACCGAGCGCATCGAGCGCGGCATGCGCGGCGGCGCGGTCGTCTTCGCTTTCCCAGCCCCAGCCCGTCAGATACGGAAAGCGGTTGAGCAGCACGGTATCGAGCACGGTTGCGCTGAAGGCGTCGTGCGTGCTTTGCGGCATCAGCGCGCGTTCGCGGGCGAGGTCCGCCGCGCGCCACGACGCGAGCGCGCGGCCGCCGAGCGTGATCGCGCCCGACGCCGGCTTCGCGAGTCCCGCGAGCACGCCGATGAGCGTGGTCTTGCCCGCGCCGTTCGGCCCGGCGATGCACCACACTTCGCCCGCCGCGATGGTCGCGCTAAGGCCATCGACGAGCGTTCGGGCGCCCGCGCGCAAGACGAGGTTATCGACAGAGAGCGGCTTCATCGCGGCCTTCGCAGCAGCATCCACAGGAACATCGGCACGCCGATCAGCGCCGTGACGACGCCCACCGGCAACTGCGCCGGCGCGATGACCGTGCGCGCGGCGAGGTCCGCGCTCATCACGGCGAGGCCGCCCGCGAGCGCGGCGGCGGGCACGAGCATGCGCTGGTCGTTGCCGAACGCGAGCCGCAGCAGATGCGGCACCACGAGCCCGACGAAGCCGATAGTCCCCGCCGTCGTCACCGCTGCCGCCGCCGCGAGCGATGCCACCAGATACACGCGCAGCCGCAGGCGTTCCACCGGCACGCCGAGCGAACGCGCCGTGGCCTCGCCGCGCAACAGCACGTTCAACTGCGGCGCGCACGGCACGATCAACGCGAGCGCCACGCCGAGCGCGATCATCGCGGGCCACGGCGTCGATGCGCCGTTGAGGTCGCCGGTCAGCCAGAAGATCATGCCGCGCAGCCGGTTCTCGGGCGCCACGCTGAGTATCAGCGTGATGAGCGCGCCCCAGCCCGCCGCGACGACGACGCCCGTGAGCAAGAGCCGTGGCGAGGCGTCCTGTTCGCCGTGCCACACGTGCGCGCGCGCAAGTCCGAGCACCAGAACGATGGATGCGAGCGCGCCCGCGCACGCGGCGAGATCCACTCCCCACCACGGCATCGACGCGAGCATCGCGGAAAGCGCGAACGCCGCCGCGCCGCCGGACACGCCGAGCACGTACGGTTCAGCGAGCGGATTGCGCAGCAGCACTTGCAGCAGCGCACCGGCGAGCGCGAGCAGCGCGCCCGATGCGAAGCCCGCGAGCGCGCGCGGCAATCGCAGGTTCAGCACGATTTCATCGGCGATATCGGGCGTGGCCGCGTGCGCGTGCAGCAGCGCGGCGATGGCGCGCGTCGGCGGCAGCGCCACGCTTCCGAGCGCGAGCGACGCCGCCAGCACGCCAAGGGCCGCCGCCGCGAGCGCGAGCCAAATCGCGGCGGCGCGGCCTGCGTGCATCGCCTTCATCGGACGGCGCGCATCAGCGGCGTGGCTCACGACGGATGCCAGCCGATCGTGACGTAAGCGCCGCGACGCGGCGTGTTGTACGAGTAAGCCAGTTCATAGTTGCGGTCGAACAGGTTGTCGATGCGCGCATTCACGTACCACGACTTCGTGATGTCGTACCGAGCCGAAAGATTGACGACGCCGTAGCCCGCGAGCGTCGAATCGTAATCGCTGCGCGCGCCGCTCACGATCCACTCGCCGCCCACGCGCCAGCGCCCGATCGACCGATGCGCCGACAGCGACGCGAAGCGCCGCGCGCGACGCGTCAACTCTTCGTGATTCGTCTCGTCGACGGGATTCTGGAACGTCACGCTCGCGCGCACGTCGGTTGCGCCCACGTGCCCCGCCCACGATCCCTCGACGCCCTGCACCTTCGCGCGCCCCACGTTCTGCGCGGTATAGAAGCCGCTGCTATCGCCCACGTAGTCGATCAGATTCGAATAGCGCGTCTCGAACGCCGTCACACGCACCACGCCGATCTTGTCCGATGCGTACTGCAACGCGGCCTCGGCCGAATGGCTGCGCTCCGGCTGTATCGACGGATTGCCGCTGAACGGATAGTAGAGATCGTCGAAGCTCGGCGCGCGAAACGACGCCGCGTAGCTCGCGCTCGCGCGCCAGTGGGAATCGAAGTTGTACGCGTAGCCCAGATAGTAGCTGTTCGCGCCGCCGAAGTCGGAATACTGGTCGCGGCGCACGTTGGCCTGCACTTCGCTCGGACCGAAGCGGCCGACATAGCCCGCGAACACCGAGTTCACATGCCGGTCGGGCGCGCTGAACTGGTCCGAATCGAGCGACTGGTCGAGATGCTCGTAGCCGAACACGAGCTTGTGCGCCTCGGTGAGCCGGAAGTCGTTCTGCCACAGATACTGATGATTCTCCGAGTCGAAGCGGCTCGTATAGACGCCGTTGTGCTCGATGTTCGCGCGGTCTTGCCCCTGCGCGACGGTGAAGTGCGTCGTCCAGTTGTCGGTGAGCTTGCCGTTCGCGAACACCGACGCCGAACGCACGCGATCATGCGATTCGTTGAGATCGGTCGGCACGCCGTAGGGATCGTCGAAGCTGTTCACGCCGTTCGATTGCAGGAAGCGCACGCCTGCGTCCCACTTGTCGCTGAACTTGTGGCGCAGCGTCGCGGCGACGCTTTCGTTCAGATAACCGTTCGCGTTCGGATTCGCGCCGGGCGCGAGCGCGGGATCGATCGACGAGAAGCCGTCGGTCTTTTCGCGCGACACGTTCAGGCTAAACGTCGTGCGGCCATCGGTATCGAGCGCGCCGTCGACGCCCGCCGACTGGCGCTGCGTGTGATAGCTGCCGTATTCGGCTTCGAAGTGAAAGCGCGGCGGATGTGCTTCGCCCTCCTTCGTGAAAATCTGCACGACGCCGCCGATCGCGTTCGATCCATACAGCGCCGACACATTGCCGTTGACCACTTCGACGCGGCCGGTCTGATCGAGCATCAATTGCGACAACTGCGCCGCGCCCAGAGACACGGATTCGACGCGCACGCCGTCGATCAGCACGAGCGATTGCGTCGAGGACGCGCCGCGTATGAAGACGCCCGAGGTCGCGCCCGGCCCGCCGTTGCGCGTGATCTGCACGCCGGGCGCGAGCGCGATGAGTCCGAGCACATCGTCCGCATTGCTGTCGGCGATGTCTTGCGCGTCGAAGAGCGTCGCCTGCGGGATGGAATCGGCGAGCGGTTGCGCGCTGCGCGTCGCCGTGACGACGACGGGCGCGAGTGTCTGCGACGGAGAATCGGAATCGGCGTGCGCGGCCTGTGCAAGCGGCGCACTCGCGGCGGCGCACATCACGACGCGCGCCGCGCGACGAATGAGGCCGGACGAAGGCAAGACCATGTGTGAAGCGTTCCCGTTGGAGACTGGCGCGTGCCCCGCTCCCCGCGAGGTCTGTGCGCGACGCACGCGCCGTATTGCAAAGCATCGGCGCGCTGGACGATTGGCCGGTATCCGGGCTGGCGACGCATCGTCCCGCCTTCCCGCGCTTCGAAGCGCAGTGGCGCCGACACGTTTCTTGCAGTCGCGTCTCCGATGACAAACGACCACGGAGCAACGAGAAGAAACGCGCGTGGGACGACTTGCAACTTGCGTTGCGGTCGCTTACCGTTGCGGGGGCAGCACAGGTTGGCGAGCCGCGCGAGGCGAGACGACGCTTCCTGTTTCCCGTTTGACTGCGCCGCAAGAAAGGCGGCGCGAGCACCAAAAGTGCGGCAAGTGTAGGAGCGCGCATAAGGGCCGTCAAGAAGGCGCGGGGCGCCTCATCGCGAGGTCCGAGCGACGAGCAAGCGACGAGCGAGCGTCGTCAGCCGCGCATCCGGGTGCGTCACGCGCGGCCATTCCACACATGAATACGCGGCGATGCGCGCAAGATCGCGTGTTGTTACGTCTCGAAACGAGACAATTATCGGAAGCGCCTTTGAACCGCGCTAAAATGCCAGGTCTTTAGAGGACGCAGCACATGCTCAACGAACTCGAATCACTGTCAGGGAACATCGGCCGGCTGATCAAGATCAGCGAGCGCCACAATCAGGCGCGTCTCGCGCTCGAAGCACAAATGGAACAGCTGCGCGCCGATTACGCCAGCGTTCAGGCCGAACTCGCGCAGGTTCGCCAGGAGCGCGACGCGCTGCAAGGCGAACGCGATTCGCTGTCCGCGAAGATCGACGACGCGCAAGTGCGCCTCAACGCGATCCTCGAAAAGCTGCCGCGCGGCAAAGCGCATCATGCCGAGAGCGACAATCAGCTCGATCTTCTGAACGCCGAAGCCAGCGCGTCGCGCGAAGCGCAGCACGAACATGCGCACGCGGAAGAAGTGCACGGCGAGCATCATCAAGGAGAGAAGGCATGACGACCACGCAGATCGAAGTATCCATTCTCGGCCAGCAGTATCGCCTCGCGTGCTCGCCGGAAACCGAAGCCGCGCTGCGCGAAGCCGTGGCCCGCGTCGATGCCGAAATGAACAAGGTCCGCAACGCAAGCAGCGTGCGCGGCACGGACCGCATCGCGGTAATGGCCGCGCTTTCCCTGGCGTCCGAATTGCTCAAGCTGCAGGAAAGCGTGCGCCACGGCGAAGCGTTCCCGGCCGAGGAAATCCGCCGCACCATGCATTCGATGAACGAGCAGCTCGGCGCGGTCATTGCGCAATATGAGGCGCACTGAGCGAAGCGCGCTGACGCTCATGCGCTGATCTAATCAGCGTCGCGATATCCATCAAAAAAAGATACCGCGAGAAACGCAGGCAAGGGCTGCAAGGACCAAACGTTTGGTGTACAGTGAGGTCTCCCTGCCTGGTACGCCAAGGTCATATATTCCTTGAACCAATGCTACATTGGCACGGTTGCGGAACGTTGCAGCACGGGCGCGCGCGTCACTCTGTCTGATGTACCCGAAGTGTTGCTTACCGCGACCAATCTTGAACCCAGGTTCAGGATGCCGGCCTAGCGGCTGAGGCGGGGACCTTATTTACGAAGCACGAACGGCATCGGTTCTTACCGGTGCCGTTTTCATTTGCATCGCCCAAAACCGCACGCACACTCCTTCACGCCGAAATCATGCGCTACTGGCTGATGAAGTCCGAACCGGACGAAGCGAGCATCGATCATCTCGCGCACGCGCCCAAGAAGACGCTGCCGTGGACCGGCGTGCGCAACTATCAGGCGCGCAACTTCATGCGCGACCAGATGCAGATCGGCGACGGCGTGCTCTTCTACCATTCGAGCTGCCCCGAGCCGGGTATCGCGGGAATCGCGAAGGTCTGCTCGACGGCGTATCCCGATCCCACGCAGTTCGATCCCGAAAGCGCCTACTACGATCCCAAATCCAAGCAGGACACGCCGCGCTGGATGCTCGTGGATGTGAGCTTCGTGAAGAAGACGCGGCTCATTGCGCTCGCCGAGCTTCGCGAGCACGCGGAACTCGCCGGCATGCAAGTGCTCGCGCGCGGCAACCGTCTGTCGATCACGCCTGTCACCGAGGACGAGTGGCGCTTTATTACCGAACGCCTCGTCTAGAGCAGGAACTAAGGGCTGGAGGCGGACGCCTAAGTGCGGTCGCGAATCACGCGACGCCTTGCGTTGGAGCCCTTCGATGATGAACAAGAAAACCGCCGCCGCCCTCGCCCTCGCGATGTCGAGCGCCACTCTCGCCTATTCCGCCTCGGCCGCCGCGCAGACGGTCATCGCCAATCCGCAGCCCGCGGGCGTGCTCTCGCTTTCGGCGCAGGCGAGCGCGCAAGTGCCGCAGGATGTCGTCACCATCACGCTCTTTTACGAGCAGGAGGCCGCCGATCCGTCATCGCTCACCGCGACGCTCAATCAGCGCGCCGAAGCCGCACTGCGTGAAGCGAAGGGTGTGGATGGCGTCACCGCGAAGAGCGGCTCGTTCACCGTGTATCCGTCGACCGACCGCGACGGCAAGATTTCCGCATGGCGCGGGCGCACGGAGGTCGTGCTCGAATCGCACGACTTCGCGGCGGCCTCGAAGCTCGCGGGCAAGATGAGTTCGTCGATGCAGGTCGGCAACGTCACGTTCTCGCTGTCGCCGGAAGCGCAGCGCGCCGCGGAGCAGAAGCTCTCGACGCAGGCTATCGATTCGTTCCGCAAGCAGGCGCAAGCCGCTTCGCAGGCGTTCGGCTACAGCAGCTATTCGATTCGCGAGGTGAACGTCGGACATAGCGGCGCGGCGCCTCGCCCGGTGATGATGATGCAGTCGCGCGCCGTGGGCGCCGACGCCAAGATGGCCGCGCCGATGGCGCTCGAAGCCGGCACGACGACCGTGACCGTCGATGTGTCCGGCTCCGTGCAGATGGGCCGCTGATCGAGCGAGGTCAAGCGAACCCAAGCGGGACCGCAAGCGCGGCCCCGCGCGACATCACGCCGCGTTCGCCGCCACGCGACGATGCCGCTTGTAGGCCCACACCATCATGATGACGCCGGCGACGATCATCGGCAGCGAAAGCCACTGGCCCATCGAGAGGCCGAGCGCGAGCAGGCCGAGATAGTCGTCCGGTTCGCGGGCGAATTCCACCGTGAAGCGCGCGAGTCCATAGCCGATCAGAAAGAGCGCGGAGATGGCGCCGACCGGACGCGGCTTGCGCGAGAACGTCCAGATCACGATGAACAACACGATGCCTTCCAGCGCGATCTCATACAACTGCGACGGATGGCGCGGCAGCATGTGAAAACGCTGGAAGATTTCCGTCAGATGCCACTTGGCGTCGAGCTGCGGAGTCTTCGCGAGCCAGATGGCGTCGTCGTTCGTCGAGTTCTGGAACAGCATCGCCCAGGGCGCGGCAGGGTCCGTCACGCGGCCCCATAGTTCGCCGTTGATGAAGTTGCCGAGACGCCCCGCCGCGAGGCCGAGCGGCACCATCGGCGCGACGAAATCGGTCACTTGCAGCCACGTGCGTTTGCGCTGGTACGCGAACAGCACCATCGCGAAGGTCACGCCGAGAAAGCCGCCGTGAAACGACATGCCGCCTTCCCACACCTTGAAGATGTCGAGCGGATGCGCGGCGTAATAGCTCGCCTTGTAGAACAGCACATAGCCGATGCGCCCGCCGAGGATCGTGCCGAGCACACCGTAGAACAGCATGTCGTCGATATCCTTCGCGCTCCAGCCTTGCGCGGCGACATGCGGCAGCCGCAGCCGCAGCCGTCCGATGACGATGGCCGAGATAAACGCGACCAGATACATGAGGCCGTACCAGCGCACGGCGAGCGGTCCGAGATGAATCGCGACGGGATCGAAATTGGGGTGAATGAGCATCGTAGAGTTCTTGAGCCAAGCGAAGTCAGGCACGAATCATAAAGCAGAGACGGCGGCGGCCCGCGCGCGCACGATCTCGATGAAGCCGGCGAGCACCGGGCTCACCTCTGCCGCGCGCCACACGAGGCCGGTTTCGACGACCGGCGCATCCGCCACCGGCCGCAGCGGACGATACACCACGCCCGTGCGCCGCAAATGCCGCAGCGACTGCGGCACGAGCGCGACGCCCATGCCGGCCGACACCAGGCTCACGATGGTCTGCATCTGGATCGCCTCCTGCCCGATGCGCGGCGTGAGTCCCGCCGCGCCGTAGCAGCCCATAATGATGTCATACAAACCCGGCGCGAGACGCCTCGGAAACACGACGAGCGGCGCCGTTGCGAGATCGCGCAAGTCGACGGGCGTGTCGGCCCATTCTGCCGTGCCCTGCTGCAATCGCTCGGCGGCGTCCGCGGACATCGCGACGACGAGCGGCTCGCGGGCGATCGCGAGATACGACAGCGACATCGCGTGGCGCGGCGGCAGCGGCGGAATGACGAGCCCCGCGTCCACGCGCCCGGCGACGAGTTCTTCGATCTGCACGTCGCTCGTCGCTTCGGTCAGTTGCAGCCGCACGCCGGGATAGCGCGCGCCGAAATCGCGCAGCAGCGCGGGCAAGAGGCCGTAGTCCGCAGTGGACACGAACGCGAGCGACAGCACGCCCGCCTCGCCGCGCGAAAGCGACTGCGCGAGCGGACGCAGCGCATCGGCGGCGGCGAGAATGCGCCGCACTTCCGGCAGCAAATCCTTGCCGACCGGCGTCAATTCGACCGTGCGCTTGGTGCGCGCAAAGAGCGCGACGCCGAGCGCGTCTTCGAGCGCGCGAATGGCCTGCGAAAGCGGCGGCTGCGTCATCGCAAGACGCGCGGCGGCGCGGCCGAAATGCATCTCTTCCGCCACGGTCACGAAGTAGCGCAGCAAACGCAACTCGATCGGCGCGTTTCGCTCGTCCATCGATATCTTCTCCGACCTAATAGACCCTGAATAATATATTGGACAGATACAAGCCGACGCTGCATTCTTGCGCCACTAGACAAAAGAATCTTCAAGGAGCCCCAACATGGCCTTCAATCGCCGCTCGAAAAACGTGACGCAGGGCGTCGCGCGTTCGCCCAATCGTTCGATGTACTACGCCCTCGGCTACAAGGAAGAGGATTTCGACAATCCGATGATCGGCGTCGCCAACGGCCATTCGACGATCACGCCGTGCAACGCCGGCCTGCAGCGCCTCGCCGACGCCGCCATCGCGGCGATCAAGCAGTCGAACGCGAATCCGCAGGTGTTCGGCACGCCGACGATCTCGGACGGTATGTCGATGGGCACCGAAGGCATGAAGTACTCGCTGGTGTCGCGCGAGGTGATCGCGGACTGTATCGAGACGGCCGTGCAGGGCCAGTGGATGGACGGCGTCGTGGTGATCGGCGGCTGCGACAAGAACATGCCGGGCGGCATGATCGGTCTCGCGCGCATGAACGTGCCGGGCATCTATGTGTACGGCGGCACCATTCGTCCGGGCAACTGGAAGGGCAAGGACCTGACCATCGTGTCGTCGTTCGAGGCGGTCGGCGAGTTCACGGCGGGCCGCATGTCGGAAGAAGACTTCAAGGGCGTCGAGAAGAACGCGTGCCCGTCCACCGGCTCCTGCGGCGGCATGTACACGGCCAACACCATGAGCTCGTCGTTCGAGGCGCTCGGCATGTCGCTCCTGTATTCGTCGACGATGGCGAATCCCGACGACGAGAAAGTGGACTCCGCCGCCGAATCGGCGCGCGTGCTCGTCGAAGCCGTGAAGAAGGACCTGAAGCCGCGCGACATCATCACGAAGAAGTCGATCGAGAATGCGGTCGCGCTGATCATGGCGACGGGCGGCTCGACCAACGCCGTGCTGCATTACCTCGCCATCGCGCACGCGGCGGAAGTGGAATGGAGCATCGACGACTTCGAGCGCATGCGCAAGAAAGTGCCGGTCATCTGCGATCTGAAGCCCTCGGGCCAGTATGTCGCGACGGACCTGCACAAGGCCGGCGGCATCCCGCAAGTGATGAAGATCCTGCTCGACGCGGGTCTCATGCACGGCGACTGCATCACGATCACGGGCCGCACGCTCGCCGAAGAACTGAAGGACGTGCCGAGCAAGCCGCGCGCGGATCAGAAGGTCATCTATCCGATCGAGCAGGCGCTCTATAAGGAAGGCCACCTCGCCATTCTGCGCGGCAATCTCGCGGAAGACGGCGCGGTCGCGAAGATCACGGGTCTCAAGAACCCGGTGATCACCGGCCCGGCGCGCGTGTTCGACGACGAGCAAACCGCGATGGAAGCGATTCTCGCCGACAAGATCAAGGCAGGCGACGTGGTCGTGCTGCGCTATCTCGGCCCGCAGGGCGGCCCGGGCATGCCGGAGATGCTGGCGCCGACGTCGGCGATCATCGGCAAGGGGCTGGGCGAATCGGTCGGGCTCATCACCGACGGGCGTTTCTCCGGCGGCACGTGGGGCATGGTGGTCGGCCACGTCGCGCCCGAAGCGTACGCGGGCGGCACGATCGGGCTGGTGCAGGAAGGCGATTCCATCACCATCGACGCGCACAAGCTGCTGCTTCAACTGAACGTGGACGACGCGGAAATCGCGCGCCGCCGCGCCGCGTGGAAGAAGCCCGCGCCGAAGTACACGCGCGGCGTGCTGGCGAAATTCGCGGCGCTGGCGCTGCCGGCAAATCGCGGAGCGGTGACGGGCTGAAGCTGATCGACAGTCTTCGCTGATCAAAGCAAAAGGGGCGCTCGATGCGCCCCTTTCGCATTCCCGGCAACGCGAGACTCAACCGCCCCGCTGCCGCTGCAACTCTTCCTCGACCGCCACGGCCACCCACTCGCGCATCTTGCTTTCGAGCGCGAGCGACACTTCGCGCGTGATCTCCTGCACCATCTTCGCCGAATGCTCGCGCAGCACGTCCTGGCAACGCGCCTCGATGATCGCGCGTGCATCGCCGCTCAGAAACTGCGTGACACGGCCTTGCAGCCGCTCGCCGACACGTTGCGCCTCGTAAGCGGCCGCCGCGTCGTTGACGCCCGCGGCGCGCGCGAATTCCGGCTTGCCGGGCACGACGACATCGGTGAGAACGGGAATGGACGAATCGAACGATTCGGGCGTGTGCGTGTTGTCGGTCATGATGTCGGATGGTCTCTCAGTGGTCTCCACGCGCCGATGCTAACGCGGCGCGGGGCTTGCGCACTGTTCGCTCAACCGCCTTGCTTGTGCGTTTCGATGGCGTAGCCGCGATCGCGATAGAAGCGAAAGCGCTCGCGCCCTGCCGCGAGCTCTGCGGCGTCGTCGCCGATGATTTCCACCAGACGCTCGAAGCGCGCGAACTGCGCGGGCACCGGCGCGCCCAGATTCACGAGCACCTGATGATGCGGCACGTCGTCGAGATCGGCGGCGAGCACGACCGGCGTTTCCTGCGCGAGCGCGCTCTTCGCCATGCAGTGCGGCACGAACTCGAGCGGCGCGAAGGTCCACAACTGTTCGTCGAACGCGGCGAGGCGCGCAGGTTCCGCGAGCACGACGAGCGAGCGCCCGCTCGCATACGCCTTGCGCGCGAGGCGGCAGGCATAGGCGAGCGGATCGCCGACGTTCGTGTGAAAGTCGATGCGCGTCATGGCGCGATCACTGCCCCGCGCGGTCGATCAGGAACTGCGAGAGGAGCGGCACCGGACGGCCCGTCGCGCCCTTCGCCGCCCCGCTCTTCCACGCGGTCCCGGCGATATCCAGATGCGCCCACGGGTAGTTCTGCGCGAAGCGCGACAGGAAGCACGCCGCCGTCACGCTGCCCGCCGGACGCCCGCCGATGTTCGCGACATCCGCGAAGTTCGACTTGAGCTGATCCTGATACTCCTCGTCGAGCGGCAGACGCCACGCCGGATCGACCGCCTCGCGCGATGCGTCGAGCAGTTCGCCCGCGAGCGCGTCGTCTTTCGAGAAAAGACCTGTGTTGTGATGGCCGAGCGCGATGATGCACGCGCCGGTCAGCGTGGCGATGTCGACGACCGCAGCCGGCTTGAAGCGCTCCGCGTAGGTGAGCGCGTCGCACAGAATGAGGCGGCCTTCGGCGTCCGTGTTCAGCACTTCGATGGTCGTGCCGTTCATTGCGGTGACGATGTCGCCCGGTTTCAGCGCGTTGCCCGCGGGCATGTTCTCGCACGTCGGCACGATGCCGATCACGTTCAGCTTCAAACCCATTTCCGCGACCGCGCGCAGGGTGCCGAACACCGAGCCCGCGCCGCACATGTCGTACTTCATCTCGTCCATCGCCTCGCCGGGCTTGATCGAGATGCCGCCCGAATCGAACGTGATGCCCTTGCCCACGAGCACGATCGGCGCGTTCTTGTTCTTGCCCTTGCCGGATTCGCCCGAAGCCGCGCCCGCGCCCTGATACTGCATGACGATGAACTGCGGCGGCTGCACCGAACCCTTCGCCACGGAAAGGAACGAGCCCATGTTGAGCGCCTCGATCTGCTTGAGGCCGAGCACGTCTACTTTCAGCTTCCAGTCGCGGCCGAGTTGCTTCGCCGTCTGGCCGAGATAGGTCGGCGTGCAGACGTTCGGCGGCAGATTACCGAGATCGCGCGTCAGGTCCATGCCGTTCGCGATCGCGACGCTCTGCTTGATCGCCGTGCGGCCGGCTTTCTCGTCCGCCGGGTCGATGCTGAAGACGATCTTCTTCAGCGAGCGCGCGCCGTTTTCGGGCTTGCTCTTCATCTGCGTGAACTTGTAGGTAAGCTCGCGCAACGCGAGGATGGCGGCGCGCACCGCCCAGTCGCCGCTGCGCTCTTGAATGGGCAGTTGCGCGAGCGTGAACGTGACTTGCGCGATCTTCGTGCCGAGAATGACGCGCCACGCCGCGCGCACCGCTTCGCCATACGCTTTCTGATTGAAGGCGTCCTGCTTGCCGAGGCCGACGAGCAGCACGCGCGCCGCGCCGATGCCCGTGACTTCCGGCACGAGCAGCGTGGTGCCTGCGCGGCCGTTCATGTCGCCCGCCTTCACGATGCGCGAAATCAAGCCCTTCGTCGCGAGATCCAAGGCGAGGGCCGCGCCCGAGAGCGTCTGTGCTTCGAAGACGCCGAGCACCACGACATCGGCCTTTCCGGTGAGGAAACCATTTGACTCGCCTTTGCTCCAATCACAGGCTTTTATGCTAAAGTCCATCGCGCTTATCCTCGGTAAAATCCAGGCTGAAGGATGAAAGCCGCAATTATCCGCTATTTTTACCGCGGCGGTCACAGGCTCGCGGCGCCGGGGAACGAAGCTGCATTTCCCGGGTCAGTCAACGCGTAGCCGCATCGCCGCCGGCCTCAAGCAGAAATCAATGATCTTCGAACGCTCCCTGCAGCGCGAACTCGCGTATACGGCCGGCGCCGTATTCATGGTGCTGCTCACGATCATGCTCACGACGATGATGATCCGCATCGTCGGCTTCGCGGCGCAAGGTCAGGTCGACCCGCGCGATGTCGTCGTGCTGATCGGCCTCACCGTCATCGGCTATCTCGCCGTCATGCTGATCGTGACGCTCTTCGTCTCGATTCTTTTCGTGCTCACGCGCTGGTATCGCGATTCGGAGATGGTGGTGTGGCTCGCCTCGGGCGTGAGCCACACGCAGCTGATCAAGCCGATCGCCGTGTTCTCCACGCCGATCATCATTCTCATCATCTTCTTCGCGTTCATCGGCTGGCCGTGGTCGAACCAGCAAAGCAAGCTGATCAAGGCCCGCTTTCAGCAGCGCGATGAAGTGTCGCTGCTCGCGCCCGGCCAGTTCCGCGAATCGCCGTCGAGCCACCGCGTGTTCTTCATCGAGAAGATGTCGCCGGATCAGGGGCACGTGGAGAACGTATTCGTCACGAGCACCGAAGGCGGCAAGGTCAACGTGATCGTGTCGAAGAACGGCCACACGGAAACGCGCGCGGACGGCGACCGCTTCATCGTGCTGGAAGACGGGCGGCGCTACGACGGCACGCCCGGCCAGCCGAACTTCCGCATCATGGAGTTCGCGCGGTATGGCGTGAAGATCATGAGCCATCAGGTGGTCAATACGCCGACCACGACCGGCATCTCCACGCCCAATCTGCTCGCCAATCCGACCAAGGAAAACCTCGCGGAATTCGCCTGGCGCATGGGCCTGCCGCTCATCGCCATCAACCTGATGCTGCTTGCCATTCCGCTGTCTTATCAGAACCCGCGCCGCAGCCGGACCATCAATCTCGTGATGGCCGTGCTGATCTATCTCACGTACTCGAACCTGCTGAACGTGGTGCAGTCGTGGATCGAACAGGGCAAGCTGTCGTTCGGCGTCGGCATCGTCGGACTGCATGTGCTGGTGCTCGCGCTCGTCGCGTTCATCTTCTGGCTGCGCGTGCGCAACCGGCCCCTCTTCACGCGAGCGAGCTTCACGCGCTCGAAGGGAGCCTGAGCCCATGCGCATCTACGAACGATACTTCGCGCGCCAGATTTATCTCGCCTTCATCTTCATTCTGTTCGCGTTCTCGGGCCTGTTCTTCTTCTTCGACCTGATCAACGAGCTGAACACGGTCGGGCACGGCAACTACAAGTTCACGCTCGCGGTGCTCCGCGTGGCCTTGCAGACGCCTTCGCGCTTCTACGAAATCATTCCGGTGGCCGCGCTCATTTCCGCCATTTATGTGTTCGCGCAGATGGCGGCGGCCTCCGAGTTCACCATCTTTCGCGTGTCGGGGCTTTCGACCGGCGCGGCGCTGCGCTCGCTTTTGAAGATCGGCGTGCCGCTCGTGCTGGTGACGTACATCATCGGCGAAGTGGTCGGGCCTTACGCCGATCAGTTGTCCGAGCGCGTGCGGCTGGAGGCGCTGGGCTCGTCGGTGTCGTCGAATTTCGAGTCGGGAGTGTGGGTGAAGGACACGCTCTCCGCAAAGGAAAACGGCGAACAGGTCACGCGCTTTGTCAATGTCGGCACGCTGAACCCGGACACGACGATCGCGAACGTGCGCATCTACGAATTCGATTCGAAGTTCCGGCTCTCGAGCGTGCGAATCGCGCAAAGCGGCGTGTATCAGCCGCCGGGCCACTGGAAGCTGACGGGCGTGACGGAGACGCAACTGGTCGATGCGCAACCGCAGACGGCGAACTCCGCCGATGCGCTCAATCCCGTGTATCGCGCGAAAGAGACGACGCTGCCGCAGTTCTCGTTGCGCTCCGAGCTGACGCCGCAGATTCTTTCGGTGCTGCTGGTGTCGCCGGATCGCATGTCGATGTTCAATCTGTTCCGCTATATCCAGCACTTGACGGAGAATCATCAGGACACGCAGCGGTATCAAATCGCGTTCTGGCGCAAGATTCTGTATCCGTTCGCGGTGTTCGTGATGCTGGTGCTGTCGCTGCCGTTCGCATATCTGCATACGCGCGCGGGCGTGGTGGGCGTGAAGGTGTTCGGCGGCATCATGATCGGCATGAGCTTCCAGTTGTTCAATACGCTTTTCTCGCATATCGGCACGTTGAACACCTGGCCCGCGCCGATCACGGCGGCAGCGCCCGCGCTGGCATATCTGGCAATCGGCTTGCTGGGTCTCAAATGGGTCGAGCGGCACTGACGGCCGTTTAGCAGAGGACAACGCGATGAGCAGACACGGCATCATCCTTTTCGGACACGGCGCACGCGATCCGCGCTGGGCCGAGCCGTTCGAACGCCTCGCGGCAAAGCTGCGCGCGTTGCGGGGCGATCCGGTGTCGCTCGCGTTTCTCGAATTGATGACGCCGGATTTGCCCGCGGCGGTCGCCGCGCAAGCTGCGGGCGGCTGTGACGCGATCACCGTCGTTCCGGTGTTCTTCGGGCAAGGCGGACATGTGCGGCGGGATTTGCCAGAAGTCGTCGCGAAATGCCGGGAGGCGCATCCGGATGTGGTCATTCACTGCGCGACGGCGGTCGGCGAGGATGATGCGGTGCTGGATGCGGTGGCTCAATATTGCTTGAGGCAGACCTAAGACCTGGTTGACCGCCGCTCTTAGCGCGACCGGCCACAGATTCGGACTGCGGCAGTTATTTAGGGATGCAGACGATGCTAGGATCGACTACGAAGCGTCGACGCTATGACTGCGTCGACAAAACAGCCGTTTTCGATCACTGTTCCCTACGCGCATGGAACGTTTGCTTTACAACTGCTTTGTCCGAGTCTTCACGTACACGCTGCCCTTCTGGCTCGGCGTTTTCGAACTCACTGTGCACCAGGCAATGAGGGAAAGAAGTCCCGCAGCGTTTTTGGCGCCCGGACTCATGCTCAGTTCGATTGCAATGCTCATCCCGCTTTGTCTCGTTGGGGCCACGCCAGGACCCTCCGCAACGCGCGTCGACAAGTTCCGATACCGGTGCGACGTTGCCCTCATCGCCGTTGCGGCGAGTCTCGCGGTGGCAGGGATGCCTCTTTGGCACCGCTTGCTGGGCGCCTCCTTGTCCGACGTTCAAGACATTGGCATACCCTTCTCCCTGTTCGGTTGGGGAGCGTCCAAGACCGTCGCGGTCGTGTATTATTTTCTAACGGTCGCTTGTCCGAAATCAAACGTCTGACGACATGATCGATATTCTCGCATCGCTTCGGCAAGACTACGGCGTCTTCGTTATTGCTACCGTCACGCTCATAACGGTGTGGGGCGTCGCTTTTTTCTTTCGAAGACAGGTAGCGCGGTTAGAGGCTTGTCCCCCGGCCACGCAAGGCGCATCCTCGGCCGAGGGTCGGCTCGACGAACACCATGTGGCAATCGGCGACCTTAGCCAGAAATTGCAGGAAATGACTCGCCTGCAGAAAGACCTGCTCAACTTGCGCGATGAATTGGTCAGTGTCGAAGCGCGATTGGACGCCGAAGCGGTTCTGTTCTCGAGAAGCGGCGCGCACACGTCCGCGGCGACAGCAAAAAGTCGATATGTCGGCGCTTTGCGGCATAAGCGAACCCGCGTCTCTTCAGCCGGCTAGCGCGTTCCCAGCTTAAGCCGCCGCCTGCATCCCCTTAAGCTGCACCTTCGCCTTCCCCGCCGACGCCCTTTCCTTGAACGCCTCGCCGATCATCAGCAGACTCGGCTGCGACGGGTCCAGCCACGCCTGCGCCTCGCCGAGCGCCATGCGCGCGAGCGTCAGCGTGAGCGTGCGTTCGCGCGGCGTGCTGCACGCCTCCACGATCGCCACCGGCGTCGAACCCGGCCGCCCCGCGTCGATCAACTGCTGCGCGATATCCGGCGCGCTGTCGCGGCCCATGTAGAAGACGAGCGAATCGGCCTTCGCCTGCTCGCGGATGTCGTCGCTGTCCGCGGCACGGCTGTGCGTGGCGAGCGCGACACTGCGCGATACGCCGCGCAACGTGAGCGAGCGACGCAGCGTCGCCGCACTCGCGAGCGCCGCCGTGATGCCCGGCACGACTTCGTACTCGATGCCCGCCGCTTCCAACGCGCGCATCTCCTCGTCGGCGCGGCCGAACAGCATCGGATCGCCGCCCTTCAGCCGCACGACGACGCCATGCTCGCGCGCCGCATCGACGATCTGCTTGTTGATGAAATGCTGGGCCGTCGACCGCTGTCCGCAGCGCTTGCCGACCGCGATCCGCTTCGCATTCGGCGCGTAGTCGAGCATCGCCGGCTCGATCAGCGCGTCGTGCAGCACGACATCCGCCTGTTCGAGCAAGCGCATGCCGCGCACGGTGATGAGATCCGCCGCGCCCGGTCCTGCTCCGATCAGATAGACCTTACCCATGTGCATTCCGTCCGTCATCAAGCATCAAGCCGCGATTTCGCGAATCATGCCGGCCGCGACCGTGTGATGCGTCGCCTCGTCGATCAGCACGAACGCGCCGGTGCCCTGATGCGTATCGTACTCGTCCGCGACGATCGGCTTTTGCAGCGTGAGCGCCACGCGGCCGATATCGTTCATCGCGAGCGTCGTGCGGTCCACGGAATGCGACAGCGTGTGCACGTCCAGCACCTCTTTCACCGCACCGATGCGCGCGAAAACGGTATTGGTCGTCTGCTTCAGCAGATACTTGCGCTGCGGCGAAAGCGGCTCTTCGTCGAACCAGCACAGGTCGGCTTCGAGCTTCTTCGCCGGGGCGACGGTCGCCGTCGCCGGGACGAACGTATCGCCGCGCGACACGTCCACGTCTTCGGTCAGGCGAATGGTCACCGTCTGGCCCGCGAACGCGCGATCCACCGGCGCGACGCCACCCGGCACCGGCGCGATGATTTCCGCGACCGTCGCCTGGCGATTCGCCGGCAGCACGTTGATCGCATCGCCCACGCGCACCTCGCCCGCCTCGACACGGCCCATGTAGCCGCGGAAGTCGTCGGCCTGCGAGCCGTCCTGACGCGCGACCCATTGAACCGGAAAACGCAGCGCCTGTTCGTTCGGCTGCGCAACCGGCAGCGATTCGAGCAGATCGAGCAGCGGCTCGCCCGCGTACCACGGCATGCGCTCGCTCGCGCTCACGATGTTGTCGCCCTTCAGCGCCGACACCGGCACGAAGCGCACGTGCTCCAGACCGAGCTGACGCGCGAGCGCGACGTACGCATCGCGAATCTCGTTGAAGCGCGTCTCGCTGTACTCGACGAGATCCATCTTGTTGATCGCGACGATCACGTGCTGCAAGCCGAGCAGCTTCACGATGGCGCTATGGCGCTTGGTCTGCGGCAGCAGTTGCGCTTCGCCGTTCTCGAACGTGACGCGCGTCGCGTCGACGAGAATGATCGCGGCGTGCGCCGTCGATGCGCCCGTCACCATGTTGCGCGTGTACTGTTCGTGGCCCGGCGTGTCCGCGATGATGAACTTGCGCTTGGCGGTCGCGAAATAGCGATACGCGACGTCGATGGTAATGCCCTGCTCGCGCTCGGCTTCGAGACCGTCCGTGAGCAGCGACAGGTCGATTTCATCGCCGACGGTGCGCTTGTTTTTCGCACGCGAGATGGCCGACAACTGGTCGGACAGCACCGCCTTGCTGTCGTACAGCAGGCGGCCGATCAGCGTGCTCTTGCCGTCGTCGACGCTGCCCGCCGTGATGAAGCGCAACACGCCCAGGTCTTCCGCTTGATAGATGCTCATGATTCGTTGGTTCCTCGGAGCGTGATGCTTAGAAATAGCCTTGCTTCTTGCGCTGTTCCATCGCGGCTTCGGACGCTTGGTCGTCCATGCGCGTGGCGCCACGCTCGGTAATCTCGGTCACGGCCGTTTCGGCGATGATCTTCTCGACGTCGTCGGCGTCGCTCGCCACCGGGCACGTGCAACTGATATCGCCGACCGTGCGGAAACGCACCTGCGCGATCTCCGGCGTCTCGCCTTCGCGCACCGGCGTAAGCGGCGTCACCGGCACGAGCAGCCCGTTGCGACGCACGATTTCGCGATCGTGCGCGTAGTAAATCGACGGCAGTTCCAGCTTCTCGCGCGCGATGTACTGCCACACGTCGAGTTCGGTCCAGTTCGAGATCGGGAACACGCGCAGATGCTCGCCCGCATGCAGACGCGCGTTGTAGATGCTCCACAGTTCCGGGCGCTGCGCCTTCGGGTCCCACTGGCCGAATTCGTCGCGGAACGAGAAGATGCGCTCTTTCGCGCGGGCCTTCTCTTCGTCGCGGCGCGCGCCGCCGATCATCGCCGTGTAGCCGTATTGCTCGATGGTTTCGAGCAGCGTGACCGCTTGCGCGGCGTTGCGCGAATCCGTCTCGCGGCGCAGGCGCACGGTGCCCTTCTTGATCGAATCCTCGACGTGTCCGACGACCAGTTCCGCGCCGATTTCGGCCGCGCGGCGGTCGCGGAAGTCGATCACTTCCTGGAAGTTGTGGCCCGTGTCGATATGCACGAGCGGGAACGGCAGCACCGTCTTGCGGTTGCCGCCTAAGCCGAACGCCTTCAACGCGAGGGCCAGCACGACGACCGAGTCCTTGCCGCCCGAAAACAGCAGCGCGGGCTTGCTGCACTCCGCGACGAGTTCGCGCAGGATGTGGATCGACTCGGCTTCGAGCCAGTCGAGGTGGTCCATCCGCGTCGCCTGATTGACGATCGGGGCCGTGACGTTGGGGTCGAGCGTGGTGCTCATGTTCGTCGATCCTTTTTTGTGCGGCGTTGTTGGCAACACCGCGTTCAGTAACAGGGTTGAGCCGGCGTCTATGCGCCTTTTCAGATCGCGGAGCTGGGCGCTTCCTGAACGATCTTGATGCTGCTGATATTCGTCATGTGCAGGCCGCATTCCTTCGTATCGCGCGATTCCCACCACCAGCGGCCCGCGCGGCTGTCCTCGCCGGGACGCACGGCGCGCGTGCACGGCTCGCAGCCGATGCTCGGATAGCCGCGCGCATGCAGCGGGTTCACCGGCACGTCGAAGGCTTTCAGGTAGTCCCACACGTCCGTTTCGGTCCAGTCCGCGAGCGGATTGAACTTCGCGATGCCGCGCGGCGCGTCGTGTTCTTCCTCGTGCAGTTCCGCGCGCGTCACCGACTGCTCGCGGCGCTGGCCGGTGACCCACGCGGAGACATCGGCGAGCGCGCGGTTGAGCGGCTCTACCTTGCGGATATGGCAGCAGCTCTTGCGCAAGTCGATGCTCTCGTAGAACGCATTCAGGCCGTGATCGCGCACGTACTCATCGACAGCGGCTTGCTGCGGATGAAACTGCTCGATGTCGTAGCCGTAGCGTTCCTTCACGCGGTCGATCATGCCGAGCGTTTCCGCGTGCAGACGCCCCGTGTTCAGCGAAAAGATGCCGATGCCGACCTTGCGCGAAAGAATGGCGTGCGTGAGCACCATGTCTTCGGCGGCAAGGCTGCTGGCCAGCTTGACGCGCTCGTGGCGCGCTGCGATGGAATCCAGCAGCGCATCCAGGCGGTCGATTTTAGCTTGGAGCTCAGGCGTCATTCTTCAGACTCCGAGCGTCGCGAGCACGGCGGCGCGGCGGCGGAACAGCGGTTCGGGGTTGTCGGTCGCGCCCTGATACAGCTCGCTGAATTCGTTGAACGCGTTGAGCGCGTCGTTGATGTCCTTGTCCGCGCGCACGGCGAAAGCGTCGAAGCCGCAGCGGTAGTGGAAGAACACCTGATCGCGCAGCACGTCGCCGATGGCGCGCAATTCGCCCGTCCAGTTGTAGCGCTCGCGCAGCAGGCGGCCGATGGAGAAGCCGCGGCCATCGCGAAACACCGGGAAATCGACTGCGATCACCGCGATCTTGTCGAAATCCGGCGCGAGGTCGGCGGGTTCGTCGTCGGGCGCGAGCCACACGCCGAGCGATTCCTTCGCACGCGATGCCACGAGCGCGTCCTTCGCGTCCTTCCACAGCACGAACGGCACGATCACCTTGCCTGCGGGAAGCGCATCGGCGGCCGGGAGCACGCCATCGTCGCCTGCGCGCACGACGGTGAAATCGTCTTCGACGACCGCGCGGTTTTTGATAATCAACGTCATCTGCAGATCCTTAAGCGTGGGCTTGGCGCGATGCGTACACGCGCTCCTTGAACGGCGCGATGCCGATGCGGCCGAACGTCTCGATGAAGCGCTCGCCTTCCAGACGGTTGTCGACGAAGGTGTCGATCACGCTCGAGACGACGTCCGGCATTTCGTGCGCCGAGAACGACGGCCCGATGACCTTGCCGAGGTGCGCGCCCGTCACGCCCGAGCTTTGCTCGCCGCCGAGCGTCACCTGATACCACTCCGAGCCGTCCTTATCGACGCCCAGCACGCCGATGTTGCCGACGTGGTGATGACCGCACGCGTTCATGCAGCCCGAAATGTTGATCGACAGGTCGCCCAGGTCGTAGACATAGTCGGCGTTGTCGAAGCGTTCCTGGATGGCTTGCGCGATCGGGATCGACTTCGCATTCGCGAGCGAGCAGAAATCGCCGCCCGGACACGAGATGATGTCCGTCAGCAGGCCGATGTTCGCCGCCGCGAGACCGATCGCCTTCGCGCGCTCCCAGACGGCGTACAGATCGCGCTTCTTCACGTTCGCGAGAATCAGGTTCTGCTCGTGCGAGACGCGGATTTCGCCGTAAGAGAACTCATCGGCGAGATTCGCGACTTCGTCCATCTGCTTGTCGGTGGCGTCGCCCGGCGCGACGCCGGTCGGCTTCAGCGACAGCGTGACCGCCGCGTAGCCGGCAACCTTGTGCGGGCGCACGTTGCGCTCGACCCAGCGCGCGAACGGCTTGCTTTCGATCAGATGCTTCTCATAAGAGGCGTCCGTGTCCGCGAGCTGTTCGTACACCGGCGGCGCGAAGAAGTTCGACACGCGCTCCACTTCGTCCTGCGTGAGCGTCGAGGGGCCATCCTTCAGATGCGCCCACTCTTCTTCCACCTGCTTCGCAAACTTCTCGGGCGACAGCGCCTTCACGAGAATCTTGATGCGCGCCTTGTACATGTTGTCGCGGCGGCCGTAGCGGTTATACACGCGCAGCACGGCTTCGCAGTACGTGAGCAGATGCTGCCACGGCAGGTCTTCCTTGATGACCGCGCCGATGATCGGCGTGCGGCCGAGCCCGCCGCCCGCGAGAATGCTCGCGACGACTTCGCCCTCAGCGTTCTTCTTCAGATACACGCCGAGATCGTGGATCTGCACGGCCGCGCGGTCTTCCGCCGAGCCGCAGACGGCGATCTTGAACTTGCGCGGCAGCCACGCGAATTCCGGGTGGAACGTGGACCACTGGCGCAGAATTTCGGCCCACGGACGCGGATCGACGGTTTCGTCCGGCGCCACGCCCGCGAACTGGTCCGCCGTGATGTTGCGGATGCAGTTGCCCGACGTCTGGATCGCGTGCATTTGCACCGACGCCAGCTTGCGCAGGATCTCAGGCGTTTCTTCCAGCTCGATCCAGTTGAACTGGATGTTGGTGCGCGTCGAGAAGTGGCCGTAGCCGCGGTCGTGCTCCCGCGCGATGGTGGCGAGCATGCGCAACTGGTCGCTGCGCAGGTTGCCGTACGGGATCGCGATGCGGTGCATGTATGCGTGGCGCTGCATGTACAGGCCGTTTTGCAGCCGCAGCGGACGGAATTCTTCCTCGCTCAACTCGCCCGACAGACGCCGGCGAACCTGATCGGCGTACTGCGCGACTCGTTCGTCAACGATTCGCTGGTCGATCTGATCGTATTGGTACATTCGGGGGCCCCAAGTTTTTGTTTAGCCGCCGGCGCCCTAGGTTGCGCCGCGCGTCAGATATCCATTGATTCGCCGGCGCGCACAGCGTTCAGACGGAACGCTCATTTGCTAATGACGAATACAGCTATGGATATTGGAAAAATTGGACTGATAGTAATAAACCTGCTATATATTGCAAACGACTGAAAAATTACTTTGATATGCGCGTGGGTTATAAATGAATCTGCATCAGTTCCGCTTCGTGCGGGAGGCCGTGCGGCAGAACTTCAACCTGACCGAAGCCGCCAAGGCGCTGTATACGTCGCAGCCGGGCGTGTCGAAGGCGATCATCGAGCTGGAAGACGAGCTGGGCGTCGAAATCTTCACGCGGCACGGCAAGCGCGTGCGGTCGCTGACCGAGCCCGGGCGCATCATTCTCGCGTCGGTCGAGAAAATCCTGCAGGAAGTGGAAAGCCTCAAGCGCGTCGGCAAGGATTACGCGGCGCAGGATCAGGGCAATCTCGTGATCGCCGCGACCCACACGCAGGCGCGCTACTCGCTGCCGGCCGCCATCGCGGAATTCAAGAAACGCTTCCCGAAAGTGCATCTGTCCATCCTGCAAGGCAGCCCGACGCAGGTCGCCGAGATGGTCATTCACGATCAGGCGGACATCGCCATCGCCACCGAAGCCATCGCCAACTATAAGGAGCTGGTGTCGCTGCCCTGCTTCCAGTGGCAGCATCTGGCGGTCATGCTGCCCGAGCATCCGCTCCTGGAACGCAAGCTTCTCACGCTCGACGATCTCGTGCAGTACCCGCTCATCACGTACGAAGCGGCGTTCGCCGGGCGCACGAAGATCAACCATGCGTTTCAACTGCGCAATCTGACGCCGGATATCGTGCTCGAAGCCATCGACGCGGACGTCATCAAGACTTACGTCGAACTTGGGCTCGGCGTCGGGATCATGGCGGATATCGCGTTTAATCCCGAGCGCGACCGCCATTTGCGCGCGATGCCGGTCGGGCATCTGTTCGGCACGAACGTCACGCGGCTCGCGCTCAAGCAAGGCGCCTATCTGCGCAGCTATGTGTATACGCTCGTCGAACTGCTTTCGCCCTCGATGAACCGGAAGCTCATCGAGCAGGCGCTCTCCGGCGAGCACGAAAGCTACGAACTCTGACTCTGAAGGCGACGGCGCCATGCCGATCACAAAAACACGAACTTCCCTGGGGAGCTTTCCGATGACGTTGTCGAAAATCACGCGCCGGCTCGCCGCCGGTGCCGCGCTGGCTGTGCTGTCCGCCGCCGCGCACGCGCAGATCAAGGTAGGCGTGGACTTGTCGAGCACGGGGCCTGCCGCCGCCATCGGCATCACGAGCAAGAACGCGATGCTGATGTGGCCGAAGACCATCGCGGGACAGGACGCGCAGTACATCATTCTCGACGACGGCTCGGACCCCGGCGCGGCCGTGCGCAATATCCGCAAGCTGATCACCGAGGACAAGGTGGACGTGATCGTCGGGCCGAACATCACGCCGGCCGCGCTCGCGGCGCTCGATCCGGTCGCCGAATATCAGACGCCGATGATCACGCTGATCGGCTCGGCGTCGGTGGTCGAACCGCAGGAAGGTAAGAAGGTCTGGGCGTTCAAGATGGCGCAGACCGACCGCGCGATGGCCGACGTGATGACGCGCTACATGGCCAACCATGGCGTGAAGACGGTCGGCTTCATCGGTTTCGCGGACAGTTACGGCGATAGCTGGCTCTCCGAATTCACCAAGTTCGCGGATCTCCGCCATATCAAGATAGTCGCGACCGAACGCTTCAACCGGACGGACGCGAGCGTCACCGGCCAGATTCTGAAGCTGATGGCCGCGAAACCCGACGCCGTCCTGATCGCGGGCGCGGGCACGCCGACGGTGCTGCCGCAGCGCACGCTCGTCGAGCGCGGCTACAAGGGCGCGATCTACCAGACGCACGGCATCGCGACGCCGGAGTTCATCAAGCTCGGCGGCAAGGACGTGGAAGGCACGCTCTTTCCGACGCAGCCGGTGGTCGTCGCGCGCACGCTGCCGGCGGATCATCCGTCGAAGAAGGCGGCGCTCGCGTTCGTCGATGCTTACGAGAACAAGTACGGCAAGGGCACGGTGACGCAATTCGCCGGCGATGCGGCGGGCGTCTATCCGCGCTTGCAGGACGCGGCGACGCGCGCGCTGAAGGCCGGCAAGCCGGGAACGAAGGAATTCCGCGTCGCGTTGCGCTCGGAACTGGAGCACGCGCATGAGCTGGTGGTGCCGAACGGCGTCGTCAATACGAGCGCCAGCGACCACGTCGGCCTCGATCAGCGCGCGAGCGTGATGGGCATCGTCCGCAACGGGGCCTTCACGTATCTCAGCCAGTAATGTGTGGACAACCGCGCTGCTTGCCGAGCGCGCGGTTTTGGGTCATAATCGCCGACTCAGCATGCCCAGGTGGTGAAATTGGTAGACGCAGGGGACTCAAAATCCCCCGCCGCAAGGCGTGCCGGTTCGATTCCGGCCCTGGGCACCACAGATTTTCCGAAAAAGCCGCTCATCGAGCGGCTTTTTTGCGTTTGGACGGCTCGGTGTGCGTTTCTTGCATTGCTTGCCGTCCGGCGTCGCGCTGCGTAGCGATGCTGGCACGGCTGACACTCGGCGCACGGCGCTTCGCTCCACGAACCACAATGCGTTGCGCATTGCTTCGACGTCCTTACCGACTTCCACACAATCATATCTCCGTTTCGGCGCCCATCGCCCACATTCGCGGACGACTTTGCGCGAAGCCATTCGACAAAGCACAGGCGTACTCATCTTTCCGCCCGCTCGCGCTCTGATACGCACGACAGAACGTGCGTTCGACGCGAGATGCCGAAGGCGCGCACCCCGCGTTTTCCCTGACGCGAACATTACGCGAATGTGCGCAATCGCTTAGACGCGTGGCCGCCGGCGTCGCAAGAATGGGCGCTGGATCGGCGTCGCGGCATCCCGGCGCGGGGCGTGTCACGAGGGCACGCGCCCGCGGGCAATCGGCTTTCGGTTGCAATGGATACACCGCCGCCGTGATCTCGCTTCGCGCGTTGCGCGAGCCATAACTCGAACGAGCGCGCCATGACGCAATCCGAATCTTCGCTGACGCTTGACGCCGTCATTTGCGGCCGCTGCCACGCCATTTCGCCGGCCGGCGAGCTTACCTGCCCGTACTGCGGTTCGGATCGCCACGGTGCGGTCTTTACGAGCGTTGCCGATGCGGCAGCCGTTGCGCCCATCGAGGAGATGTACGGCGTCGTCGATCTTCGCGACACCGGCTGGCTTACGCGGCTCGCGCGTCGAAAGATGGTGACGTCTTATCCGAGCCTCGTCGAGCCGGGCGACGGGCCGGCCGCCCAGGCGCGACGGCCGGCGCGCAAGATGCTCGCGGTGCTGGTGAGCGGCGTCGTCGCGGGCGCGGCGGCGGGCGCGTACTTTTATGCGGAGCAGGACGCGGGCGTCGCGCCGACGAAGTCGGTCAGCGCAGCGGGATCGGTCGGCGACCGCGTTTCGGGAGCGCAAAGCCATGCCGACGCGGCGCGTCCGGCGCTCGCGCGTCGCGGGAGCGATGTATCGAGCGACGACGCGCAGGCGCATTCGACTGTTGCGGCTGCCAAAGCATCTGAGAGCGATTCGGTGCCGAATGCCGTCGAGCGCACGCAGGCATTGCAGGCAGACACTGCGACCGGGCCGGTCGTTTCGCAGACACGGTCGGCGGATGTTTCGTCCGCAAGCGCGACGGACAAAGCTGCAATGACGTCGGGATCGACGACTTCTGCGGAGGCACGGACGACTGCCGCTGCAAGCGCGGGCGCGACGGTCCCGCCCACAGTCGCGCGAGCGACGGACAGCGCCGCTGGGACTTTGGCGCAAGCACGCGGCACCGCGTCTGCAAGCGCGGGCGCGACGGTCCCGCCCACAGTCGGGCGAGCGACGGACACGGCAACGGCGACGGCGACGGCGGCGAGTTCTGCGCAAGCACGCACGTCCGTACTTGGAAGCGCGGCCGCGACAGTCCCGCCCAGAGTCGGGCGATCGACGGACGCGGCAACGGCAACGGCGACGGCGGCGAGTTCTGCGCAAGCACGCACGTCCGCGTCTGCAAGCGCAGGCGCGATGCTTCCGCCCACAGCCCACTCAACGGAAGGAGCCGCTGCGCCTTCGGCGCAAGCACCCGCCTCCGCGTCCGCAAGCGCCGTCGGAATAGCGGGCACGACAGCCGCGTCGGCGACTGCTGCGCGGGCGCGCGCGTCTGCGCCTGGCAACGCTGTCGCGGCGACGCGTACGGTCACGCCACCAACGGATACAACCGCGACGAAGAACGCGACTGCACCGCGCTCGCCCACGTCAACGGCGGTGGCCGATGCCGCTATCGCGACCGGAGCGGGCGTCTCGGCACCCGTCGCGGTCGCACCGCTCACGCGCGCCGCGCCGACAGCCTCCGCGCGGTCCCTGCCGGCTACGTCCAGCCTCGCGGCCAACGTTCCGCCCGCACCGGCCACGAACGCGCTCGCGCAGGCAAAGCCCGCTCCGACGCCGAGCAGTTCCCCTGCGCCGATGGCTTCGACGACTCCGCCAGCGCGCAGCCGTGCATCGCAAGCTGAATCGACGGCGACGCACCCGACACCCGCTTCGCCCATGGCTGCATTGCCGGCGAACCGCCCGACGCCCGACCTCGCCTCGCAGCCGCAAGCGACGACGACGCATCCGGCACAAGCCTCGTCGATGGCCTCGCTGGCAGCGAACCGTCCAGCGTCTGGCCTCGCGCCGCAATCGCAAGAGCCGGCCGCGCGCCCGGCGCAGGCCTCGCCGATGGCATCGTCGATGGCGAACCGTCCGAGCCTGGCCCCGCAGCCGCAGACAGCAACGTCGAGAACCGCCAACGCCAACGCAAGCGCACATCCCCAGGACAACGCGGCGCAAAAAGCATCGCCCGCGGTCGCGCGGAACATCGTCGCGATGAAGCAGGCGCTGGCCGCTCACGACCTTTCCGCTGCGCGCCGCCACATGCGCGGCCTGTACGCGAATCAGGCCCCGAGCCCGGAGATTCAACAACTGGCCGCCGATCTGACGCGCGAGGAGCGCGCACGCGACAGCGCGATGGCCAACGCCCGCTCATGCTCGGTCAAGCAGGAACCCGCCTGCGCCGTGCACAACGCCCGCCGCGCGGTGGCGCTCGATCCGCGCAATCCGCAAACGCAGACGCTGCTGCGCCAGGCGACCGCCGCACAAGCCGAAGCCAACACCGCGTACTTCCGTCAGGCGAGCGCACTGCCCGCGCCCACGCCGGCAGCCATGACCTTCGACGGACGCTGGAGCGCCGCAGGCAGGCACGGCGTAACGGCGAGCCAGCAGGACCGCTCGCCGTCGACGTTCACGATCTTCGGCCTCGGCGTGCCGACGGTGGCGAAGGGCCGCGGCGACGCGCATTGAGGCAGCCGCGATCCGCGCCTGCTCGACACGGGTAACTCGCCGCCGCGCGGCGTAGCCGACAGCTCTCAACGCGCATGCCATGCAGCGATCGGCCGTCCGCGCGCCTGTTCGACTCAGACAGTTCGCCTCCGCGCGACTTGGTCGAAGGCTCCGAAGCGCATGCCATGCAGCGATCGGCCGTCCGCGCGCCTGTCGACTCAGACAGCTCGCCTCCGCGCGACTTGGTCGAAAGCTCCGAACGCGCATGCCATGCAGCGATCGGCCGTCCGCGCGCCTCTCCGACGCGGCAACCCGCAGCCGCGCGGCTTAGGCGACAGCGCACGCCGGCCACGGACCTCGCGCGTTCACGACCTCCCGCTTGCTAAAATGCGCCCTCCGTCCCCACTCGTCCGATGGACCTCGAATCACTCCTCTTCTCGCAAGGCTTCGGCTCGCGCCGTCAATGTCGCGGCATCATCGCCGAGGGCCGCGTGCGCATCGGCGGCGAGGTATGCAGCGATCCGAACGCCAGTGTCGCGGTCGCCGAATCGCCGGACTTCGAAGTCGACGGCACCGTCTGGACGTATCGCGAGAAGGCGTATATCGCGATGAACAAGCCCGCCGGCTACGAATGCTCGCGCGATCCGCAACATCACCTGAGCGTGTTTCACCTGTTGCCGCCGCAGCTCATCGAGCGCGGCGTGCAGCCGGTGGGCCGGCTCGATCAGGATACGACGGGCCTGCTCCTCTTCTCGGACGACGGCGCGTTCGTCCACGCCTTCACGTCGCCCAAGCGCAAGGTGCCGAAGGTGTATCTCGCGACGCTGCGCCATCCGCTCGACGACGCGCAGCTCGCCGGCCTGCGCGACGGCGTGCTGCTGCACGGCGAAACGAAGCCCAGCGCCGCGCTCGCCGCGCATCGCCGCGACGAACGGCTGCTCGAACTGACCGTGCTCGAAGGCAAATATCATCAGGTCAAGCGGATGGTCGCGGCAGCGGGGAATCGCGTGGAAAAGCTGCATCGGGAGCGCGTGGGCGGTTACGCGTTGCCGGCGTCGCTCGCCGAGGGCGAATGGCGCTGGCTCGATGACAACGATCTTTCTGCACTGCGCGCCCAGCGCTGACGCGCCGCGCTCGGCCGCGCCTCAACAGAAGCTGCATCCGAAGCGCGTGGGCGGTTATGCGCTGCCGGCGTCGCTCGCGGAAGGCGAATGGCGCTGGCTCGATGACGACAATCTCGCTGCACTGCGCGCCCCGCAACGACCAATCTTCACGCCAATCGGTACAAGCCCCGATGCCTCGCCGCTGCGCCGCAGCATGCCTTCTGCGCGCCGCGCTCATATACTCGTCTTACGGAATCAAAATCACTAGAAGAAAGCAGGAGGGCATCATGGCTTCCCACATGAGCGTCGCGCTGATCGCGTTCGTGGCGTTGAGCGCGGTCGTGATCGGGGTATTGGGTGTCGTCATGCACGTGCGTCACCGGTATTCGCCGAACCTCATCGGCGCATTGATCGGCGCGCTGATGTGCTTCGTCCTGCTCGAAACGATTCCCGCGCTGATCTAGCGCCGCGTCGTGCCGGCGCGCGAGCGCAAGAAGTCGTCCACGGTCGGATGACGCAGCTTGTAGCCTAACTCGCGCTTCATTCGTGCGTTGGACAGACGGCGCGACTCGCGCATGAAGGAAAGCGTCACCGCTTCAAGACGCACTTCCGCCTCCTCGCGCGTGATCCGTGGCACGCGCGGCAAACCGTACGCGTCGGCGACGCGATCGAAATAGTCGGCCATGCGCAAATCGGTGTCGTCCGATGCGTTCACGACGCGCTGCGGCCGCCCGCGCCCGAGCGCGCGCACAAGAATCGCGGCGAGATCGTCGGCGTGAATGTGATTCGTGTAGACATCGTCGCGTTCGATGAGCGCAGGCATCGCCCGTTCGATGCGCGCAAGCGGCAGGCGATTCTCCGCGTAAATGCCGGGAATCCGCACGATGGAAACACGCCAGCCGCTTCGCGCGCCCACGCGGCGCAACTGCTGCTCCGCCGACACGCGCCGCCGTGCGCGCTCGTTGTCCGGCCGCGCGGGCCGCGTTTCGTCGATCAGCGCGCCCCCGCAGTCGCCGTAGACGCCCGTCGTGCTCGCATAGACGAAGCGATAAGGCATGGCTCCCGATGTGGCTCCAAAAGAGGCGTCGGGTACAATGAAAGTCGATGCGCGCCAGGCACGATGCCGCGCAACGGCGGCCTGAGCGCCACGCGCGACGGAACGGCGCGGCGCGCGCAAGGCCGCGAGCAACGCACGCGTGCGGCGGTCGGTGTCGCCTTCGCGCTGAGGCGGCGCGAGATGCAGCACCTGCGGCGCGATGCCTGCGAGCCTGCGAAGGCTGCGCTTCGCATCGAGGTCGCCGGCGATCGGCAAGGCGCCTGCTGCGCGAAGTTCGGCGGCGCGTTCCGCGTGATGCGTGAGCGCGATCACGCGCGGCGACGCGGCGCGCGAATGCAAGAGCGGCAACGCGCGCAGCCCGACATCGCCGCATCCGACGATCAAGACGCGCGGGCGGCGCAAGGTTCGAGTGGCGATCATGCGAAGCATTGTATCCGCCGCTTGCCTGACGCGTTCCGGCCTCATCGTAAGACACATTCACACATCGCAAGAAATCGATCTATGGCATTCAACGTAACGCTCCGGCAAAGCGGCCGGCAGTTTCAGGTGGAACCCGACGAGCCGGTGCTGACTGCGGCGCTGCGCCAGGGCATCGGCTTGCCTTATGGCTGCAAGAACGGCGCGTGCGGTTCCTGCAAGGGCGCGGTCGTCGAAGGGGAAGTCGAGCAGGCGCCGCATTCGTCGTCGGCGCTCTCCAACGACGAAAAAACGCGCGGCATGGCGCTCTTCTGCTGCGCGACCGCGCAGAGCGATCTGACGATCGACGTGCGCGAAGTCGCGGGCGTCGGCGACGTGCAGGTCAAGAAGCTGCCGTGCCGCGTGAACGCGCTCCAGCGCAAGGCCGACGACGTCATCGAAATGAAGCTGCAACTGCCCGCCAACGAGCGCCTGCAATATCTCGCGGGGCAGTACATCGAATTCATTCTGAAGGACGGCAAGCGCCGCAGCTATTCGATGGCGAGCCCGCCGCACCACGAAGGCCCGCTCGAACTGCACATTCGCCACATGCCGGGCGGCACGTTCACCGACCACGTGTTCGGCGCGATGAAAGAGCGCGACATCCTGCGCTTCGAAGGCCCGCTCGGGACGTTCTTTCTGCGCGACGAATCGGACAAGCCGATCGTGCTGCTCGCTTCGGGCACGGGCTTCGCGCCGATCAAGGCGATCATCGAACACGCGGTCTTCAAGAACCTGAACCGGCCGATGACGCTCTACTGGGGCGGCCGCCGCAAGAAAGACCTGTACATGATGGACCTCGCCGAGCAATGGGCGAAGGAAGTGCCGAACTTCAAGTTCGTGCCGGTGCTGTCCGAACCGGACCCGCACGACGGCTGGACCGGCCGGACGGGCTTCGTTCATCGCGCTGTCATCGAAGATCTGCCAGACTTGAGCGCGTACCAGGTCTATGCGTGCGGTGCGCCCGTGATGGTGGAATCGGCGCAGCGCGATTTCACGCAGCATCACCGCTTGCCGGAGGACGAGTTCTACGCGGATTCGTTCACGAGCGCAGCGGACCTCGCGCATCCGGTCTGACGGCCCGCGCGGGCCTCGCATGCCGCCGGCGCGCAATAAATCGACGCCGGCGGTTTACATGCACGAACGTCATCACGTATCCTTCGCGAATGAACCGAATCGCAACCATCGTCCGACGCCGCCGCTCGCCGCTTCCCTAGGGATGCCGCTGGCTCGTCACGCATTCGCGCTCGTCATGTTCGGTTAGTCTGAAGCGAGAGAATGAAGCCACGGAAACACCGTGGCTTTTGTTTTTTGCGCGCCGTTTTTTCACCTGAGTCAACGCCCGGAGCCCGCTGTCATGAATTTCAATGAGTACCCTGTCGATTCGCTGATGTACATCACGAACCGCCCCGAGATCGTGTTCACGCACGGCAAGGGCTCCTGGCTTTACGACAACACCGGCAAACGCTATCTCGACTTCATTCAGGGCTGGGCGGTCAATTCGCTCGGCCACTGCAACGACGGCGTGATCGAGGCGCTGGACAAGCAGGCCCGCACGCTGATCAATCCGTCGCCCGCGTTCTATAACGAGCCGATGGCGAAGCTCGCCGCGCTGCTCACCGCGCACAGTTGCTTCGACAAGGTGTTCTTCGCCAACAGCGGCGCGGAAGCGAACGAAGGCGCGATCAAGCTCGCGCGCAAGTGGGGCCGCAAGTTCCGCAACGGCGCGTACGAGATCATCACGTTCGATCACAGCTTCCACGGCCGCACGCTCGCGACCATGTCCGCGAGCGGCAAGGCGGGCTGGGACACCATCTATGCGCCGCAAGTCCCGGGCTTTCCGAAAGCGGATTTGAACGACATCGCATCGGTCGAGAAGCTCATCACCGAGAAGACCGTGGCCGTGATGCTCGAGCCGATTCAGGGCGAAGGCGGCGTGATTCCCGCGACGCGCGAGTTCATGCAGGAGCTGCGCGCGCTGACGAAGCGCCACAACATTCTTTTGATCGTCGATGAAGTGCAAAGCGGCTGCGGTCGCGCGGGGACGTTGTTCGCGTACGAGCTGTCGGGCATCGAGCCGGACATCATGACGCTCGGCAAGGGCATCGGCGGCGGCGTGCCGCTCGCGGCGCTGCTCTCGACTGCGGATGTGGCGTGCTTCGAAGCGGGCGATCAGGGCGGCACGTACAACGGCAATCCGCTGATGACGGCGGTGGGCTATTCGGTGATTTCGCAACTGACGGCGCCGGGCTTTCTCGAAGGCGTGCGCGAGCGCGGCGATTATTTGCGTTCGGAATTGCTGAAGCTATCGGACGAACGCGGTTTCAACGGCGAGCGCGGCGAAGGTCTCTTGCGCGCGTTGCTGCTCGATGCCGATCAGGGACCGCAGATCGTCGAGAAGGCTCGGCTGATGCAGCCTGATGGACTCTTGCTGAACGCGGCGCGGCCCAATCTGCTGCGCTTCATGCCCGCGCTCAATGTGACCAAGGACGAGATCGATCAGATGATGTCGATGCTGCGCTCGGTGCTCGATTCGCTGTGATCATCCGTACGTTCGATGCGAGCGATCGCGATGCCGTGATCGCCTTGTGGCGCGATGTGTTCCCGGAGTACGCGGATGCATCGCGGCCGCAGCGCGATCCGGCGTTGTCGATTGCTAATAAGCTGCGCACGCAGCCGGAGTTGTTCTTTGTCGGAGTTTCCGACGGGGATGTCGTCGGGACTGTGATGTGCGGGTATGACGGGCATCGCGGGTGGATTTATTCGCTCGCTGTTTCGCCTGCCTTGCGAGGACGTGGTTTCGGGCGCGCTTTGATGCTTCATGCGGAAGCGGCGCTTGGTCGTGCTGGTTGTCCTAAGGTTAATTTGCAGATTCTTTCTGCTCGGCGGGATCTTTTGCCGTTTTATGAGCGGCTTGGGTATCGTGTTGATGAGGTTGTTAGTCTTGGGAAGCGGCTTTAAGGCTTTCTTCGCTTCTTCGTGGAACTTGTTTTCGCGTCGGTCTATTGGCGTTGCCCCTCCCCGGGGCGGGGGTCACTTTCTTTGCTGCTGCAAAGAAAGTAACCAAAGAAAGCAGCTTTTTCTTGGCCCGCAGCAGCAAGAGCGTGATCACTCCGCAGAAAAGCAATGGCCCTCAGCTTGAAGCAACCCTGAATCACCCTCCACGCCCGCTGAGCGCCACGTCCTCCGAGCCCCTTGGCTCGTTAACACCGAACGGTTGCATAGGTAGGCGCGCTTGTCCGCGCATATGCGCCGCCGAAAAATTAGTATTCCGAACCGTCTGTGGGCGGTGTGCAACCAAGCCCCGACCGCAGGCGGAGCACAAACCGACGTGTGGTGTTATCGAGCCAAGGGGCTCGGAGGACGTGGCGTTCAGCGGGCGCGGAAGGTGATTCAGGGCTGCCGATTCGCTGAGTGCCACGGACTTTCTGCGGAGTGACCACGCTCTTACTGCTGCGGGCCAAAAAAAAGCTGCTTTCTTTGGTTACTTTCTTTGCAGCAGCAAAGAAAGTGACCCCCGCCCCGGGGAGGGGCAACGCTAATAGACCGACACGAATACAAGTTCCACGAAAGAACAAAGAAACGAACCGAGCGGGAAGCAAGACAACGCCCCCCGCCCCGCGAGGAAAGAAAAAACCCTCACTCGCCCAAATAAGCAGCCCGAACCTTAGGATCATCGAGCATGACCTTGGCATCGCCGGACATAGTGACGGTACCCGAATCCATCACATACCCGCGATTAGCGGCCTGCAGAGCAAGACGAGCATTCTGCTCGACGAGCAGCACCGTCAGCCCTTCGGAAGAAATCTCCCGAACCACTTCGAAGATCTTCTCGACCATGATGGGCGAAAGTCCCATCGAAGGCTCATCGAGCAACAGCAGTTTCGGTCGCGACAACAACGCGCGCGCCATCGCCAGCATCTGCTGCTCGCCCCCGGAAAGCGTGCCCGCATACTGCGACGCCCGCTCCTTCAGGCGCGGAAAGAAGCCGAACATTCGTTCGGTGTCCTTCTGAATGCCGTCCGAATCGTTGCGCAGATACGCGCCCATCTGCATGTTCTCGAGAATCGACATGCGCGCGAAAATGCCGCGGCCTTCCGGCACCATCGCGAGGCCGCGCTTCAACAGCTCGTGCGTCGGCACGCCCTTGATCGACTGGCCCATGTACTCGATATCCCCGCCCGAGAACGGCTTCAGGCCCGTGATGGCCTTCATCGTCGTGGTCTTGCCCGCGCCATTCGCGCCGATCAGCGTAACGAGTTCGCCCTGCCCGACTTCCAGATCGACACCCTTCACCGCCTGGATGCCGCCGTAGTTCACCTGCAGACCCTTGACCTTCAACATTGCGCTTGTGGTCGCCATTTAGTGCACCCCCGCACCCAGATATGCCTCGATCACCTTCGGGTCCTTCTGCACGTCCTGCGGCAGACCTTCGGCGATCACCTTGCCGTAATCGAGCACCGTCATGCGGTTGCACAATCCCATCACGAGTTTCACGTCGTGTTCGATCAACAGAATCGTCTTGCCGTCCGCGCGAATCTTGTCGAGCAGGCGCGTGAGTTCCACCTTTTCCGTCGCGTTCATGCCGGCTGCCGGCTCGTCGAGCGCGAGCAGCTTCGGATCGGTCGCGAGCGCACGCGCGATCTCCAGACGACGCTGGTGGCCATACGACAGATTGCGCGACGTGTAGTCCGCGTATTGCAGCACGCCGACATACTCCAGCAGTTCCAGCGCGCGCTCCTTGATTTCCTTCTCTTCACGACGTTCGGAGGGCGTCTGGAACACCGCGCCGATCAGGCCGTGCTTCGTGCGCACGTGGCGGCCGACCATCACGTTCTCCAGCGCGGTCATGCCGCCGAAGAGGCGAATGTTCTGGAACGTGCGCGCAATGCCCGCCTTCGCCACCTGATAGACGGCGGTCGGCGTGTACGCTTCGCCGTCGAGCTTGAATTCGCCGGAATCCGGCGTGTAGAGGCCCGTGATGACGTTGAAGAACGTCGTCTTGCCCGCGCCGTTCGGGCCGATCAGGCCGTAGATTTCGCCTTCCTTGATTTCGAGGCCCACTTCCGACAGCGCCTGCAAGCCGCCGAAACGCTTGTTCACGCCCTTCACGGACAATCGAGTACGTTTGTCGCTCATTTTTGATTCCCCCGCTTAGGCGCGCACCGGCTTCTTGCCGTTGCGCTTCGCGATCTTCGCGATCTTGTCTTCGTGTTTCGCGGCGGGCCACAGGCCTTCCGAGCGATACAGCATGATCAGCACCATCGCCAGGCCGTACAGCAACTGGCGGATGACTTCGGTATCCACGATCTGATGGCCGAAGACGGCGTTTTGCAGCGGACCCATCGTCGAGCGCAGGAATTCGGGGAACACGGCGAGCAGCACCGCGCCGAGAATCACGCCCGGAATGTGGCCCATGCCGCCGAGCACCACGCACGCCAGCACCACGATCGATTCCCAGAACGTGAACGATTCCGGCGACACGAAGCCCTGGAACGCGCCGAACATCGCGCCCGACAGGCCGCCGAACGACGCGCCCATCGCGAAGGCGAGCAGCTTCACGTTACGCGTGTTGATGCCCATGGCCTTCGCGGCGATTTCGTCTTCGCGGATCGCAGCCCATGCACGGCCGATACGCGAATGCTGCAGACGCGTACAGACCCAGATCACGATGAGCGCACCGAGCACGAACAGGTAGTAATACATGTACACCGACGGGAACTTCATGCCGAACAGCTCGTGCGTCTGCGACAGGTTGAAGCCCGCCACCGTCACCGGATCGATGCCCGTGATGCCCTTCGGACCGTTCGTGATGTTCACCGGACGGTCGAGGTTGTTCATGAAAATCCGCACGATTTCACCGAAGCCGAGCGTAACGATAGCGAGGTAGTCGCCACGCAGACGCAGCGTCGGTGCGCCGAGCAGCACGCCGAACGTGGCGGCGAGCGCCATCGCGACCGGCACGATCAAGAGGAACGGCACATGCAGCCCGGCCGGCGCGAGATGCGCGATCCATTCGAACTGCGAGGTCAATTGCGGCGAAGACAAGAGCGCCGCCGTGTACGCGCCGACTGCATAGAACGCGATGTAGCCCAAGTCGAGCAGGCCGGCGAAGCCGACGACGACGTTGAGGCCCAGCGCGAGCATCACGTAGAGCATCGCGAAGTCGAGCACGCGGACCCAGTAGTTGCCGCCGGCTGCGCCGATCACCATCGGCGCGGCGATCACGAACGCCGCGACGATGATGCCGACGACGAGCGTCTTGCCCGTGTTCTTCTCGGGGATGAGCGTCGTGGACGGCTCAATCGGTTGAATCGAAGTCATTTTGTAGAGCTCCTCACACGGTCTTTAAGCGCGGTCCGCGACACGTTCGCCGAGCAGACCCGACGGACGGAACACGAGCACGATGATCAGCACGACGAAGGCGAACACGTCCTGATAGTTACTGCCGAAGACGCCGCCTGTCAGATTGCCGATGTAACCGGCGCCCAACTGCTCGATCAAACCGAGGAGCACGCCGCCGACCATGGCGCCGCCCAGGTTGCCGATGCCGCCCAGCACCGCCGCGGTGAACGCCTTCAGGCCGGGAATGAAGCCCATATAGAAGTGCGCGTTGCCGTATTCGGACGCGATCATCACGCCGGCGAGCGCAGCAAGCGCCGAGCCGATCATGAAGGTCGCCGAGATCACGAAGTTCGGGTTCACGCCCATCAGCGATGCGACGCCGGGGTTCTCGGCGATCGCGCGCATCGCGCGGCCGAGCTTGGTCTTGTGCACGAGCAGCAGGAGGCCGCCCATCACGAGGAACGCCACCACGATGATGACGATTTCCGTCATCGAGATGACCGCGCCGGGACGCGTTTCGGTCGCGGTGATGACGTTGATCGGGTCGGTCGGCAGAAGCTGCGGGAACGCGAGCGGGTTGCGGCCCCAGATCATCATGGCGACCGTTTGCAGCAGGATCGACACGCCGATTGCGGTGATGAGCGGCGCGAGACGCGGCGCCTTGCGCAGCGGCCGGTACGCGACGCGTTCGATGGTGTAGCCGACAATCGCGCAGACGATCGCCGCGACGATAAGCGCGATCGTCAGCATGATCGGCCCGGGCATCGAGGGAAAGTGGTTCTGCATGACGCCGATGGCTGAAAGCGCCACCATCGCGCCCACCATCAGCACGTCGCCGTGCGCGAAGTTGATGATGCCGAGAATGCCGTACACCATCGTGTAACCCAACGCGATGATGGCGTAGACGCTGCCAAGCACCAGACCGTTGAGGATCTGCTGGATGAAAATATCCATTTAAAGCTCCTTAGCCCCGTGCGACCGGATGACGCCTTTATCACCGGCCGATAAACCGGTGTGAAGCGAAATCTGGAGCGGCACTGCGCGTACTTTTAAAAAAACCGGTAAGGATTAATCGCCTGCCGTTGCGCCCGCCGCCGGATAGGTGCGGGCGTCCGCCAGACGGATGCGAAACGGCGCTTGTCGGATAGGCGCCGCAAGACTGCAAACGCCTGCTGCTACTGCTTTACGACGTCGAGCACGTCCTTCTTTTTGTCCTTGAAGTCGTAAAGCGTGATGGTGCTGGTCTTCAAATCGCCTTTGTCGTCAAAAGCGATATGCCCCGTCAGACCGTTGAAATCCGTCGTGGCCACCGCCGCGAGCACCTTGCTCGCTTCGATGGAATTGGCGCGCTTCATCGCATCGACGATCACGTACACCGCGTCGTACGTGAACGGCGCGTAAATCTGCACCGGCGTGTGAAACCGTGCCTCGTACTTCTGCGCGAAGTCCGCGCCCTTGTCCATCTTCGCGAGCGCGGGCCCGGCTTCGGAACACACGACGTTCTGCACCGCGTCGCCCGCCAGTTCCGGCAATTGCTGCGTGCAGACGCCGTCGCCCGCCAGAATCTTGGCCTTCACGCCGAGCGCCGCCGCTTCTTTCGCGAACGGTCCGCCCGTTGCGTCCATGCCGCCGTACATCACGGCGTCCGGCTGCATGCGCTTGATCTTCAAGAGGATCGCCTTGAAGTTGCGCGCCTTCTCCGACGTGGTCTCGCGCGCGGCGACCTTCACGCCGCCCGCCTGCGCCGTCTTCGCGAACTCGTCGGCGAGGCCGCGGCCGTAGGCGGTCGCGTCGTCCACGATCACCACTTTCTTCGCGTGCAGCGTCTTGATCGCGTAGCCGGCCAGCACGGGGCCTTGCTGCGCATCGGTTGCGACCACGCGGAAGGTCGTCTTGTAACCCTGCTTCGTGTATTGCGGGTTCGTCGTCGACGGCGAAATCTCCGCGATGCCCGCATCGCTATAAATCTTGGACGCCGGAATCGATACGCCCGAATTCAAATGACCGATCACCGCGACCACATGGTCATCCACCAGGCGCTGCGCGGCTTCTTCGCCGGTGCGCGGGTCGGCTGCGTCATCCTGGCTGTCGAGCACGAGGCGAATGGAGCGGCCGTCGATGGTGAGACCCTGCGCGCTGATTTCCTCCAGCGCGAGCCGCGCGCCGTTTTCGTTGTCTTTCCCTAAATGCGCCTGCGTGCCGGACAACGGCGCGACATGGCCGATCTTCACCACCGTCGCTTCGCTCGCCGGTGCCGGCGCAGCCGTTGCCGCCGTCAGGGCGCTTGCCGCCGGTGCTGCTCCGCTCGCTCCGCCTTCGTCCTTCTTGCCGCATGCAGTTGCCATTGCAACCGCAGCCGCGATGGACACGGCGTAAGCAAACTTGAATCGCATCAAATGAGATCTCCTGCGCCTTTCAGAACCGTTGCCAGAGGCCCTTCCGGACTCAGGACGCGCGAATTGTAACGCTAAATATGAGACGAGCAATATTCTTGCGTGGCGGGGTTTTCCAGCATTGCAACCCGCATTTTTCGACGGTTTTCCGGCGAAAGCGCAACCCGGTTGCGATCCGGTTTTGTGCAGTAGTTGCACCATTCCGGGAACGGGGTTATCGAGGCTCGGAAGAATACGTTTGCGCCGCTTTGACACGATGCACCGGAATGGTTCACGCGCGGTCGGCTTGCCTGTGCCCGGGCGAAAAAAAAGCGCCCGCAGGCGCTTTTCGAAGGTTTCGTCTAACTTATTGCGGCAACGACAGTCCGCGCGGCAGCGGAAACGAGATCGTCTCTTCGATGCCCTCCAGCGAGCGCACGCTGCGCACGCCGAGTTCGCGCAGCCGCGCGATGACAGCCTGCGCGAGCACTTCCGGCGCCGATGCGCCCGCCGTCACGCCGATGCGCTTTTTGCCTTCCACCCAGTTCGGATCGATCTGCGTCGGCGAATCCACCATATAGGCTGGAATGCCGCTGCGCTCGGCTACTTCGCGCAGCCGGCTCGAATTCGAACTGTTCGGGCTGCCGACCACGATCACGACATCGCACTGCGGCGCGAGGAACTTCACCGCGTCCTGGCGATTCTGCGTCGCGTAGCAGATGTCCTGCTTCTTCGGCTCCTTGATCGCGGGATATTTGTTTTTGAGCGCGTCGATGATGGCCGAGGCGTCGTCGACCGAAAGCGTCGTCTGCGTGACGTACGCGATGCGCTCCGGGTCGGGCAGATCGAGCTTCAGCACGTCCTCGATATCCTCGACCAGATGCATGCCCTCGCCGGACTGCCCCATCGTGCCTTCGACTTCCGGGTGTCCCTTGTGGCCGATCATCACGATATCGAAGCCTTCCTGCCGCATCTTCGCGACTTCCATGTGCACCTTGGTCACGAGCGGGCAGGTGGCGTCGAACACGCGCAGCCCGCGCGTTTCCGCTTCGACGCGCACGGCCTTCGAGACGCCGTGTGCGCTGAAAATCAGCGTGCTGCCCTCGGGCACGTCCGACAGGTCCTCGATGAAGATCGCGCCCTTCTTGCGCAGATCCGCGACGACGTACGCGTTATGCACGATCTCGTGACGCACGTAGATCGGCGCGCCGAACAGCTTGATCGCGCGCTCGACGATCTCGATCGCGCGGTCCACGCCCGCGCAGAAGCCGCGCGGCTGCGCGAGCAGGATTTCGACGTCGGTTTCGATATCGGTGAGGCTTTCGGTCAGGCTCATGGCTACAGAATTCCGATGATTTTCACTTCGAACGCCAGCGTCTGGCCGGCAAGCGGGTGATTGAAGTCGAAAAGCGCCGACGTCTCGCCCACTTCCTTGAGCACGCCCGCGTAGCGCCCGCCGTTGGGCGCGTTGAATTCGACGAGATCGCCGGGAGAAAAATCCTCGCCGACCATGCTGTTTTCGCGCAGCGTCGCGAGCGACACGCGCTGCAGCAGTTCCGGATTGCGCGGCCCGAACGCCTGCTCCGGCGTTAGCCGAAAGGTCGAATGGTGGCCGACCTTGAGGCCGAGCAGAATTTCTTCGAGCGGCGGGGCGAGCTGGCCTGCGCCGAGCAGGAGCGTGGCGGGCTTGTCGGTGAAGGTGTTGACGATGTCGGCGCCGTCGGCCAGTGCCAGCCGGTAATGCAGCGTGACATGGGAGCCGGGCTTGACCTCGGAGATATCGATGATGCTCATGAGTATTGGATGTGGCGGTTCAGTCGAAAGCGCGGCGTGGGCCGGGCGAGCGGCGGCTCGTCGGCGCGAAGCTGCGAACCGCGTGGCGCAGGGTCGAAACGGGCGCCAAAACCGCTATTGTAAGACAGAGTGGTCCGGCGACGCGTCAGGCGCGTGCGGCGTTGGTGCGGCGGCGCGCGCAATTCGGCCTCTTTGGAGCCGGCGATGACGGGCGTCGTGGCGCTGCATGCTGCGCCGGTTGTCGCGCCGGATGTCGCGCCGGTTCCTGCATCACTTACCGCGACCGACGCCGCGCCAGTTGCTGCGTCCGTTCCCGCCGCGCCAGCGGAGCCTGCGGAAACCGTCCGGCTCGCGGCACTAGCCATCTCGAAATGGGACAAGGCGGACCGGCCGCGTGAACGCCTGCTGCATTCGGGTGCCGAGATGCTCTCCGACGCCGAGCTCCTCGCGCTTTTTCTGCGCACCGGCGTGCCGGGGTTCACCGCCGTCGATGTCGCCCGCGCGCTGCTGCTGCGTTTCGGCTCGTTGCGCGCCGTGCTCGATGCATCTGCCGCCGAGTTGCAAGCCGAACGCGGCATCGGCGAGGCGCGCGCAGCGACGCTCATCGCGGTTTCCGAACTGTGCCGGCGCATGCTGGCAGAGAAAGCGCGCGAGCGCATGCTGCTGAATTCTCCCGGTGCCGTCGAAGACTTTCTGCGCCTGAAAATCGGCACGCGGCCGAACGAAGTGTTTATCTGCATCTATCTCGACGCGCGCCACCAGCTGCTGGACATTTGCGAGGAAGCGCGGGGCTCGCTCACGCGCGTGGCCGTGTATCCGCGCGAAATCGTCAAGCGCGCGCTCGCGTCGAATGCGGCCGGGCTGATCGTCGCGCATAATCACCCTTCCGGCAGCATCCAGCCGAGCGCGGGCGACCGCAAGCTCACGCGCACGCTCCAGGACGCGCTCGCGCTCATCGACGTGAAGCTGCTGGATCACATGGTCGTCGCGTCGAATGACATTTTTTCGTTCGCGCGCGAGGGTTGGCTGTGACGCTGGCTTCGAGGTCGATCCGCCGAATAGGAAAAGGAGCAAAACGCCTTGATAACGCACGGCTTTTCCTGCTAGAATCCGCGTTTGCTTTTCTCAACCCACCTGTTCTGAGCTTACGCGGTCCTCATTGGCATAACCGTGCTGCCAAGTTCCCGGTAAAGGCAACCAGGGAAAAAGAGGTCGGCTCGCAGCATCCACTGCGCCGAGCGTAGGAATCAGACTGTATTAGGAGTGCTCGCATGGCACGCGTATGCCAAGTAACTGGGAAAGGGCCGATGTCCGGCAACAACGTTTCCCACGCCAACAACAAGACCAAGCGTCGTTTCCTGCCGAACCTGCAGAACCGCCGTTTCTTCGTTGAAAGCGAAAACCGCTGGGTCCGTCTGCGCGTTTCGAACGCCGGTCTGCGCCTGATCGACAAGAACGGTATCGACGCCGTGCTCGCAGATTTGCGCGCACGCGGTGAAATCTAAGGAGCACGCACATGGCCAAGGGCGCACGCGACAAGATCAAGCTGGAATCGACTGCAGGCACGGGTCACTTCTACACGACGACCAAGAACAAGCGCAACATGCCGGAAAAGATGCTGATCAAGAAATTTGATCCGGTCGTCCGCAAGCACGTTGAGTACAAGGAAACCAAGATCAAGTAAAGCGGCGTTGTTCCGCGCAAGCGGAAGACGGACCGCACTTGAGATTGAGTGCCTGACGAAGACAGCAAAAAGCCCCGCTCACGCGGGGCTTTTTGTTTTGCGGCGCGCTTTTCATACGCTTTTCATACGCGTTTCACATGGTCGTGCATGGGTTTTCGCGGTTTCTTTGCCCTCGCGCGTTATGCTTGCCGGCTATCGACAACGACAGCGACGGAGACACGGCGGCATGAACTTCGATGTAGCGATCGTGGGGAGCGGACTCGCGGGCCTGAGCGTCGCGCTGAATCTGGCTGAGACGCGGCGCGTGGCGATCATCGCCAAGCGCGCGGTGAGCGAAGGCGCGAGCGACTGGGCGCAGGGCGGCATCGCGGCGGTGCTGGATTCGGCGGACAGCGTCGACGACCACGTGGCCGACACGCTCATCGCGGGCGGCGGCCTGTGCGACGAGGCGGCGACGCGCTACATCGTCGAGAACGGGCGCGCCGCGATTAAATGGCTGATCGACGAAGGCGTGCCCTTCACGCGCGACGTCTCCGCCGAACTCGGCTTCCATCTGACGCGCGAAGGCGGGCATAGCCATCGCCGCATCATCCACGCCGCGGATGCCACCGGCCACGCGGTCGTCACGACGCTCGGCGAGCGCGTGCGCAATCATCCGAACATCACCGTTCTCGAAGATCATTACGCGATCGACCTGATCACGTCCGACCGGCTCGGGCTGCCGGGCCATCGCTGCCACGGTCTGTACGCGCTCGACCTGAAAAGCGGCCGCACCGTCACGATCGAGGCGCCGCACACGGTCCTCGCGACGGGCGGCGCAGGCAAGGTCTATCTCTACACGACCAATCCCGACACCGCGACCGGCGACGGCATCGCGATGGCGTGGCGCGCGGGCTGCCGCGTCGCTAACATGGAGTTCATCCAGTTCCATCCGACTTGCCTCTTCCATCCGTACGCGAAGTCGTTCCTGATCTCGGAAGCCGTGCGCGGCGAAGGCGGCGTGCTGCGGCTGCCGGACGGCACGCGCTTCATGCCCGCGCACGACGAACGCGCCGAGCTCGCGCCGCGCGATATCGTCGCCCGGGCGATCGACTTCGAGATCAAGAAGCGCGGCATCGACTGCGTGTATCTCGATATCAGCCACCAGCCGCGCGCCTTCCTCGAAGAACACTTTCCGACGATCCTCGCCCGCTGCCGCGAGTTCGGCATCGATATCGCGAAGGAGCCGATTCCGGTCGTGCCGGCCGCGCACTATACCTGCGGCGGCGTCGTGACCGATCTCGCCGGGCGCACCGACCGTCCCGGGCTGTATGCGGTCGGGGAAACGTCGTGCACCGGGCTGCACGGCGCGAACCGGCTGGCGAGCAATTCGTTGCTGGAATGCATCGTGGTTGGCCGGGCGGCGGCGGCGGCCATCGAAGCGGACGGTTTCTCGGCCGGATGCCACGCGCCCCTGCCCGACTGGGACGAAAGCCGCGTCTCCGATCCGGACGAGGAAGTCGTCGTCGCGCATAACTGGGACGAGTTGCGGCTTCTGATGTGGAACTACGTCGGCATCGTGCGCACGGACAAGCGGCTCGCGCGCGCCCGGCATCGCATTGCGCTCCTGCGCGAAGAAATCCACGAGTACTACGCGAATTTCAAGGTGAGCCGCGACTTGCTGGAACTGCGCAATCTGGTGGATGTGGCGTCGCTGATCGTCGAAAGCGCGTGTTCGCGGCGCGAAAGCCGCGGCCTGCACTACAGCCGCGACTGGCCCGAAACCTTGCCGAAGGCGCTGCCGACCGTGCTGACGCCGCCGGCGGCGCGGCGGCGCGCGGTCTGACGGCTAGATAAGGCGCATCGAGTAATCGGTCGCGCGCACGTCCTTCGTGAGCGCGCCGATCGAAATGCGGTCGACGCCGGTTTCCGCTATCGCCCGAACGGTTTCGAAATTCACGCCGCCCGACACTTCCAGCAACGCGCGGCCTGCGGTCACGCGCACGGCATCGCGCATGGCGTCGAGTGTGAAGTTGTCGAGCAGAATGGACTCCGCGCGGTGCGCGAGCGCCGTTTCAAGCTGCGCGAGCGTCTCGACTTCGATCTGAACCGGCACGCCCGCGTTCAGCGCGAGGGCCGCGTCCATGGCTGCGCCGACGCCGCCCGCCGCCGCGATGTGGTTTTCCTTGATCAGAATGCCGTCGTAGAGCGCGAGCCGCTGGTTCGCCCCGCCGCCCACGCGCACCGCGTACTTCTGCGCGAGCCGCAGGCCTGGCAGCGTCTTGCGCGTATCGAGGATCCGCGCGCGCGTGCCTTCGATGGCGTCGACGTAACGGCGCGTCGCGCTCGCGACGCCCGAAAGCAGCTGCAGAAAGTTGAGGCCATTGCGCTCGGCCGTGAGCAGCGAGCGCGCGGGGCCGTGCAACAGCACGACGGGCGTATCGGCGGCCATGCGCTGCCCTTCGCGATACTGCCATTCCACTTCGATCGCCGCATCGACCTGCCGCATCACTGCGTCGAACCACGGCGCGCCGCATAGCACGGCTTCTTCCCGCACGATGATCCGCGCCGTGCGCCGCGCGTCCGCCGGGACGAGGCGGCCGGTGACGTCGCCGGTGCCGATGTCTTCGGCGAGCGCATCGGCGACATTGCGCGCGAGCGCGGCGTCGAATGCTTCGCCGTATTGCGAGCGCACTTCGTCGAAAATCGGTGAGTAGCGCATCACGCGGCTCCCACGCTTGAAAACAACGCGGTGTCCTTCGCCAGATCGCCGCTCGCCTGCACGCGCTTCTTGTGACGCGCGGCGAAATCGAGCATGCGGTCGATCGGCACGCGCGCACGCTGCCCGATGGCGGCGTCGACCTGAATCTCGTTATGCCCGCGTTCGAGCACGTCGGCGAGATTGGCGAGACCGTTCATCGCCATCCACGGACAATGCGCGCAACTCTTGCACGTGGCGCTGTTGCCGGCCGTCGGCGCTTCGATGAACGTTTTCCCCGGCGCGGCGAGCCGCATCTTGTGCAGAATGCCGAGATCGGTGGCGACGATGAAGCGGCTCGCGTCGAGGCGCACGGCGGCGTCGATCAACTGCGTGGTCGAACCGACGACATCGGCCAGCTTCACGACCGCTTCCGGCGACTCGGGATGCACGAGAATCTTCGCGTCCGGATACTCGGCACGCAGCAGGTCGAGTTCGATGCCCTTGAACTCGTCGTGAACCAGACAGGAGCCCTGCCACAAGAGCATGTCCGCGCCCGTCTTCTTCTGGATGTAGCCGCCGAGGTGACGATCCGGCGCCCATAGAATCTTCTCGCCGCGTGCGTGCAAGTCCGCGACGATTTCAAGCCCGATGGACGACGTGACCATCCAGTCGGCGCGCGCTTTCACGGCGGCGCTCGTGTTCGCGTACACGACGACCGTGCGGTCCGGATGCGCGTCGCAGAACGCGGCGAATTCGTCGGCGGGACAGCCGAGATCGAGCGAGCACGTGGCGTCCAAATCGGGCATCAGCACGCGCTTGTCCGGGCTCAGGATCTTGGCGGTCTCGCCCATGAAGCGCACCCCCGCGACAACCAGCGTCTTTGCCGCATGATCGCGGCCGAAGCGCGCCATTTCCAGCGAATCGGCGACGCAGCCGCCGGTTTCGTCGGCGAGTTCCTGTAGCTCCGCATCGACGTAATAGTGCGCCACCAAAACGGCCTGTCCCCGGCGCAACAGCGCGCGAATGCGCTCTTTCAACGCGCGTTTTTCCTCCGGCGACGGCGCTTGCGGCACGCGCGCCCACGCCTCGCCTACTCCACACGTCAGCCCTTGCGGCCGGTCGTACTCGACGCTTCTGATCGCCTGCATGTCCCCTGTCTCCTGCCGAATCCAGCGAAAATCCGTCGCCCAAAAACAAAGACCCCGCCAAAGCGGGGTCTTGTGACGTCTAAGAATTTTAGCGGATATCGCTTACAGGGCGTAGCGGCGCAGACGCAGCGCGAAGTCCTGGAGCGCCTTGATCCCGCTTTGTTCCGCGCGATGACACCAGTCCTGCAACTGCGCCAGCAGTTGCTCGCGCGATGCGTTCGAGCGGTCCCACATCGCCGCCAGGTCCTTGCGCAGTTCGATGTACGTGCGCAGCTTCTGGTTGTCGGAGAACAGCTCCGGCAGTTGCTTGCGCTGCGGCTCGTTCAGGCCGTCCTCGTCCTTGTGGAACCACTTGCGCGCGCCGCGCATCAGCTGATACTTCTCGCGCGCGCCGGCTTCCTTCAGCTTCACGAGTTCCTGCTTGTACGCACGCTTGAGCGCCTTGCCGTAACGCGCCATGACTTCGTAACGGTTCGCGAGCACGGCTTGCAAAGTGTCGTGATCCGGCACCGACTTCGATTCCGACAGGCGCGGCGTGGGTGCGAGCTTCTTCACCTTGGCGAGGCCAACTGCCGACAGAATGCGGATGTACAGCCAGCCGATGTCGAACTCGTACCATTTGCTCGACAGCTTGGCCGCGGTCGCGTACGTGTGGTGATTGTTGTGCAGTTCTTCGCCGCCGATCAGGATGCCGAGCGGGAAGATGTTCGTGCTCGCATCGCTCGAATTGAAGTTGCGATAACCCCAGAAGTGCGCGAGACCGTTGACGACGCCCGCCGCCCAGAACGGAATCCAGATCATCTGCACGGCCCACACCGACAGCCCGACGATGCCGAACAGCGCCACGTCGATGACCATCATGATGCTGATGCCGAGGATCGGATAACGCGTGTACACATTGCGCTCCATCCAGTCGTTCGGCGTGCCGTGACTGAAGCGGCGCAGCGTTTCTTCGTTCTTCGCTTCCGCGCGATAGAGTTCCGCGCCTTCGAGCAGCACCTTCCAGATGCCGCGCGTTTGCGGGCTGTGCGGATCTTCCTCGGTCTCGCACTTCGCATGGTGCTTGCGGTGGATGGCCGCCCACTGGCCGGTCAGCATGCCGGTGGTCATCCACAGCCACAGGCGGAAGAAGTGGCTAGCGATGGGGTGCAGGTCCAGCGCGCGATGCGCCTGGCAGCGGTGCAAATAAATGGTGACGCCCGCGATGGTGACGTGCGTCACCGCCAGCGTGAACAAGAGAATCTGCCACCAGGAGAAATCCAGCAATCCGTTGGCGAGAAAATCGAGGGAGGAATTCAGCAAGGCAATTTACCTATGTAGCTGTGAAATTCGGAAAAAATGGCCGACGAAGAGAGTCAAAAATTGACTTATCGCCGCATGTCGGGCGCGTGAAAGGTCAGCGCCGAAGTTCGATCGCATTCTACTGCATGCGTTCCAAGTCGTTGTCGTAAAGGTGAATTTTTTTGAATCTCGGACATTCAAGAAAAATCTTACGCGGCAACGATTGGCGTAACCCTTGCAAAAAAGGGAGGAATGCCGCCCCGCTGTTGCTTCAAACGGCGCTTCCAGCCGCCGACGAAGGCTCGTCGCGCTGAAATCCGGCATTTCCTACCGATTCGCTTGCCGCACGGCCGACGATTCGCACTTCGCGCTGCGCGTACGGAATCTCAATGCCATGCTCGCAGAATAACCGCCACACGCCGCGATTGACTTGCGACTTAACGCCGCCCGTGCCCTTCGCCGCGTCCTCGACCCAGAAGCTCAGTTCCAGATTGATGCCGTCCGCGCCGAAACTCGCGAGCAGCGCCGCCGGTGCCGGGTCCTGCAAAACGCGCTCGACACCCTGCGTTGCTTCGACGAGGAGTCGCATCGCGCGTTCCACGTCCGAGCGATAACTGACCTGCACCGCGATTTTCGCGTTGCCGCGCGTCAGATACGACGAGTGATTCTGTACGACATCGGTAATCAGCTTTTCGTTCGGAATCAGTGTTTCGATGCCATCCAGCCCGCGCACGACCGTGTATCGCGTGCGAATCTGCGTGACGGTGCCCTGAAAGCCGCTGACGTTGATCATGTCGCCGAGCCGGAGCGACCGGTCGAGCAGAATGATGAAGCCCGACACGTAATTGCTGGCGATCTTTTGCAAGCCGAAGCCGAGCCCGACGCCGAGCGCGCCGCCGAACACGCCGAGCACCGTGATGTCGATGCCGACGATCGACAGGCTCACGAGAATCGCCGCGAGAATCATCAGCGCCCGCGCGACGCGTCCGAGCACGACCTTCAGGTTCGCGTCGACCGAGCGCGAACGCATGAGGCGGTCGTCGAGCAGCGCGCCGGCCCACATCGCCACGATCAGCGTGACGCACACCCAAAGCAGGCCCGAGGCGAGCGAGAGCAGCGTCATGTGCGCGTTGGCGAAGTTGAAGCGCACGCTCGCCATCCAGCGCACGACGTCGTCCTGAATGCCCATCACCGTGAGCAGCATGGCGACCCAGACGAGCACCGTGACCAGCTTTTCGAAGAGGAACAGCAGCGCGCCGGCCTCGTGGTCCGCGCCGCCCGTGGCGCTCTTGCTGAAGACGCGCCGCACCACGTAGAACATGGTGTAGATCACGGTGATGCCGCACAGCGGCACCAGCGCGAGCCGCAGCAGCGCCGTGTGCATGACGGGCGCGAGCGCGAGTTGCGCGACCGAGACGAAAACGGTCCCGAGCAGCGGAAACAGCGCCTTGTTGAGACTTTCCGCGCCGAAGCGGACGGCTTCGAAGCGCGACTGGCGTCGCGCGTCGAGCTGCTTGCGCAAGAAACCCGCGCACCACCAGGCGATGGCGAGCAGCGCGATCAGCGCGCCGACTTGCCACAGCACTTCCGCCTCGCCGAAATCGCGGACGAGCCGTTCCGACAGGTGGCTCAGGAAGCGGTTCTGCATCGCGCGCTTATGCGCTTGCTTCCCCGGCGCCCGCTTCCGCGCCGCTTTCGTCCGCCGCTTGCGCCTTCGCCCCCGGCACGCGCTCCAGCACGGCCGCGAAGAAGCCGTCCGTGCCGTGCTTGTGGGGCCACAGCGACAAATACTCGCCCGTGTCCAGCTCGATGCGCTGCTCGGCGAGCACGTCGCGCGCAGGCACCACGCGGAAGTTCGGATGCGTTTCCAGGAACTGCGCGACGACGCCTTCGTTTTCCGCTTCGAGCATGCTGCACGTCGCGTAGACGAGACGGCCGCCCGTCTTCACGAGCCGCGCGGCGCTGGTGAGAATGGAAAGCTGCTTGGGCGTCAGTTCCGCGACGGTCGCGGGCGACTGCCGCCACTTGAGGTCGGGATTGCGGCGCAGCGTGCCGAGCCCGGAACACGGCGCATCGACGAGCACGCGGTCGATCTTGCCCGCGAGGCGCTTGATCTTCGCGTCGTGTTCGCTGTCGATCAGCACGGGATTCACGTTCGATAGACCGCTGCGTGCAAGGCGCGGCTTCAGCTTCGCGAGCCGCCGGTCGGAGACATCGAAGGCATACAAACGGCCGGTGGAGCGCATCATCGCGCCGAGCGCAAGGGTCTTGCCGCCCGCGCCCGCGCAGAAATCGACGATCATCTCGCCGCGTCGCGGGGCCACCAGCGAGCACAGCAACTGGCTGCCCTCGTCCTGCACTTCGATCCAGCCTTCCTGGAACGGCTGCAGGCGCGTGAGCGCGGGCTTGCCTTCCACGCGGATGCCGAACGGCGCGAACGGCATGTCGAATGCGTCGATGCCCGCGTCGATGAGCGCCTTGCGCACGACGTCGCGGCTCGCCTTGATCGGATTCGCGCGCAAGTCGAGCGGCGCCGGATAGTTCAGCGCGGCGGCAAGCTGCGCGAGTTCGTCCGGCTCGAAGCGCTTGGCCATCGCGTCGTAGATCCACTGCGGCAGATTCGTGCGCACGCGCACCGGCAGGCTCGCGGGATCGATCTTCGACACTTGCGCGAGCCATTGATGCTCGTCCGTCGAAACGAACGGCTTGAGCGCGGTGAGGCCCGCGGTCTGCATGAGCCCGAGCAGCGCGAGACGCCGCGCCTGATTGCCCGTGCCGCTTTCGGCGAGATGCGAGAACTCCATCTTCCGCCGCAGCACGGCGAAGACCGCCTCGGCAATCACGCCGCGCTCGCCGTGACCCAGCTTCGGATGCGCGCGGAAGAAACGGCTCGTCGCCGCATCGGCGGGACCGGAAAAGCGGAGCACGTCCGCCAGCAGCGTTTCGGTTTGACCAATCAGAAATCCATGCAGCCTCATGCGCCCTCCCCGGCAATGTCGGCAAAGAGCCACTGCGGCTCAGACGGCGTGAGGGCGACTCGTTCGCCCTCGATAGAAAGACGCCCTTCCACGAACCAGCGCACCGCGCGCGGGTAAATGATGTGTTCGACGGCGAGCACGCGCGCCGCGAGCGCGGCGGCGTCGTCGCCCGCGACGACCGGCACCGCGCCCTGCGCGACGATCGGCCCGTGATCCAGCTTCGCCGTCACGAAATGCACGCTCGCGCCGTGCACGCGCACGCCGGCGTCGAGCGCCTGCTGGTGCGTGCGCAGGCCGGCAAAGCACGGCAAGAGCGACGGATGCACGTTCAGCATGCGCCCGGCGTAGCGTTCGACGAACGCATCGGTGAGCACGCGCATGAAGCCGGCCAGCACGACGCAATCCGGTTCGAAGCGGTCGATTTCACGCGCGAGCGCGGCGTCGAATGCTTCGCGGCCGTCGAATTCGCGATGATCGACGACGACCGTTTCGATGCCGTTCGCGGCCGCGAAGCCGAGCCCGGCGGCATCCGGCCGGTTTGACACGACCGCACAGACGCGCGCCGGCCAGCCCTCGCGCGCGCAAGCACGCACGACGGCCTCCATGTTGCTCCCGCGTCCGGAGATCAGAATGACGATTTTTTTCATCCGCGGATTTTATCATTCCGGGGACGGCGAAAATCGTGCCAGTAAGACGACGGCGGCGCGGGAGTCCCTCCGGCGCCGCCGCCCGGCACGCGCGCCCGTGCATCCGTGTGAGCGTTTATAATCGAACGCTTTGCAGCATCAGCCCTCCCACCGACCAACGCCTATCGTGAGAGTCTTTCGCGGCCTCCCCAATGCCGAAAGCCGGGCGCCCTGCGCACTGACCATCGGCAACTTCGACGGTGTCCATCGCGGGCACCAGGCGCTGCTTGCGCGCGTGCGGGCCGCTGCGGACGCGCGCGGGCTGCCGGTCTGCGTGATGACTTTCGAGCCGCATCCACGCGAGTTCTTCAATCCGGCGGGCGCGCCGCCGCGTATCGCCATGCTGCGCGACAAGCTGGAAGCGCTGCGCACCAACGGCGTGGATCGCGTGGTGGTCGAGCATTTCAATCACACGTTCGCGAGCCAGCCGCCCGACACGTTCGTCAAGAACGTCATCGTCGACGGCCTGCACGCGCGCTGGGTCATGGTCGGCGACGACTTCTGCTACGGCGCGAAACGCGCGGGCAATTTCGATTCCCTCAAGGCCGCAGGCGACAAGTACGGCTTCGAGGTCGAGCAGATGGCCACGGTCGCGCATCCGAACGGCGCGCGCATTTCGTCGTCGTCGGTGCGGGCGTCGCTCGTCGCGGGCGATCTCGACGCCGCGAACGTCGCGCTCGGGCGTCCGTACATCATCAGCGGCCACGTCGTGCATGGCGCGAAGCTCGGCCGCGATCTCGGCTTTCCCACGCTGAACCTTCCGATTGCCCACAAGCGTCCGGCGCTCGCGGGCATTTTCGTCGTGCGCGTGCACGGCCTGGCGGATGAACCGCTGCCCGCCGTCGCGAGTCTCGGCCTGCGTCCGACCGTGGACGATTCCGGCCGCGTGCTGCTCGAAGTCTTCGTGCTCGACTGGCACGGCGACGCGTACGGCAAGCTCGTGCGCGTGGAGTTTCTGAAGAAGCTGCGCGACGAGGAAAAGTACGTCGACCTCGAAACGCTGTCCGCCGCCATTGCGAGGGACGTCGACAACGCGCGCGCCTACTTCGGCCTGCCGCCCGCCAGCAACGCCGGCAGCCGCGCGACGGGCTTCGCCATTTCGGCCACCGACCGAATTAGGTAAGCGCGCCGTGCCGCATGATCCATGCGCGCATCGCCCGCTGCCCCGCCTCCGAATCATCGCGCGCCAACGCGCCGTCTCACCGAATTCACTGAGTCACCCATGAGCGACAAGAAAGAGAAAGCCTCCTCGAAATACCCGGTCAACCTGCTCGACACGCCGTTCCCGATGCGCGGCGATCTGCCCAAGCGCGAACCCGCGTGGGTCAAGGAATGGCAGGAAAACAAGGTCTACGAGAAAATCCGCGCGGCGAGCCGCGGCCGCAAGAAGTTCATCCTGCACGACGGCCCGCCGTATGCGAACGGCGACATCCACCTGGGCCACGCGGTCAACAAGATCCTGAAGGACATGATCGTCAAGGCGCGCAATCTCGCGGGCTTCGACGCCGTCTACGTGCCGGGCTGGGACTGCCACGGCATGCCGATCGAAATCCAGATCGAAAAGCAGTTCGGCAAGTCGCTGCCCGCCGCCGAAGTCATGCAGAAGGCGCGCGCCTACGCGAGCGAGCAGATCGAGAAGCAGAAGGTCGGCTTCCGGCGTCTGGGCGTGCTCGGCGACTGGGACAATCCGTACAAGACGATGAACTTTGTCAACGAAGCGGGCGAAATCCGCGCGCTGGCGAAGATCATGGAGAAGGGCTTCGTGTTCCGTGGCCTGAAGCCCGTGAACTGGTGCTTCGACTGCGGCTCGGCGCTCGCCGAAGCGGAAGTCGAGTACAAGGACAAGACCGATCCGACCATCGACGTGCTGTTTGGCTTCGCGGAACCGGAGAAGACCGCGCAGGCGTTCGGCCTGCCGTCGCTGCCGAAGACGGAAGGCGGCATCGTCATCTGGACGACGACGCCGTGGACCATCCCCGCCAACCAGGCGCTGAACGTGCATCCGGAGATCGTGTACGCGCTCGTGGATACGCCGCGCGGCTTGCTGATTCTCGCGCAGGAGCGCGTCGAAGCGTGCCTGCAGAACTACGGCCTGCCCGGCGAAGTCATCGCCACGACGACCGGCGCGAAGCTCGCGAACGTGCGCTTCCATCATCCGCTCGCGGCGGCGCATCCGGGCTACAAGCGCACGTCGCCCGTTTATCTCGGCGAGTACGTCACGACCGAAAGCGGCACGGGCGTCGTGCATTCGTCGCCGGCTTATGGCGTGGAAGACTTCGTGTCGTGCAAGGCGCACGGCATGGCGGATTCGGACATCATCAACCCCGTGATGGGCGATGGCCGCTATATCGAATCGCTGCCGCTCTTCGGCGGCTTGTCGATCTGGAAGGCGAATCCGGAAATCGTGGAAGCGTTGAACAACGCCGGGTCGCTGCTCAAGACCGAAAAGTACACGCACAGCTACATGCACTGCTGGCGTCACAAGACGCCGATCATCTATCGCGCGACGTCGCAATGGTTCGCGGGCATGGACGTCACGCCGAAAGACGGCGGCAAGACGCTGCGCGAAACGGCGCTCGAAGGCGTCGAGAACACGGCGTTCTATCCGTCGTGGGGCAAGCAGCGCCTTTTCAGCATGATCGCGAATCGCCCGGACTGGACGCTCTCGCGTCAGCGTCAATGGGGCGTGCCGATGGCGTTCTTCGTGCACAAGGAAACGGGCGAACTGCATCCGCGCACGATCGAATTGCTGGAGGAAGTGGCGAAGCGCGTGGAGCAAGGCGGCATCGAGACGTGGCAAACGCTCGATCCGCGCGAGCTGATGGGCGACGACGCGAACATGTACGAAAAGAACCGCGACACGCTCGATGTCTGGTTCGACTCCGGCACGACGCACTGGCACGTGCTGCGCGGCTCACACAAGGACGAGCTGCAATTCCCGGCTGACCTGTATCTCGAAGGCTCGGATCAGCATCGCGGCTGGTTCCATTCGTCGCTGCTCACGGCTTCCATGCTCGACGGCCGCCCGCCCTACGACGCGCTGCTCACGCACGGCTTCACCGTCGATGGCGAAGGCCGCAAGATGTCGAAGTCGCTCGGCAACGGCGTCGATCCGCACGAAGTGGCGAATCGCCTCGGCGCGGAAATCATCCGCTTGTGGATCGCATCGACGGACTATTCCGGCGAGCTTGCCATTTCGGAAGAGATTCTCAAGCGCGTGACGGAGACGTATCGCCGCATCCGCAACACGCTGCGCTTCCTGCTCGCGAATCTCTCGGATTTCGACTTCGAGAAGAACGCGGTGCCGGTCGCAGATTGGCTGGAAATCGACCGTTACGCTGTGGCGCTCACGCGCAATCTGCAGGACGACGCGCTCTCGCACTACGAGAAGTACGAGTTCCATCCGGTCGTGGCCAAGATCGCGACGTTCTGCTCGGAAGACCTGGGCGGCTTTTATCTCGACGTGCTGAAGGACCGTCTGTACACGACGAAGCCCGATTCGCGCGAGCGCCGCAGCGCGCAGACCGCGCTCTTCCACATCGCGCATGGCTTGCTGCGACTCGTCGCGCCGTATCTCTCGTTCACGGCGGAAGAAGCGTACAAGGTGCTGAAGCCCGGTCAGGACACGATCTTCGCCGAGGTCTACGCGACGTATCCGGACATTCCGAACGGCGGCGAGTTGCTGGACAAGTGGTCGCTGATCCGCTCGGCGCGCGGCGACGTCACCAAGGCGCTGGAAGAAGCGCGCACCGCGAATCTGATCGGCTCGTCGTTGCAGGCGGAAGTCGTCGTTCGCGCGAGCGGCGCGCGTTACGACGCGCTCGCGAGCCTGGGCGATGCGCTGCACTTCGTGCTCATCACGTCGCAGGCTTCGGTCGAGCGCGTGGCGAGCGAAGCGGAAGAAGGCGTCGACGTGGCCGCGTCCCGCTACCTGAAGTGCGAACGCTGCTGGCACTACTGCGCCGACGTCGGCTCGCACCCCGAGCATCCGGGTCTGTGCGGCCGCTGCTTCTCCAACCTGTTCGGCGCTGGCGAAACGCGAGGCGCAGCATAATGGCAAGGACTATGGCGAAACAAAGTACTTCGAGCGGTTCGCTCGCGCCGTGGATCGGCGTCGCGCTCATCGTGATTCTGTTCGACCAGTTGACGAAGATCGCGGTCCAGAAGGTGTTCGCGTACGGCGAGCCGCATGCGCTCGCGCCCTTCTTCAATCTGCTGCTCGTCTATAACCGCGGCGCGGCGTTCAGCTTTCTCGCGGCGGCGGGCGGCTGGCAGCGCTGGGCGTTCACCGCGCTCGGCGTCGTGGCGGCGGCCGTGATCTGCTATCTGCTCAAGAAGCATTCGGCGCAGCGGCTTTTCTGCACGGCGCTGGCGCTCATCATGGGCGGCGCAATCGGCAACGTGATCGACCGGCTGGCTTACGGCCATGTGATCGACTTTCTCGACTTCCACGTGAAGACGTGGCACTGGCCGGCGTTCAATCTCGCTGACAGCGCGATCACGGTCGGCGCGGTGCTGCTGATTTTCGACGAACTGCGGCGCGTACGCGGCTCGAAGTGATGTGCTCAGGCGCGGCTCCCTTTCCGGAGCCGCGTTTTTTTGCGACGGAGGCAAGTTGGAACTCGCAGGCAAACATCTCGTGCTGGGACTGACCGGCGGCATCGCGTGCTACAAGATCGCGGAGCTGACGCGGCTGCTCGTGAAGGCCGGCGCGACCGTGCAGATCGTGATGACCGAAGCGGCCACGGAATTCATCACGCCCGTCACCATGCAGGCGCTCTCGGGCCGTCCCGTGTATGTGTCGCAATGGGATGCGCGCATGCCGAACAACATGCCGCATATCGATCTGTCGCGCGAGGCGCATGCCATCGTCATCGCGCCTGCCTCGACCGATTTCATCGCGAAGCTCGCGCATGGCATGTGCGACGACCTGCTCTCCACGCTTTGCGTCGCGCGTGATTGTCCGCTGCTCGTCGTGCCCGCGATGAACCGCCAGATGTGGCAGAACCCGGCGACCCAGCGCAATGTCGCGCAGATCCGCGCGGACGGCGTCGACGTGCTCGGACCGGATTCGGGCTCGCAGGCGTGCGGCGAAGTCGGCGACGGCCGTATGATCGAGCCGGAAGCCGCGTTCGAAGCCATTTGCGCGTCGTTTCAGCCCAAGGTTCTGCGCGGCCGCCGCGTGCTGATTACCGCCGGCCCGACGTTCGAGCCGCTCGATCCGGTGCGCGGCCTCACGAATCGCTCGTCGGGCAAGATGGGCTTCGCGCTCGCGCGCGCGGCGGCGCAGGCGGGGGCGGACGTACATCTCGTCGCCGGGCCGGTTTCGCTGGCGACGCCGTGGGGCGTCTATCGCGAAGACGTGCAGACCGCGCAGCAAATGCACGATGCCGTCATGCAGGCCGCGTCCGATGCCGAGATTTTCATCGCGGTGGCGGCGGTCGCGGACTGGCGCGTCGATCACGCGAGCGAGCATAAGATCAAGAAGTCCGGCGATGCGTTGCCTGCGTTCAAGTTCATCGAGAATCCGGACATCCTCGCTTCGGTGGCGAATCTGCCGAATCCGCCGTATTGCGTCGGCTTCGCGGCCGAAAGCGGAGATCTCGACTTGCACGGCGAGGAAAAGCGCAAGCGCAAGAACGTGCCGCTCTTGATCGGCAATCTCGGGCCGCTCACCTTCGGCCTCGACGACAACGAAGTCGTGCTCTTCGAAGCATCGGGACGCACGCCGTTGCCGCGCGCCGACAAGCAGTCGCTCGCGCGCACGCTGATCGCGGAAATCGCCAAGCGCGCGCCGAGCGGCGGCTCGCTTCTCTCGTAGGCTCGACATGACGAAGTTATCCGTTCTCGACCAGACGCCGGTCATCCACGGTCACACGACGGCGGACGCCATCGCGGCGACGCTGGACCTCGCGCAACTCGCCGACGATCTCGGCTACACGCGCTACTGGTGCGCGGAGCATCACGGCCTGTACGGCGTGTCGAACCCGTGCCCGGAAGTGATGCTCGCGCGTATCGGCAGTCTGACCAAGCGCATCCGCATCGGCTCGGGCGGCGTCATGCTGCCGTACTACAGCCCCTTCAAGGTGGCCGAGCAGTTTCTGATGCTGGAGGCGCTGTTCCCGAATCGCGTGGATCTGGGCGTCGGGCGCGCGCCCGGCGGCGACATGCGGACCGCGCAGGCAGTGGCCGCCGGGTCGTACAATCGCGGCGATATCTTTCCGCAGCAAGTGGCGGAACTCATCGCGCTCTTCGACGGCAAGATTCCCGACGATTCGCTCGCCAAAGGCGTGCTGCTGCAACCGCAGATCGACACGCGCCCCGAACTGTGGATGCTCGGGTCAAGCGATTTCGGCGGCTTGCTGGCCGCGCAACTCGGCATTCGCTTCGCGTTCGCGCATTTCATCAACGCGCACATGGGGCATCACGTAGCCGAGGCGTATCGCGAGCGGTTCGTCGCGGGTCACGAAGAGAAGCCGTATCTCGCGGCGGCGGTGTTCGCAATCTGCGCCGATACTGAAGACGAAGCCCAGGCGCTGGAAAAGGCCGTCGATCTGCGTCGCGTGCAGATGGCGTATGGCCTGAACCAGCCGATTCCGTCGATCGCGCAGGGCGTCGCGCAGCAATACGGCGAACGCGAGCGCGCGGTGATCGCGCATGAGAAGGCGCGCAGCATCATCGGCACGCCGGAGCGCGTCACGGAGAAACTGCACGCGCTGCAAGAACAATTCGACGCCGACGAACTGATCGTTCTGACGGTCGCCGGCAGCTACGCCGCACGCACGCGGTCCTATCAACTCCTCGCCGACGCGTTCGCGCTCGGCCGCTCAGCCTGACCATGAAACTCGACGTCAAGATTCTCGACGCGCGCATGCGCGATTTTCTGCCCGCTTATGCAACGCCCGGCAGCGCCGGCCTCGATCTGCGCGCGTGTCTGGATGCGCCGCTCGTCATCGAGCCGCATCAGACGGTGCTGGTGCCCACCGGTCTCGCCATTCACCTCGCCGATCCCGGCTATGCGGCGCTCATTCTGCCGCGCTCCGGCCTCGGCCATAAGCACGGCATCGTGCTCGGCAATCTCGTCGGCCTGATCGATTCGGATTATCAAGGGCAACTGATGGTTTCGACGTGGAATCGCGGCGACACCGCGTTCACGCTGAACCCCATGGAACGGCTCGCGCAACTGGTCATCGTGCCGGTGGTGCAGGCGCAGTTCAATATCGTCGATGACTTCGAGGCGAGCGAACGCGGCGCGGGCGGATTCGGCAGCACGGGCAAGCACTGAGCTTTCCGAAGCCCAAAAAAAACGGCGCGTTCATTGAAGAACGCGCCGTTTTTGTTCGAGGCTAACTTACGATCAGTCGACTTCGATCGCTTCCGGATTCGGATTACGCGGCGGCGCCGAGTTCTCGTCGAACGTCAGCTGCACCTTGTCTTCCGCATCGACGTCCACGGTCACGCGGCCGCCGTTGAGCAGCTTGCCGAAGAGCAGTTCGTCGGCGAGTGCGCGGCGAATCGTGTCCTGAATCAGACGCTGCATCGGACGCGCGCCCATCAGCGGATCGAAACCGTGCTTCGCCAAGTGCTTGCGCAGCGCGTCGGTGAACACCGCATCGACCTTCTTCTCGTGCAGCTGATCTTCCAGTTGCATGAGGAACTTGTCGACCACGCGCAGGATGATTTCCTCGTCCAGCGAGCGGAAGCTGATGATCGCATCGAGGCGGTTGCGGAACTCCGGCGTGAACATGCGCTTGATGTCGGCCATTTCGTCGCCCGACTCGCGGCGCGACGTGAAGCCGATCACCGCCTTGCCCATCGCCTCGGCGCCCGCGTTCGTCGTCATGATGATGATGACGTTGCGGAAATCCGCCTTGCGCCCGTTGTTATCCGTCAGCGTGCCGTGGTCCATGACCTGCAAGAGCACGTTGTAGATATCCGGGTGCGCCTTCTCGATTTCGTCCAGCAGCAGCACGCAATGCGGCTTCTTCGTGACGGCCTCGGTCAGCAAACCGCCCTGATCGAAACCGACGTAGCCCGGGGGCGCGCCGATCAGCCGGCTCACCGCATGGCGCTCCATGTATTCCGACATGTCGAAGCGCAGCAGTTCGATGCCGAGCGTGAACGCAAGCTGCTTCGCCACTTCCGTCTTGCCGACGCCCGTCGGGCCGGAGAAGAGGAACGCGCCGATCGGCTTGTCCGTCTTGCCGAGACCCGCGCGCGCCATCTTGATCGACGCCGACAGCGCGTCGATGGCCGGATCCTGACCGAACACCACCGCCTTCAGATCGCGGTCCAGCGTCTGCAGCTTGCTGCGGTCGTCCTGCGACACGCTTTGCGCCGGCACGCGCGCGATCTTCGAGATGATCTCTTCGATCTCGCTCTTGCCGATGGTCTTCTTCTGCTTCGACTTCGGCAGAATGCGTTGCGCCGCGCCCGCTTCGTCGATCACGTCGATCGCCTTGTCCGGCAGATGACGGTCCGTGATGAAGCGCGCCGACAACTCAGCCGCCGCCGACAGCGCGCCCGACGAATACTTCACGCCGTGGTGCTCCTCGAAGCGCGACTTGAGACCGCGCAGAATGGCAACCGTCTGCTCGACTGAAGGCTCGGTGACATCCACCTTCTGGAAGCGCCGCGAAAGCGCCGCGTCCTTCTCGAAGATGCCGCGATATTCCGTGAACGTCGTCGCGCCGATGCACTTCAACTGCCCCGACGACAACGCCGGCTTCAGCAGGTTCGATGCGTCGAGCGTGCCGCCCGATGCCGCGCCCGCGCCGATCAGCGTGTGGATCTCGTCGATGAACAGAATGGCGTGCGGACGCTCCTTCAGTTCCTTCAGCACCGTCTTGAGACGCTGCTCGAAGTCGCCGCGATACTTCGTGCCCGCGAGCAACGCGCCCATGTCGAGCGAGTAGACCTGCGCATCCGCGAGGATGTCCGGCACTTCGCCGCGCGTGATGCGCCAGGCGAGACCTTCGGCAATGGCCGTCTTGCCGACGCCCGCTTCGCCCACGAGCAGCGGATTGTTCTTGCGGCGGCGGCAGAGCACCTGCACCACGCGCTCGACTTCCAGCTCGCGGCCGATCAAAGGATCGATCTTGCCGTCCTTCGCCTGCTGGTTCAGGTTCTGCGTGAACTGCGCGAGCGGCGTTTCCTTCTGCGCGGCGGCGTCTTCCGATTCCGGATTCGCTTCGCTGTTCGCCTTCGCGGCGTCGCCGCTGTTCGTCTTCGCGATGCCGTGCGAAATGAAATTCACGACATCCAGACGAGTCACGCCCTGCTGCTGCAGGTAGTAGACCGCGTGCGAGTCCTTCTCGCCGAAGATCGCGACGAGCACGTTCGCGCCCGTCACTTCCTTCTTGCCGTTCGAAGTCGATTGCACATGCATGATCGCGCGCTGAATCACGCGCTGGAAACCAAGCGTCGGCTGGGTATCGACGTCGTCCGTGCCGGGCACGGTCGGCGTGTTGTCATGAATGAAATTGCGCAGGTTCTGACGCAAATCCTCGATATTTGCTGCGCAGGCGCGCAGCACTTCAGCCGCGGTCGGATTGTCCAACAAGGCCAGTAAAAGATGCTCGACCGTTATGAACTCGTGCCGCGCCTGACGTGCTTCCATAAACGCCATGTGCAGACTGACTTCCAGTTCCTGGGCAATCATGCTTCCTCCATCACGCACTGCAGCGGATGCCCCGCTTGCCGTGCATGGCTAACGACTTGCTCAACTTTGGTCGACGCAATGTCCCGCGTATAGACCCCACAAACTCCCCTGCCCTCGCGATGAACCTTCAGCATGATCTGCGTCGCAGTCTCACGATCTTTATTGAAGTATTCCTGCACGATCATCACGACGAATTCCATCGGCGTGAAGTCGTCATTCAGCAGCACCACCTTGTACATCGCCGGCTTTTTGAGCTTCTGCTCCTGCCGCTCGAGTACCGTGCCATCCTGCTTGTTGGGATTTATCGCCATACACCCATTCTAAACAACACGGACGCCTTCGCAATTGCCGCTCCAGCACTGGCCGCACGGCCCTATGGTATGGCTGGAAAACACGCGTTGCGCAGCGACCGTCCATCGAATCCTGCCGGCGCCCAACCTTCGGCGCGGCCCGCTTGCACCTCGTCGAATCCAGTATCGCACAGCTTCAAAAAAAACAAACCGCACGACGGTGGCGCGCTGCCGGGCGTATCACACAAGTGAGACGATTATGCGACTTTTCAAGATGCCTTGCTTGGACGGCGGCGCACACGGCAAAGCAGGAATTACCCTACGAATGTGGACTTTGCAACGAGCTTATCGGCCATCCCAAAAATTCCTTGACACTCGATTTAAGAGATTTAACAATCAAACTGGCACTTTTTTCCGGGGGCATCGGGCAAAAAAGGCCGAGGGGAGCAGTGAGGAGGGGGCGGTTCGCTGTGGGGGTGGGCCGTCGAGCTTTTCGAGCGTGCTCTGGTTGAGACGAGAGTTAGAGGGGAAGTACGAATGTCTACTGGTACGGTCAAGTGGTTCAATGACGCGAAAGGCTACGGATTCATCACGCCCGACGAAGGCGGCGAGGATCTGTTCGCACATTTCTCGGCGATTCAGATGAACGGTTTCAAGACGCTCAAGGAAGGCCAAAAGGTCACTTTCGAGATCGTCCAGGGACCGAAGGGCAAGCAGGCATCGAACATCCAGGACGCAGCCTGACCGTTCGGGTGCCATGAGCCCGTAAAAACCCGGCTTCGCGCCGGGTTTTTTTATGCGCGCCTCAGCGGACGATGCCCGCCGGGACCGCATCACATGTTGTCGATCATCACCTCGCCGAATCCCGAGCACGACACCTGCGTCGCGCCTTCCATGAGCCGCGCGAAGTCGTACGTGACGCGCTTCGAAAGAATCGACTGCTCCATCGACGCGATGATGCGATCCGCTGCCTCGGTCCAGCCGAGATGGCGCAGCATCATTTCGGCGGACAGAATTTCGGAGCCCGGGTTCACGTAATCCTTACCGGCGTACTTGGGCGCGGTGCCGTGCGTGGCCTCGAACATTGCAACGGAGTCCGACATGTTCGCGCCCGGCGCAATGCCGATGCCGCCGACCTGCGCCGCGAGCGCATCGGAGATGTAGTCGCCGTTAAGATTGAGCGTGGCGATCACGTCGTATTCCGCCGGACGCAGCAGGATCTGCTGAAGGAACGCATCGGCGATCACGTCTTTCACGACGACATCCGCGCCCGTCTTCGGGTTCTTCACCTTCATCCACGGGCCGCCGTCGATCAGTTCGGCGTTGAACTCCTTCTGCGCGAGCGCGTAACCGTAGTCGCGGAACGCGCCTTCGGTGAACTTCATGATGTTCCCCTTGTGCACGAGCGTGACCGAGCGCCGGTTGTTGTCGATCGCATACTGAATCGCCTTGCGCACGAGCCGCTCCGTGCCCTCGCGCGACACCGGCTTGATGCCGAGCCCCGACGACTCGGGAAAGCGGATCTTCTTCACGCCCATTTCATCGCGCAGGAAGGCGATCACCTTCTTCGCTTCCGCCGATTCGGCCGGCCATTCGATGCCCGCGTAGATATCTTCCGAGTTCTCGCGGAAGATCACCATGTCGACCTTGTCCGGCTCGCGCAGCGGCGACGGCACGCCCTTGAAATAGCGCACCGGTCGCAGGCAAACATACAGGTCGAGTTGCTGCCGAAGCGCAACATTCAACGACCGGATGCCGCCGCCGACGGGCGTCGTGAGCGGTCCCTTGATCGAGACGACGTATTCCTTCACGACATCGAGCGTTTCGTCCGGCAGCCAGACGTCCGGACCGTAGACGCGCGTGGCCTTTTCGCCGGCGAAGATCTCCATCCAGTGAATCTTGCGCTTCCCGCCGTAGGCCTTCTCGACTGCCGCATCCACCACCTTGAGCATGACCGGCGTGATATCGACGCCCGTGCCGTCGCCCTCGATGTACGGAATGATCGGCTGATCCGGGACGTTGAGCGAGTAATCCGCGTTGACGGTGATTTTTTCACCGCCCGCCGGAACCTGGATGTGCTGATACGACATGGTCGACTCCAATGAAGGCCGGACTTGATGATTGGTTGGCGCGGACGCTCGCTGCGCCAGTGCTTTCATTCTATCCACGGCAGGCGGGCGACAGGCCCTTCGCCCGGCGTGGCAGTGAGAGAAACGGATCGCGGTCCATTATGCATTAAGATGCCGCATCCACGCCCCGGCGGCCTGCCGCGCGGCGCGCACGCCTTCCACCTGTTCCGCTTGTCTGCCGATGCCGCTCATCGCTCTGAATAAACCGTTCGGCACGATCTGCCAGTTCTCCGCGCACGAAACCCGCGCGTCGCTCGGCGACTTCGTGAAGGCGCCGGGCGTCTATCCGGCGGGCCGGCTCGATGCGGACAGCGAGGGCCTTCTTCTGCTCACCGACGACGGCGCGTTGCAGGCGCGCATCGCGGAGCCGCGCCACAAGCTCGTCAAGCGTTATTGGGCGCAGGTCGAAGGCGCGCCCGGCGACGACACGCTCGCGCGTCTCGCGAAAGGCGTCGATCTCGGCGATTACGTGACACGGCCATGCAAGGCCGCTTTCGTCGCGGAGCCCGATATCGAAAGCCTGTGGGCGCGCAATCCGCCGATCCGCTATCGCGCCGCCATCCCGACGACGTGGATCGAACTCGCCATCACCGAAGGGAAGAACCGCCAGGTCCGGCGCATGACGGCAGCGGTCGGCTTTCCGACGCTGCGGCTCGTGCGCGTGGCTATCGGCGCGCTCGACGTGTTCTCGCTTGGACTCGCGCCCGGGGAAAGTGTCGAAGTGCCGGCGCAATCGCCATGGAAAACCGTGCGTTGAATCGCCATTGAAGTATCGCGCCGGGCGCTTTTGTGAAACGCGCCGATTAGCCGCGTATCAACCCGCGAAGATTTTTTGCATCTGGGCAGTGAATCGCTGCGAAATCGCGTCAACCGACTCTTTCGGCGAGGCGTTAAGGGCCACAGATGCCGCACAAAGCTATCCGGCATGAACGAAACACCCTTTCGATTAACCTGTGTGCTCCAGGCTTTTTGAAAGGAACAAGCGTTCACAGCCGTATCGAGTTTTTGCCGATACGACTGTCAACCGAAAGGTGGATGGCTCGTTTACCGACATGACTCAATGACCGGGTCGTTTGGTTAATTAACTCAAGCTGAGGATTCACAAATGAACAAACTGATCGCTGCTCTCGTCGCTGGCCTGTTCGCAACGGCTGCATTCGCACAAGCTTCGGCTCCGGAAGCGGCTGCTCCGGCTGCTGCTTCGGCTGCTTCGGCACCGGCTCACAAGGCTGCAAAGAAGCACTCGCACAAGAAGTCGCACAAGAAGTCGCACAAGGCTGCCGCTTCGGCACCGGAAGCTGCTTCCGCAGCTCAGTAAGTTCGTTGTAAGACGCGGTATAGCGAAGCTAAAAACGAGCATTACCGCCGTCTTCACGGCGTTAAAGGGCAGATCGCCGAATGGCAATCTGCCCTTTTGTTTTGCATCGGGCCTTTGCGTCCTTTCGTTTTTCGCCGTGAACTGCGTCCGCCGCCTTTGCCCGCGCTTTTTACATTCGCGTCTTGCTTCAAGTAACATGCGCGGGGCTGCTGTTTTTTCTTGGCGTGGACGATCGATTTCCAAGGAGCATCGTGTGAATTCGCTGTTGCATTCTCTGCGCGCGTTGCGCGCGCCATTCTCTTTTGCTGAATCGATTCGCCGCGCGAGTGTCGTTCGACGACTGCGTGCGCTCGTCGTCGCGATTCTGCTGCCGTTCGCCGCGCTTTCGCTCGCGCAGGCCCAGACAATGCCGCCCGGCGCGAAGCAGCCGTCTGAATTTCCGCGCGCGAAGCTCACCGCCGGCATGTTCGTCATCGACGCCGCCGTGGCCGCCAACGACGCCGATCGCGAGCAGGGTCTCATGTATCGCACGCAACTCGCGGCGAACGAAGGCATGCTCTTCGTATTCGACGAGAACGCGGTGCATTGCTTCTGGATGAAGAACACGCTGATCCCGCTGTCGATCGCGTTCATTCGCGCGGACGGCACGATCACCGACATCGACGAAATGGATGCCGAAACCACGAATAACCATTGCCCGCGCAACAACGGCGTGTATGCGCTCGAGATGAGCAAGGGCTGGTTCACGGCGAAGGGCATCAAGCCGGGCATGAAAATCAAGGGATTGCCGGGCGTGCAGTAGCGCAAGTCTGGATGAACGATAAAAACGGCGTGTCGCCTGACGCGCCGTTTTTTTTCGCCCTCGCGGGGCGCGCAGGGACAATCCGAAACCGTTTGTCGCAACGTTCGGCAGGGCTGGCAAGATTCCTGCAAGAAGCTGGTCTACGCGCTATCCTAAAAAGATTGCATGGGACCGCAATAGAGGCTGAAGCCCTAGCTGCGGTCGACAGCTTTGCATGAGACCGTAGTAAGGGCTGAAGCCCTAACTGCGGTCGCAATTACCCACAGGAGGTTCACGTGCCCCGCAAGACTCCCATCGAGCGCTATCGCAATATCGGTATTAGCGCCCACATCGATGCCGGCAAAACGACCACTACCGAACGCATCCTTTTCTACACCGGCGTGACGCACAAGATCGGCGAGGTTCACGACGGCGCGGCGACGATGGACTGGATGGAGCAGGAGCAGGAACGCGGCATCACGATCACGTCCGCCGCGACGACCGCCTTCTGGAAAGGCATGGCCGGCAATTATCCGGAACATCGCATCAACATCATCGATACGCCGGGACACGTCGACTTCACCATCGAAGTCGAGCGTTCCATGCGCGTGCTCGACGGCGCCTGCATGGTCTACGACTCGGTCGGCGGCGTGCAGCCGCAGTCCGAAACCGTGTGGCGTCAGGCGAACAAGTACAAGGTGCCGCGCATCGCCTTCGTCAACAAGATGGATCGCGTCGGCGCGGACTTTTTCCGCGTGCAGCGGCAAATCGGCGAGCGCCTGAAGGGCGTCGCGGTGCCGATCCAGATTCCGATCGGCGCGGAAGAGCACTTCCAGGGCGTGGTCGACCTCGTGAAGATGAAGGCCATCGTCTGGGACGACGAGAGTCAGGGCATCAAGTTCACGTACGAAGACATCCCCGACAACCTCAAGGACGTCGCGCACGAATGGCGCGAGAAGATGGTCGAGGCCGCGGCGGAATCCAGCGAAGAACTGCTCGAAAAGTATCTGGAAGACCACGAAAGCCTGACGGAAGAAGAGATCAAGACGGCGCTGAGGAAGCGCACCATCGCGAACGAGATCGTGCCGATGCTCTGCGGCAGCGCGTTCAAGAACAAGGGCGTGCAGGCGATGCTCGACGCGGTGATCGACTATCTGCCCTCGCCGGTGGATGTGCCCGCGATTCTCGGCCACACCGAAGACGACCAGGAAGCCGAGCGCCATCCGAGCGACGACGAGCCGTTCTCCGCGCTCGCGTTCAAGATCATGACCGACCCGTTCGTCGGCCAGCTGATCTTCTTCCGCGTGTATTCGGGCGTCGTGAATTCCGGCGATACGGTCTACAACCCGGTGAAGGAAAAGAAGGAGCGGCTCGGGCGCATCCTTCAGATGCACGCGAACGAGCGCAAGGAAATCAAGGAAGTGCGCGCGGGCGACATCGCTGCGGCGGTCGGCCTGAAGGAAGCGACGACCGGCGACACGCTGTGCGATCCGGGCAACATCATCATCCTCGAACGGATGATCTTCCCGGAGCCAGTGATCTCGCAGGCCGTCGAGCCGAAGACGAAAGCCGACCAGGAGAAGATGGGCATCGCGCTCAATCGACTCGCGCAGGAAGACCCGTCGTTCCGCGTCACGACCGACGAGGAATCCGGCCAGACGATCATCTCCGGCATGGGCGAGCTGCACCTCGAAATTCTCGTCGACCGCATGAAGCGCGAGTTCGGCGTGGAGGCGACGGTCGGCAAGCCGCAGGTCGCGTATCGCGAAACCGTGCGCAACAAGGTGACCGATGTCGAAGGCAAGTTCGTCAAGCAGTCGGGCGGGCGCGGCCAGTACGGGCACGCCGTCATCACGCTGGAACCGGACCCGGGCAAGGGCTATGAATTCGTCGACGCCATCAAGGGCGGCGTGATTCCGCGCGAGTACATTCCGGCGGTGGACAAGGGCATTCAGGAGTCGCTCAAGTCGGGCGTGCTGGCGGGCTATCCGGTCGTCGACACAAAAGTGACGCTGACCTTTGGCTCCTATCACGATGTCGATTCGAACGAAAACGCGTTCCGCATGGCCGGCTCGATGGCCTTCAAGGAAGCGATGCGCCGCGCGAAGCCCGTGCTGCTCGAACCGACGATGGCCGTCGAAGTGGAAACGCCCGAGGAGTTCATGGGCAACGTGATGGGCGACTTGTCGAGCCGGCGCGGCATCGTGCAGGGCATGGAGGACATCGCGGGCGGCGGCGGCAAGATCGTGCGCGCCGAAGTGCCGCTTGCCGAGATGTTCGGCTACTCGACGTCGCTGCGCTCGCTGACGCAAGGCCGCGCGACCTACACGATGGAGTTCAAGCACTACGCCGAGACGCCGAACAACGTGTCGGAAGCGATCATCAACTCGAAGGGGAAATGATCGCCGCCCGCTTTGGGCGCTTCGCCGTGTAATATCGGAAGTCCGTTGCTCGCGCGGTGTCGGCGGCAACGGACTTTTTCTATCTGTAGACCAGAGGCACCATGAGCGACGCACATCATATCGATTGGCGCGAGAACGGCGTCAAGGTCATCAAGGGCGATCAGCTCGACACCAACACGCCGCAGACGCCGGGCATGAACCGCGCGGCCGCCATCGACGCGGCGCGCGTCGGGGCGCAGAAGATCTGGGCGGGAACGGTCACCATTCATCCGAACGCGAAGACCGGCGCGCACCATCACGGCGCGCTCGAAAGCGTGATCTACATCGTGCGCGGCCAGGCGCGCATGCGCTGGGGCGAGCACCTCGAATTCGCGGCCGAAGCCGGTCCTGGCGATTTCATCTTCGTGCCGCCGTACGTGCCGCATCAGGAAATCAACGCGAGCACGGACGAGCCGCTCGAATGCGTGCTCGTGCGCAGCGACAACGAAGCGGTCGTCGTGAATCTGAACATCGACGCGGTCGAAACGCCGGAAGAAGTCTTCTGGGTCGATCCCATCCATAAGCATCCGCACAAGCATCCGCACGAACATTGACGCGCCGCCGAACGTAGCGGCGCGTTCCTTGCTTCCACGCCGAGACGCGCTGACTTCGCGTCACATCGGCGAAGCGCGCCACGCAACGACAACACGACAACACGCACAGGGAACGATCACCGATGAAGAAAGCATCGACGGACGCGCATCACCTGGAGCTTGCGCGCGGCAACGCGGGCGAGCTGGGCAATCACGCGATCGACGAGTTCATGGCCGGGCGCCTCACGCGGCGCGAACTGCTGCGGCACGCGAGCGTGCTGGGCTTCGCGCTCTCGGCGGGCGGGCTCTTCGGCATGCCGGCGGCGCGCGCGCAGGGCGCGGCCAAGCCCGGCGGCACGATTCGCGTCGCGCACATGACGCCCGCGGGCGCGGTCGATCCGCTGACCGTCACCGATGCAGCCGGACTCGTGCTCATCAACCAGACGGGCGAATTTCTGATCGACGACGACAGCGAGACGCTCACGCTGCGCCCTGCCCTCGCGCTCTCGTGGTCGTCGAACGCGACGGGCGATGTGTGGACCTTCAAGCTGCGCCAGAACGTCAAATTCCACAACGGCCAGCCGATGACCGCGAAGGACGTCGCGGCCACCTTCAACCGCCTGGCCGATCCGGGCGCGGGGTCGGCTGCGCTCTCGGTGCTGAAGGGCGTGCTGTCGAAGGATTCGGCGAAAGCGGTCGACGATCACACCGTCGAGTTCCATCTCGACGCGCCGAACGGCAATTTCCCGTACTACGTTTCCTCCGACAACTACAACGCGGTGATCCTGCCCGCGAACTTCAGCGGCCCGTACGAGAAGTCGTTCATGGGAACGGGCGCGCTGAAAATGGAAAAGTACACGCCGAAGGTCGGCGCGTCGTTCGTGCGCAATCCGGACTACTGGGGCGACAAGGCGCTGCCCGACCGCGTGCAGTTCTCGTTCTACGCCGACCAGCAGGCGCAACTCCTCGCCATGCAAGGCCGCCAAGCCGACGTAATGGGCGACTTCACCGTGCAGGGCGGCGTCTCGATGCTGTCGAACCCGCAATTCAAGGTGCTCGGCGCGAAGTCGAGTTCGCATCGGCAGATTCACATGCGCTGCGACATGGGCGCGTTCAAGGACAAGCGCGTGCGTCAGGCGCTCGCGCTCGCGATCAATCGCGAAGTCATCGTAAAGGGCCTGTTTCGCGGGCGCGCGGTGGTCGGCAACGACAGCCCGTTCGCGCCGGTCTTTCCGTCGAGCGATCTCACCGTGCCGCAGCGGCATCTCGACATCGCGAAAGCGAAGCAGCTGATGAGCGAAGCGGGCGTGGCCAACGGCTTCGACATCACGCTCACGACCGAGAAGTACATGGAGATTCCCGACCTCGCCGTGGTTGTGCAGAACGCGGCCAAGGCAATCGGCATTCGCATCGCGCTGAAGGTGGAGAGCCAGGACCTGTACTACGGCTCGGGCACGTTCGGCAAGTCCGATTGGCTCGATTCGCCGCTCGGCATTACGGACTACGGGCATCGCGGCGTGCCGAACGTGTTTCTCAATGCGCCGCTCACGAGCAGCGGCACGTGGAACGCGGCGCATTTCAAGAACGCGGAATACGACAAGCTCGTCGCGCAGTTCGTCGCGGCGCTCGACGTGGCCTCGCAGAAAAAACTCTCCGGGCAGATTCAGCGCCTCTTGCTCGACGAAACGCCCGTCGTGATCCCTTACTTCTACGACCAGTTGATCGTCACGCGCGCGAACGTGTCGGGCGTGCGCTTCAACGCCATCTCGCAGATGTGGTTCGACCGCGCGACGGTGGCCGCTTGAGCACGATCACGTCCCCGGCGGGCATCGGCGGCAAGCGCAACGGCTCGGCGAAGGCGCGGCGCGTGCTGCGCTTCGTCGGCGTGCGCGTGCTGCTTGCGCTCGTCACGCTGTGGCTTCTGTCGATGATCGTCTTCGCGGGCGGCCAGCTCTTGCCCGGCGACGTGGGCCGCGCCATTCTCGGCCCGCTCGCCGATGCGCGCGCCGTCGCGGCGCTGAATCATCAACTGGGCGTGGACCGGCCGCTTCTCACGCAATACACCGGCTGGATCACGCACTTCCTGCGCGGCGACATGGGCGAGTCGTATGCGTTTCGGGCGCCGGTCGCGCCGTTCATCGGCGGCGCGCTGTGGAGTTCGGCGAAGCTCGGCGCGCTCGCGTTCGTGGTCGTGGTGCCGCTCGGCATCGCGGGCGGCGTCTACGCGGCGCTGCACGCGGGGCGCTGGATCGACCGGTTCATCAGCATCGGCGGACTCACGGCGACGGTCGTGCCGGAGTTCGTGTCGTCCATCGTGCTGATTCTGATCTTCGGCGTGTGGCTGCAATGGCTGCCGATCGAAGCGAGCGCGCCCGCCAACGCCAGCGCGCTCGTGCAACTGAAGCATCTGATTCTGCCGGTGCTGCCGCTCGTCTTCGTGTTCTTCGGCTATATCGCGCGGATGGCGCGCGCCGGCACCGTCGAGGCGCTCGACGCCGACTACACGCGCACCGCGATTCTCAAGGGCTTGCCGCGCCGCGTCGTGATCCTGCGGCACGTGCTGCGCAATGCGCTTCTGCCGACGGTCACGGTCGCCGCGACGCAGCTCGGGTACATGATCGGCGGGCTCGTCGTCGTGGAGACGCTGTTTCACTATCAGGGCATCGGCTCGCTCATCTACAACGCCGCGAAGGCGAAGGACTTTCCGATGCTCGAAGCCGGCGTGCTGACCATCGGCGTGATCTATACGGCGGCCAATTTGATCGCGGATGCGCTCTATGTCGTGCTCAATCCGCGCCTTCGCACCGGAGGCGCGCGATGAGCACGGTCGCCGCCGTCAGACCGAAGCGGTTCGACGCCCTCGGCGCGCTCGCGCGTTCGGCCACGTTCGATGTGGGCGTGCTGATCCTGCTCTTCTGGGTCGCGTGTGCGCTCTTCGGACACTGGCTCGCGCCGCAAGACCCGTACGCGTCCGATCCGTTGAATTCGCTCGCCGCGCCGTCCGCCGAACACTGGTTCGGCACCGACCAGCTCGGCCGCGATGTGTTCGCGCGCGTGATCGTCGGCTCGCGCGACATTCTCACCATTGCGCCGCTCGCGACGCTGCTCGGCACGGCGGCGGGCACGGCGCTCGGGCTCGTCGTCGGCTATTTCGGCGGCTGGGTGGATGCCGTGGTCGGCCGCGCGATCGACGCGCTGCTCGCGCTGCCGCTCGTGATCGTGGCGCTGCTCGCGCTGGCCGCGGTCGGCGCGAGCAACACGACGGTGATCCTGGTGATCGGCCTCACCTTCGCGCCGATCACCGCGCGCACGGTCCGCGCGGCGGTGCTCGGCGAGCGGCATCTCGACTATGTGCTCGCGGCGCAACTGCGCGGCGAAAACGCGTTCTACATCATGTTCGCGGAGATTCTGCCGAACGTGCTGCCGCCGATCATCGTGGAAGCGACGGTGCGCCTCGGCTACGCGATCTTCGCGGTCGCGACGCTGTCGTTTCTCGGCTTCGGCATTCAGCCGCCTTCCGCCGACTGGGGCCTGGCGCTCTCGGAAAGCTACACGCTGATGGCGGGCGGCGCGTGGTGGACGGTCGTGTTCGACGCGGCGGCGATTGCATCGCTCGTCGTCGCGGTGAATCTCGTCGCGGATGCCGTGCAAGGAGTGCTCGACCGATGAACGGACCGCCGCCATCGGCCTTCCCCGCGTTCGGCGCGGCCAAGGGCAGCGAGACGGATGCGCTAACGGTGGTCGGCCTGACGGTCGCGTATCGCACGCGCTGGCACGACCGCGATGTCCTGCAAGACGTGACGCTGCGCGTGCGGCGCGGCGAGGCATACGGGCTCGTCGGTGAATCGGGCTGCGGCAAATCGACGGCCGCGCTCGCGATCCTGCGCTATCTGCCGCGCAACGGCCGCGTGAAGGCGGGCCGCATCACGGTCGGCGGACACGACGTCGCCGCCCTGCCCGCCGAAGCGCTTCGCGCGCTGCGCGCCAACGCCGTGTCGATGGTCTATCAGGACCCGGGGCGCGCGCTCAATCCATCGCTGACGATCGCGCGTCAGGTGTCCGAAGCGTTCGAAGCGGCGGGCGCCTCCGCCGACGACGCGCTCGCCCGCACCGCCGACATGCTGCGCCGCGTGCGCATCGCGTCGCCGGAGCGGGTGATGGAGAGTTATCCGCATCAATTGTCGGGCGGCATGCAGCAGCGCGTCGTGATCGCGATGGCGCTCGCGTGCAATCCCGAACTGCTCATTCTCGACGAACCGACGACCGGGCTCGATGCCACCGTCGAAGCGGAAGTGCTCGATCTGATCGCGCAGCTACGCGCGGAACTCGGCACGGCGGTGCTGTTCATCAGCCACAACCTCGCGGTGATCGGGCGCATGTGCGACCGCGTCGGCGTGCTGTATGCGGGCCGGCTGGTGGAAGAAGGCGCGACCGCCGATGTCTTCGCGAAGCCGCGCCACCCGTACACGGTCGGCCTCTTGCGCTGCCTGCCGACGAGCACGCGCACGAAGGAAACCGGCCGGCTCGACACGATTCCGGGCTCGCTGCCGCTGCCGGGATCGGTCGTGCAAGGCTGCATCTTCGCGCCCCGCTGCAAGATGGCGGACGAACGCTGCGTGAAGGAAGCGCCGCCGCCGTATCGCGTGGCATCGCTTCACGGCGACCAGATGTCGCGCTGTCATTACCACGAGCGCGCGCATCTTTTGCCCCGCTCGACTGACGAAACGCCGCCGCCCGCGCCGCCGCGCGACGACGCCCCGCTTGCGCTGTCGGCCCGTCATGTATCAAAAACCTTCCGCGTCGGCGATGAAGACGTGCGCGCCGTCCACGATGTCTCGCTCGACCTCGCGCAGGGCGAAACGCTCGGGCTCGTCGGCGAGTCGGGCAGCGGCAAGACGACGCTCGCGAAACTGCTGCTCGGCCTCGTCTCGCCGGATGAAGGCGCGACGCTCGAACTCGACGGCCAGCGCCTCGCCGAGCGCGTCACGCGGCGCAGCGGCGAGCAGGTCAAGTCGCTGCAAATCGTCTTCCAGAATCCGGATTCGGCGCTGAACCGCGCGCATTCGGTGCGCAGGCTGATTGCGCGGTCGCTCGCGAAGCTCGGCGCGCTGCACGGCGAAGCGAAAGAGCGGCGGCTGCACACGCTGACCGAAGCGGTGCGCCTGCCCGAGCGTTATCTCGGCTCGCGCACGCGGCAACTATCGGGCGGACTCAAGCAGCGCGTCGCGATTGCGCGGGCCTTCGCGGGCGATCCGCGCGTGGTCGTCTGCGACGAGCCCACGTCCGCGCTCGATGTCTCCGTGCAGGCCGCGATCCTGAATCTGCTCGCGGATTTGCAGCGCGAGCGGCGCGTGAGCTATGTGTTCATCTCGCACGATCTGCACGTCGTGCGCTATCTGTCGGACCGCATCGCCGTGCTGTATCTCGGGCGCATCATGGAAATCGGCCGCGCCGCCGATGTGTTCGACGGCCCGCAGCATCCGTACACTGAAGCGTTGCTGTCGTCGGCGCCTTCGCTCGACGACGCGCACGCGGCGTATCAGCGCATCCGGCTGTCGGGCGAGTTGCCGAGCGCGGCGAATCCGCCGTCGGGCTGCGTGTTTCACACGCGCTGTCCGCGCAAGATCGGCGAAATTTGCGAGCGCGAGACGCCGCCCAGCCGCGATGCCGGAAACGGCCACGTGATCCACTGCCATATTCCGGTGGCTGAACTGCGGGCGCTGCGATCGCGCGAAAACGTGACCTGAAGCAAGCCGCTGGAACCAAACGCGCTCTCGTCGCCTCTCAACGGTTCAACGTTCATACAAGAGGATACCCACGATGAAACGCGCTCTCTCGCTCGCCGCTTCCCTCGCGCTTTGCGCAGCCACGGCCGCCCACGCGCAATCCGCGCCGACGCCCGGTGCATCCGATCCGAGCTTTTCCGCGTGGTCGCTCGCGCAGCAGTGCGGCCAAAAAGGCGACAACGCCGCGCAGGGACAATGCGTCGGCGCGGTGCGGGGCATCGTGCGCGGGTATCAGTACGGCGTGCTGTTCTTGTCGCAACGCGCGTCGATGCCGGCGAACGAAACGCGGCGCGTGTCGCTGTGTTTGACGGATACGACGGTGTCGTCGATCGTCGATGATTTTCTCGCGGACGCCAAGCAGGTCAGTGAGGCGGATCTCAGGCGCACGCCGGCGGAAGTGGCGGTGCTCGGGTCGGTGCATGCGCATCATGCGTGTTCGTGAGTAGGGGCGGTTGAGGCCTAGCGGGCCCGGTTTTGGGGACGGCGCCCGCTAGGAAGGTAGACGAATGTCACGTTTTATGGCGGAAGCACGAAACTGACGCTTAGGATGGCAGACTATGCTGCCGTCGGCTGTCGGGTTGCACTGGACGTCATCCGTTCGATCGAACGATCGGCTCCGCGCGGCTCGGGCTCGACGAGAGTTTCACCGTTAATAACAAGAACAAAGGAATCGCAGCATGAGTTGGTTCGATCAGCCGCGCACGCTCGCCTTGTCGGGCCGCGCGCTGCCGCAGTGGCTCGATGAGCCG